>NZ_JBYTBK010000100.1:0-506 GCF_058789115.1 Pseudomonas sp. FW300-N1A1 | reverse complement strand
TCCTCGAGCCATTGCTGGCGGGCCTGTATCCACGCCGTGCGCAGGGCGTTGTACTCCTGCAC
Source organism: Pseudomonas sp. FW300-N1A1 (assembly GCF_058789115.1). Taxonomy (NCBI): domain Bacteria; kingdom Pseudomonadati; phylum Pseudomonadota; class Gammaproteobacteria; order Pseudomonadales; family Pseudomonadaceae; genus Pseudomonas; species Pseudomonas sp. FW300-N1A1. Next base: position 444 of record NZ_JBYTBK010000100.1, on the reverse strand, counting down.
CAGGCCGAGGGTGTCGTCCAGAACCAGGGCCAGCACGCCGTGCGACAGTTGATGGCGGGGGATGGCATTGCGCAGGAAGCCTTTCAAGGCGCCAAGCCGCGGGGAGCGACCGTAGAAACCATGCACGCTGGTGAAGTGGCCCGCCTGGAAGGGCTGATACTCGTAGACCCGATCATTTACCTGCGGGTTGTCGGCGGTCATGCCCAGGCCCAGGCTGGCCGGGTTATCCCGGGCCTGGGCCAGGTTCAGCTCATGGAAACGCTCGGGTGCGCGCCCGGCCTTGTAGGCATTGAGCACGCTGACCGGCCAGGGATCACTGGCAAAGGCCAGCCATGCCAGGCTGTATTTGTGGGTCTCGAGGTTGAGGAAGGAAGCCGGGGCATCGTGATCGGCCGAGACGCAGCGCGGTGCCAGCAAGGTCTCGTTGGCAACCGGTGGCGCATA
>NZ_JBYTBK010000099.1:0-536 GCF_058789115.1 Pseudomonas sp. FW300-N1A1 | reverse complement strand
CAAAGCTGGGGTGACGAACCGCTGTTGAAAGCCGCATTCAAACGTCTGGCCGCTGGGATGGAACGGTTGGACCTACTCATCCAGAAGAAGCTGTTGGAGGTCGTCAAAGATGCCGGTCTTCTGGAGCAGGTCAAGCGCTGCCAGGCGATAGAGGGTATTGGTTTTCTTACCGCTACCGCATTGACGATGGCCTTTCAGCGCGGCGATTTTGCAAGTGGTGACGCCTACATCGCCTTCCTGGGAATGGATTTGAGAGTGTCTGACTCAGGAGAGATGACCGGGCGTCGAAAGCTAACCAAGAAAGGGGACTCAGAGATACGACGTTTGCTGCATAACGCCGCCCTGGCTGCCCGTCGCTCAGAGACCTGGAAACCATTTTACGAGCGCTATCTGGAGCGGGGTTTGAAGACGACGCAAGTGTTGGTCATTCTGGCTCGCAAGCTGGCACGAGTAGCGTTCGCCCTGATGAAAAACCAGAGCGAATACCACCCAAACTCAGTTATTGGAGCTTCCCCTCAAACATAGAATCTCCCACA
>NZ_JBYTBK010000098.1:0-587 GCF_058789115.1 Pseudomonas sp. FW300-N1A1 | reverse complement strand
GCGGCGGCGGTTCTGGCGCTGTTCGACACGGAAGTGTTGAACAAGGGCACGGACTTGAGCCCGACGGAGTTCGCGATCAGCACCACGCCTTTGGCCACCACGTTGCTCAGCAGCTTTGGCCAGGACCAGGAGGGTGCGACCAAAGTGCTGTCACTGGCGATTGTGGGTGGCAACGGCACCGATTCGCTGCTCGACACCACCGATGGCAAGAACATCCTGTTGTTCAAGGAAGGCGATCTGATTGTCGGCCGCTATGACGTGGCCAATGGCGTGGTCACGGTAGCGGATCCTGCGGCGTTCGCGATTGCGCTGCTGCAGGACGGCAACGTGGCGGTGGCGCAGTATGTCTCGCTCACGCACCCCGTCGCCGGCAGCACGGCGGCGGCCCACGACGACCGGATTGATCTGACCGGTCTGATCAACGCGGTGGTGACGGTGACCGACGGTGACGGCGACACCAGCACCGACAGCGTTGGCATCGGCGATGACATCAACTTCGACGACGACGGACCGAGCGCGGACGTGATCGATGGCGGCGGCTCGGTGACGATCGACGAGACGGCCGGCAACCAGGATGACGACAGCGA
>NZ_JBYTBK010000097.1:0-592 GCF_058789115.1 Pseudomonas sp. FW300-N1A1 | reverse complement strand
TCGAGGCGAACTGCCAACTCTTGCGGCCCATGGCGTCGTAGCCGAAGCAACTGGTCAGTTGGCCCTGGGAACGGTAGACCTCGCGGTGCAGGTCGTCGCGTTCCATGTCGCTGATCAGCTGGCCGTCGAGGTTGAGTTGGTGCAGGTGACCGCTGCCGTAGTACAGGTGATTGAGGTGTTGGCCGGTGGGCAGTGTCAGGGTGGTCAGGTTGCTCAGCGGGTCGTATTCGTAGGTCAATTCACCTTGCGCCGTGGTCTCCTTGATCAGGCGGCCCAGCAGGTCGTAGGCAAATTCGAGTTGTTCTTCGCTGACGCCGAGTTTCCTACCACTGGCTGTCGGAAGACGCTCGATGGACAGCAAGCGGTCGCCATCGTCGTAGGCGTAATCCTGTCGTGCATCGGCGTTGAGCTTGGACAGCAACCGGCCAATGCTGTCGCGTTCGAATTCGGTAGTGCGTTGCGGTCGTTCGGCGCGTTCGCCGTAGCCGGTTTCGTCGACACGCGTCAGGTGCCCGCCCAGGTTGTAGCTGAACTCGCGGGTCAGCTGGTCGATGCGTTTTTCTTCGATCAAGCGGTCCGACGCGTCGTAGGC
>NZ_JBYTBK010000096.1:0-647 GCF_058789115.1 Pseudomonas sp. FW300-N1A1 | reverse complement strand
TTCGCGTTAGTATCATTCGACACAAGGTGGGAATACACCCCCATCGTCAGCGCGGGTAAGCGGGTAACCAGGCAGGATGCACCGACCGCTGTCGCCCGGCGTAACTGCGACATGACGTTCCCCGCCGTAATTACCGCTGTAGCCGACATTGGGCAACTGCTCGCGGCCAGCGCCTCTGCGACCCAAGTATTGCAGGTATAAAACAGCGAATAGCTACCCTCGGCCTGGTAGAACCGGCTCTCTCCATACAGGCCAGGCCCGAGCACCGCCAAGGTGCCCGTCGCTGAGTGGGTGAAGGTCCCGGCCACGAACGCGAGCAGTCGCCGGTAGCCGTCCTCCGTCACCTGCACCTCGATGACCTCGCTTGCGGCGAAACGCTGCCTCGGGTCCCCGTCAATCTTGACCGCATGTAGCACGGTTGCCGTCGACCCGAACAAGGCTCGCAGGGCGAGGTTCAAGGTGGCCTGTGGGGCTCGGTAAAAGTCCTCGTCACCCCAGCCGAACTCAACGAAGTCGCCGTCACCGAACTCTTCGGCCAGTGCGGGAAGCACCTGAAGTAGATCGGGGCGCGCAATTGCCAACCCGGTATGCAGGCCATGATTCACTACATAGAAGGACCGCCAATCGCCACCCTCGCCCCTCGGCGG
>NZ_JBYTBK010000095.1:0-742 GCF_058789115.1 Pseudomonas sp. FW300-N1A1 | reverse complement strand
CTGGTGCTGATCACCCACGACCTCGCGGTCGTGGCCGAAACCGCCCAGCGCGTGTGCGTGATGTACGCAGGCCAGGCGGTGGAAGTCGGTCAGGTGCCACAACTGTTCGACATCCCGGCACACCCGTACACTGAAGCGCTGCTCAAGGCGATTCCCGAACACAGCCTGGGCGCTTCCCGACTGGCCACCCTTCCGGGCATCGTTCCGGGCCGCTATGACCGTCCGCAAGGCTGCCTGCTGTCGCCACGCTGCCCTTACGTGCAGGATAACTGCCGACAAGAACGTCCTGCCCTGGACCCGAAAAGCAACAGCCTCGCCCGCTGCTTCTATCCTTTGAATCAGGAGGTGGCGTAATGGCCGTCGTTCTCACCGCCCGTGACCTGACCCGTCACTACGAAGTTTCCCGTGGCCTGTTCAAAGGCCATGCGACGGTTCGCGCACTGAACGGCGTGTCGTTCGAGCTGGAAGCCGGCAAGACTCTGGCCGTCGTGGGCGAGTCCGGTTGCGGTAAATCCACACTGGCCCGTGCCCTGACACTGATTGAAGAGCCGTCCTCCGGCTCCTTGCAAATCGCCGGGCAGGAAGTGGCCGGCGCCAACAAGGCCCAGCGCAAGCAACTGCGCAAAGACGTGCAGATGGTGTTCCAGAGCCCTTATGCGTCGCTTAACCCACGGCAGAAAATCGGTGACCAGCTTGCAGAGCCGCTGTTGATCAACACCAACCTCTCGGCCAGCGAACGTCG
>NZ_JBYTBK010000094.1:0-942 GCF_058789115.1 Pseudomonas sp. FW300-N1A1 | reverse complement strand
CAGGCCAGCGGCGTTGGTCAGGGTCACGGTGTAGGTGACCGAACCGCCTTCGGTGACGGTGGTTTTATCCACGGTCAGGGTGGCAGTGACTTCGCTGATGGTATCGCCGATGGTCACGGCAGCCTTGTCGCCGAGTACCAGGTTTTCGAAGGACTTGCCGTCGACCGTGGCGTTATCGATGCCGACTTCGACGGTCTGGCCGTCTTTGTAGACGTCGTCGCCCTGAGCCTTGAGTTCGTATGGAGTTTCAGTGGTGCCGGCCTTGATCACGACGGTATCGCCGTTGCTCAGGGTCACGGTCAGGTCCTGTTTCAGCACCTGGTCGACTTTGACGGTGAACTTCGGCGCGGCGTTTTCCAGCACGTTGCCGTTGCTTTCGATGGTGACAGTGATCTTGTCGCCTTCGTTGGCCGGGTCGGTTGGGTCACCCGAGCCAGGCTCGTCGGTCACGGACGTGGTCAGCGTGGTGTCATTCAGCGTCAGTTGTTCGAACTGCTCAGCGCCAGAAACGCTTTCCAGCTTGTTGACGATGGCCGGCTGGCCGCCGGTGAAGATGTCATCGTTGGCGGTGACGCTGGCAGTGCCGGAAGTACCGTTGGCCGGGATCTTGACCACGGTGCCGTCGGACAGGGTGAACTCCAGCGGACCATGGGCGCCCATCGGCAGGCCGGCAGCGTTGGTCAGGGTCACGGTGTAGGTGATCTGGCCGCCTTCAGTGACGGTGGTTTTATCCACGGTCAGGGTGGCGGTGACTTCACTAATGGTGTCGCCGATGGTCACGGTAGCCTTGTCGCCGAGTACCAGGTTTTCGAAGGACTTGCCGTCAACGCTGGCGTCAGTCACGCCGACTTCGACGGTTTGACCATCTTTGTAGACGTCGTCGCCCTGAGCCTTGAGCTCGTACGGGGTCTCGGTGGTGCCGGCCTTGATCACGACGGTATC
>NZ_JBYTBK010000093.1:0-1000 GCF_058789115.1 Pseudomonas sp. FW300-N1A1 | reverse complement strand
GTCGGGCTTTTTGGGAGGTGTAGAGGTTGCCAGCGCGGCGCGACGTTCGCTGGCTGAGGTGGCAATGGCGGGGGGATCTAACTCGCCTCCCGCGACCACTTCTCCGCGTGTGTACTGAGTGGCAGGTCCGTCGCCATGGCGGTGTATCGTGAGGGTCCAGCGATAGGCAGAACGCGAAGCGTCGAAGTACGGCAGGGACAGCCGGTACTCCAGGCACTGCTCGTAGACCGGGGCGCTGATACCTGCGATGGGGCCGCCATAGTCAGGGGAGCTGAGGCCAGTCATTCGCAGCCGGAAATTGACACCCACCTCAAGGCCCAGGGTCGCAGCATTGAGCTCGGCAATGGCGATGTGGGCCTGGTCAGGTCGTAGCCAATGAACCTTGGGTGTTTCGTTTGCAAGACCGAAGTAGCAGCGTTTTGCCCATTGTTCAAAGGGGCTTGATTCCTTTCTTTGGGCCCACTGATAAAAGCTGTAGGCCAGAAAGCCCAATACAATCGCTATACCCAAAGGGCCTAGCAGCGCTGAGCTTCCTGAAGCCGCCGCAGCAATCCCAAAGCCCGCTCCGATACTTGAGAATCCCATCGAGGCCCCATACAGAGTTGCAGCAAGGGTATCGCCACCTTTCCCTGCACGATTGACAGCGATTCCTGCCTGCATCGCCTCAAAAATTCCCGCAGCGGCACCAATCACGGCCCCCGCTCTTGCAAGAAGGTGCCCGGAATTTGCGGTCGCCTCCACTAACACCGCACCTCGCGCAGACAAACCCCGATTCGTCAGCACCCGATTCGCCCCTCCCACCAATGCACTCCCCACCAGTTCCGCCCCACCCCCCAACACCCCCAGGCTGCTGCCATACAACGCCAACCTGGCCTCCAGCGCCTTGTCCCCGATTACCCGTTCCGCTTCCCTGAGGTTCTTGTTCAACGAATCGCTGAGCAGGTACATCCCGCCGAGTGCCAGCAGCATGTCGCCGCTGGCGGCCCCGCGCAGTCCGGTG
>NZ_JBYTBK010000092.1:0-1214 GCF_058789115.1 Pseudomonas sp. FW300-N1A1 | reverse complement strand
CCGGAAGTACCGTTGGCCGGGATCTTGACCACGGTGCCGTCGGACAGGGTGAATTCCAGCGGACCATGGGCGCCCATTGGCAAGCCAGCAGCGTTGGTCAGAGTGACGGTGTAAGTGATCTGGCCGCCTTCGGTGACAGTGGTTTTATCCACGGTCAGGGTGGCAGTGACTTCACTGATGGTGTCGCCGATGGTCACAGTAGCCTTGTCGCCGAGCACCAGGTTCTCGAAGGACTTGCCGTCGACCGTGGCGTTATCGATAGCGACTTCGACGGTCTGACCATCTTTGTAGACGTCATCGCCCTGAGCCTTGAGCTCGTACGGGGTCTCGGTGGTGCCGGCCTTGATCACGACGGTGTCGCCGTTGCTCAGGGTCACGGTCAGGTCCTGTTTCAGGACTTGGTCGACCTTGACGGTGAACTTCGGTGCGGCGTTTTCCAGCACGTCGCCGTTGCTTTCGATGGTGACGGTGATCTTGTCACCTTCGCCGGTCGGTTGGTCGGTGACGGTGGTGGTGTATTCGTCCTGGCCGAGGGTCAGCTTCTCGAACTGCTCCGCACCGGAAACGCTTTCCAGCTTGTTGACGATAGCCGGCTGGCCACCGGTGAAGATGTCATTGCTGGTGACGACCGTTGCGCTGCCGGTGGTGCTGTTGGCTGGCACGGTGATGGTGGTGCCATCACTGAGCTTGAAGGTCAGCTCGCCGTGGTTGCTCATTGGCAGGCCGGCGGCATTGGTCAGGGTCACGGTGTAGGTGACCGAACCGCCTTCGGTGACGGTGGTTTTATCCACAGTCAACGTAGCGACTACTTCAGTCACGGTATCGCCGATGGTCACGGCAGCCTTGTCGCCGAGCACCAGGTTTTCGAAGGACTTGCCGTCGACTGTGGCGTTATCGATGCCGACTTCGACGGTTTGGCCGTCTTTGTAGACGTCGTCGCCCTGAGCCTTGAGCTCGTAAGGGGTCTCGGTGGTGCCGGCCTTGATCACGACGGTATCGCCGTTGCTCAGGGTCACGGTCAAGTCCTGTTTCAGGACTTGGTCGACCTTGACGGTGAACTTCGGTGCGGCGTCTTCCAGCACATCACCGTTGCTTTCGATGGTGACGGTGATCTTGTCGCCTTCGCCGGTCGGTTGATCGGTGACGGTGGTGGTGTATTCGTCCTGGCCGAGGGTCAGCTTCTCGAACTGCTCGGCACCGCTGACGGATTCCAG
>NZ_JBYTBK010000091.1:0-1235 GCF_058789115.1 Pseudomonas sp. FW300-N1A1 | reverse complement strand
TGACACTCCTCGATGGCTGTACTGGGACGGCTGCGCCGTCCAGCGCGAGCAAGCTCGCTCGCCACAGGGGATCTTCACCAACTGCCACGCTTTCACTTGGCAGGTAGCACTTCATGACTCAGGCACACTACTTTCAGGCAGCCCCTATCCCCGTGGCGAGGGAGCTTGCTCCCGCTCGGTGGCGTAGTCGCCGCCATACAGCTGAATGCGACTTGCCTGACACTCCTCGATGGCTGTACTGGGACGGCTGCGCCGTCCAGCGCGAGCAAGCTCGCTCGCCACAATTAAGTACGTCCTTCAAACACTTGAGAAAATTCACTCAGACAAAGTAGCTCCGAGTCAGCAGGCAGAGAACTAGTGTCAGTTGAGACCACAACAAAGGGGCGCAAGCAATGCACCCACGCCCAAACTCACACCTGCTACGCCGCGGACGTCACTCAGAACCGGGGCGGGGTTATCTTCTAACTGCAGTTGTGCACCAAAGACGCCCTGTATTCACTGACTGGCGCTTGGGACGGCTGCTGAGTGCCGAACTCAGGCGAATTCACGATCAGGGTTGGGTCAACTCATTAGCTTGGGTGGTCATGCCTGACCACTTTCATTGGTTGATTCAACTCGAACAACATTCCCTGGCGAGAATCATGCAAACCACCAAGTCGCGCAGCACCCTCACTATCAACCGGGCATCGAATAGAGTGGGAGCTCTTTGGCAATCGGGTTATCACGACCGAGCCCTGCGCGATGACGAAGACCTGCTGCCATTTGCTCGTTACATTGTCGCCAATCCTTTACGTGCGGGACTGGTGGAAAAAATTGGCGACTATCCGCTTTGGGATGCCTGCTGGCTCTGAACACACGATCCAGCACCATCCACCCATTGTGGCGAGGGAGCTTGCTCCCGCTCGGTGGCGTAGCCGCCATAAAGCTGAACGCGACTTGCCTGACACTCCTCGATGGCTGTACTGGGACGGCTACGCCGTCCAGCGCGAGCAAGCTCGCTCGCCACAGGGGATCTTCATCAGCCGCCGCGTTTTCAGGTGGCAGGTGGCAGCTCATGGCTCAGGCTCAGGCTCACTCCTTTCAAGCAGCACTTACCATTGTGGCGAGGGAGCTTGCTCCCGCTCGGTGGCGCAGCCGCCGCCATAAAGCTGAATGCGGCTTGCCTGACACTCCTCGATGGCTGTACTGGGACGGCTGCGCCGTCCAGCGCGAGCAAGCTCGCTCGCCACAGGGGA
>NZ_JBYTBK010000090.1:0-1235 GCF_058789115.1 Pseudomonas sp. FW300-N1A1 | reverse complement strand
TGTAGTGGTCAACTAATCCCGGACACGACTTTAAATTTTTCCTCGGCCCGCGCTGGAGCCAACCCATCGTTGAATTGATGAGGCCGAATCCAGTTGTAGCGATGCATCAAAAAATGGCTGATATCGCGCTGTGCTTCCTGCGCAGTTCGATAGCCCACGGTCGGTATCCACTCTGTTTTCAAGCTGCGAAATACGCGCTCCATCGGTGCGTTATCCCAGCAGTTTCCTCGTCGACTCATGCTCTGGCGCATGCGGTATCGCCACAACCGCTGGCGAAAGAGTCGGCTTGCATATTGCGAACCCTGGTCCGAGTGGAATAGCAGATCCGAAGGCCTGCCACGCTGCTCGTAAGCCATATCCAGCGCTTTGATCACCAGCTCAGCGTCTGGCTTTTCCGACAGCGCCCAGCCCACGATCCGACGCGTACAAAGATCCATGACGACAGCCAGGTAATGCCACTTTCCTTGAGCCCAAATGTAGGTGATATCGCCGCACCAGACTTGATTGGGCGCTGGCACGTCGAACTCGCGGTTCAATGTGTTCGGGATATCCAGTCTTTCTACTGTCGCTCGTTTGTAGGCATGGGAGCCGGGTTGTTTGCTGACTAAATCAAGCTCGCGCATCAAGCTACGCACTTTGAATCGACCGAGTTGCTCACCGTCTTCACGCATCAGCGACAGGATGCTGCGACTGCCCGCAGAGCTGCGACTTTGCGAGAACAGCTCACTGACGCGACTACGCAATCGAAGCCGTTCAACATCGGGCGTGCGGCGCCGCTGGCGCTGGGCGTAGTAACACGAGCGAGTGACGTCAAACACCTTGCACAGCCAATCAACCGGCTCATGTGCGCTCAACTGGTCAATCAGCGCGAACGCTCGTGATCTTCCGACATCAAGAGCGCGGTAGCCTTTTTTAGTATTGATTTCTCTCGCTCAAGCCGAGCAATCCGGGCTTCCAGCTCCTGAATTTTTTGCTGTTCCGGAGTCAGTGCCTTGCTCTGCGGGGTGACGCCTTTATGTTCTTTCTGAATCTGGTCAACCCAGCGGCGCAATGCCGACTCACCAATGCCGAGTGAACGGCTGGCTTCGATGTAGCTGTAGTTTTGTTTGAGCACAAGGTCGGCAGCCTCGCGCTTGAATTCAGGAGTAAAGGAGCGGCGTTGTTTGGTCATCTGACACCTCGATCTGGCGAGCATTCTCGCCTAAATGGGTGTCCGGTTTCATTAGACCACTACA
>NZ_JBYTBK010000089.1:0-1249 GCF_058789115.1 Pseudomonas sp. FW300-N1A1 | reverse complement strand
CCACCATCACCGACCAACCGCCCGGCGAAGGCGACAAGATCACCGTCACCATCGAAAGCAACGGCGACGTGCTGGAAGACGCGGCACCGAAGTTCACCGTCAAGGTCGACCAAGTCCTGAAACAGGACCTGACCGTCACCCTGAGCAACGGCGATACCGTCGTGATCAAGGCCGGCACCACCGAGACCCCGTACGAGCTCAAGGCTCAGGGCGACGACGTCTACAAAGACGGCCAGACCGTCGAAGTCGGCGTGACTGACGCTGTAATCGACGGCAAGTCCTTCGAAAACCTGGTACTCGGCGACAAGGCTACCGTGACCATCGGCGACACCATCAGCGAAGTCACCGCCACCCTGACCGTGGATAAAACCACTGTCACCGAAGGCGGCCAGATCACCTACACCGTGACCCTGACCAATGCCGCCGGCCTGCCAATGGGCGCCCATGGTCCGCTGGAATTCACCCTGTCCGACGGCACCGTGGTCAAGATCCCGGCCAACGGTACTTCTGGTACTGCCAGCGTTACCGCCAACGATGACATCTTCACCGGCGGCCAGCCAGCCATCGTCAACAAGCTGGAAAGCGTTTCTGGCGCCGAGCAGTTCGAACAACTGACCCTCGGCCAAGACAAATACACCACCGTCGTTACCGACGAGCCAGGTTCAGGCGATCCGACCAACCCGGCCAACGAAGGCGACAAGATCACCGTCACCATCGAAAGCAACGGCGACGTGCTGGAAAACGCCGCACCGAAATTCACCGTCAAGGTCGACCAGGTCCTCAAGCAGGACCTGACCGTGACCCTGAGCAACGGCGATACCGTGGTGATCAAGGCCGGCACCACCGAGACCCCGTACGAGCTCAAGGCTCAGGGCGACGACGTCTACAAAGACGGCCAGATCGTCGACGTCGGTGTTACTGACGCTGTAATCGACGGCAAGTCCTTCGAAAACCTGGTGCTCGGCGACAAAGCCAGCGTGACCATCGGCGACACCATTAGCGAAGTCACCGCCACCCTGACCGTGGATAAAACCACTGTCACCGAAGGCGGCCAGGTCACCTACACCGTGACCCTGACCAACGCCGCCGGCTTGCCAATGGGCAACCACGGCGAGCTGACCTTCAAGCTCTCCGATGGCACCACCATCACCGTGCCAGCCAACAGCGCCACCGGCAGCGCCACGGTCGTCACCACCAATGACATCTTCACTGGCGGCCAGCCTTCGCTGGTCAACAAGCTGGAATCCGT
>NZ_JBYTBK010000088.1:0-1283 GCF_058789115.1 Pseudomonas sp. FW300-N1A1 | reverse complement strand
TGTTTGGACCGGGGACATGGTGGACACATGTTCGGAGACATGGTGGACAGTTAACGAAGCCGTTTACCTGATATTACGGATCGGACGTTCATGTCAATTTGCGCAACACGATGTCTACCCCAGTAGACATCGTGTTTGCCGTCCTCCAAGGTCCTGCGCAAGCCCACACGCTCACCGGTGAACGCCCGGCCCAGCTTGAGCTCCCACCCACGCCAGTTGAGTTCCCCATTGGCCTGCACGGTCCGAATTTCATCATCGTCGCCGTATTCCAGCTCTGGCAGCACCTCTCGATAGCACAGCTCGCTTTGTCGGTACCGGGAAGCGGGAACGTTGTGATTCAAGGCTTGGTGCGGACGTTGGTGGTTATAGATTTTCCGCCATTGGTCAAAAGTCTGCTGAGCTGCGTCGAGGTCGATCAGTGTTCTGTCGGTAAGTAGTTCCGCCTTCAGGCTGCGATGAAAACGTTCCAGCTTACCCTGTGTTTGCGGGTGATAAGGCCGGGAGTGGGACACTTCAATACCTTGACGCATCAGCCATAATTCAAGGCCAGTGTAGACATCTCCCTCGTGTCCCCAAGGTGGACCATTGTCCATCGTCATGCGGCGGGGTAGCCCGTAACGCCGGAAAACGCTGATCAAGTGGTTTTGCACCGTTTCTCTTTTCTCGTTCGCGCAGGCGGCAATTATCAACGAAAAACGGGAATGATCATCCAGCAAGGTCAACGGGTGGCAACGTCCTGCACGCATGCTGACATGGCCTTTAAAATCCATTTGCCAGAGATCGTTTGGTTGGGGATGTTCGAATCGAATGAAGGGTTTTACGAGAGACGCAGCGGGATCAATTCGATCGTTGCGCTTGAGAATGGCATGCACGGTGCTGGGCGCCGGCATCACATGGCCCTTGTCCTCAAAGTACCGTTTGATCTTGCGGGCTCCCCAGGAGGTGTGTTCCAGATTCAAGTCCAGAATCTGTTTTTCAGGGGTGGCAGTGGTTTTCCCAGGTGACGACAGGGGTCGTCGGGATTGATCAATCAAGCCCGCCGCGCCTTCTTCCTTGAAGCGTTTGAGCCACTTGTAGCCGGTCGTTCGGCTAATACCGTAACGGCAACAGAGCTCTTTTATGTTCGCCCCTTCTTGACGGGCCAAGGAGACAAACTCGGTACGAAGCTGCAAGGCAGACACCTCTTTCCAGGACACACGACATCTCCAGATGATCAATGTGTCGTATTAAAAAGTGTCCACCATGTCCCCGAACAGGTGTAAACCATGTCCCCGGTCCAAACA
>NZ_JBYTBK010000087.1:0-1314 GCF_058789115.1 Pseudomonas sp. FW300-N1A1 | reverse complement strand
GTGTCCAGTCCTGAAATAGGTTTACACCCATTTCAGCCTCAAAACGCCCGATGCACCGCATCGGGCGTTTTGTATTTCAGCGACAGATGAGGTCGCTCGTTGTTATAGATTTGCACCGACTCGTCCACCATTCGCGTGGCTTCTGCCGCATCTTTCGGTCGATGTAAGAGAAACTCAGTTTTCAAAATCCCGTTCACACGCTCAGCCAAAGCATTTTGATAGCAGTCGTAGCCATCGGTCATTGAGCATCTGACACCGTACTTGGCATGCAACCGCTGATAAAGCTCGGAGCAGTATTGGACGCCCCTATCTGAGTGATGAACCAGCTCTTGCCCAGTGGTTCGCTGCTTGAGCGCTTTTCTGAATGCCTGAATCACAGATTCGGTATGCAAGCTTTCGTGGACATGATGACCCACGATTTTTCGAGAATAGGCATCCGTGACCAAGCTCAGATAGGCCACGCCCGTTTGAGTGGGTAAGTAGGTGATGTCGGCTACCCATACTTGTTCTGGCGCCGTAGCGACTATTTGTACCGGCCCTTCTTTAAGCAAATTGGGATGCCGGCGGAACCGATGATGGCTATCGGTCGTTTTGTGATAAGCCCGCTTGCGGGGGACCAGCTCGCGCCGATCTCGCAAAATATCGAATAGGCAGTCTCGACCAACCTTTACCGACACCTTGGGTTCACTGTGCATCAGATTGTGGAGCTTTCGAGTGCCGAGGCGAGGTTGTCTAAGCCGCTTTTCCCGCACAAAGCCCATGACTTCCTCGGCTTGGCGTGCCCGGGCATCACACGCTCGATTGCGCTTGTAATAGGCCTGACGGGAAATCCCCATGAATTGGCAAGCCCGACTAATACTCAGGTCTTGGACCTTGGCTTGGGAGAGGACTTGCCGGATCGCTTTTTTACGACAGAAACACCAAAGTCGTTTTTCAACACATCAACAACGGCTTCGAAAAACTGAGCTTTTTGGTTCGCCTGGGCGAGTTTTTCTTCAAGCTCTTTGATTCGCTGCTCAGGCGTCAGCGGCTTGTCAGGCTCATCCATGGAACGGGATCTCTTGGTGCGAATGGACGCGCCTTGACTCCAGTTTTGTCGACCATGTCTGCGTAACCAGTTCAATACGGTCGATTTGCCCTGAATGCCATAGCGCGCTTGAGCCTCTTTATAACTCAACTCGCCTTTTTCGACCTGATCGACGACGGACAATTTAAAGGTCAGCGGATAGTCACGCTGACTGCGCCTTTTTCCCGTATTCATTACGCCCTCCTGAGAATCGGTCAGAAGGTGTAAACCTTATTCAGGACGGGACA
>NZ_JBYTBK010000086.1:0-1364 GCF_058789115.1 Pseudomonas sp. FW300-N1A1 | reverse complement strand
GGGGGTGTCAGAAATTTTGTGTTCGGGCATAACATGAGTAAGAGGTGCATGTATGCCAACCAAGAAGAAACCCGCGTTGCGAGAGCTGCCGAAAATCCCGAAAGAGCTGCTTGAGCAGTTCACCGATGGGCCGATGACCGCTGAAGCCATTGAGGACGCCTCTGCGGCGTTCAAAAAGGCGTTGATCGAGCGAGCCCTGAATGCTGAGCTCGGTCACCACCTGGGCTATCCGCCGGGCGCGCAGCGCCCAGAGGATGAAACCAACCAGCGCAATGGCAAAAGTAGCAAGACGGTTCTAACCGGCGATGGCCCGCTCCGACTGGATATACCTCGCGACCGGGACGGCAGTTTTTCTCCCATCCTGATTCCCAAACACGAACGCCGTTACACCGGGTTCGACGACAAGATCATCGCTATGTATGCCCGCGGTATGACGGTCAGAGAGATCCGTGCGTTTCTTTCCGAGCAGTACGGTACGGACGTTTCTCCCGACTTCATCAGCTCTGTAACCGACGAGGTCATGGCAGAGATCGGTGCATGGCAACAGCGGCCTTTGGAGCCGATGTATCCGGTTATTTTCTTCGATGCTCTGCGGGTCAAAATCCGCGAAGAGGGCCTGGTTCGCAACAAGGCGATCTACTTGGCCCTGGGTGTTTTGCCTGACGGAACACGCGATATTCTCGGCATTTGGATCGAAACGACCGAGGGCGCTAAATTCTGGATGAAGGTTTTCAACGACCTCAAGACACGTGGCGTCGAAGACGTGTTGATTGCTGTGACCGATGGCCTTAAAGGCATGCCGGAAGCTCTCAGCGCCGTATTTCCGGAGACGACACTGCAAACCTGCATTGTTCATCTGATCCGCAATAGTCTTGATTACGCAGCTTGGGATAAGCGTCGCGAACTGGCCAAAGCGCTCAAACCGATCTATCAGGCACTCACCGCCGAAGCGGCGGAGCAGGCGCTGGATGCGTTTGAAAGCGGACCATGGGGCAAGCAGTATCCGACGGTAGTGGCGGCTTGGCGCCGCGCTTGGGATCGTGTGATTCCATTTTTCGTTTTCCCGCCGGCGATCCGAAAAGTGATTTACACGACCAACGTCATCGAGAGCATCAACGCTCAGCTGCGCAAGATCATCAAGACCCGAGGTCACTTCCCGACCGACGATGCGGCGACAAAACTGATCTGGCTTGGACTGCGCAATATCACAGCAAACTGGGGCTCAGCGGCCCATGACTGGAAAAGTGCGATGAATCAATTCGCGATTCTGTACGGAGATCGATTTATCAGGCCGACCTGGTAAAGCATGGCCTGCCTAACGGCAGGCCGTTACCGGCCCGCACACAAAATATCTGACAGTCCCG
>NZ_JBYTBK010000085.1:0-1374 GCF_058789115.1 Pseudomonas sp. FW300-N1A1 | reverse complement strand
ACCGCCTTCGGTGACGGTGGTTTTATCCACAGTCAACGTAGCGACTACTTCAGTCACGGTATCGCCGATGGTCACGGTGGCTTTGTCGCCGAGTACCAGGTTTTCGAAGGACTTGCCGTCGATTACAGCGTCAGTAACACCTACTTCGACGGTCTGACCATCTTTGTAGACGTCATCGCCCTGAGCCTTCAGCTCGTACGGGGTCTCGGTGGTGCCGGCCTTGATCACGACGGTGTCGCCGTTGCTCAGGGTCACGGTCAGGTCTTGCTTGAGGACCTGATCCACTTTGACGGTGAACTTCGGTGCGGCGTCTTCCAGCACGTTGCCGTTGCTTTCGATGGTGACGGTGATCTTGTCACCTTCGCCGGTCGGTTGGTCGGTGACGGTGGTGGTGTATTCGTCCTGGCCGAGGGTCAGCTTCTCGAACTGCTCGGCACCGCTGACGGATTCCAGCTTGTTGACCAGCGAAGGCTGACCGCCGGTGAAGATGTCATTGCTGGTGACGACCGTTGCGCTGCCGGTAGTGCTGTTCGCTGGCACGGTGATGGTGGTGCCATCACTGAGCTTGAAGGTCAGCTCGCCGTGGTTGCTCATTGGCAAGCCGGCTGCGTTGGTCAGGGTCACGGTGTAGGTGATCTGGCCGCCTTCAGTAACGGTGGTTTTATCCACAGTCAACGTAGCGACTACTTCAGTCACGGTATCGCCGATGGTCACGGCAGCCTTGTCGCCGAGTACCAGGTTTTCGAAGGACTTGCCGTCGATTACAGCGTCAGTAACACCCACTTCGACGGTCTGGCCGTCTTTGTAGACGTCGTCGCCCTGAGCCTTGAGCTCGTACGGGGTCTCGGTGGTGCCGGCCTTGATCACGACAGTGTCGCCGTTGCTCAGGGTCACGGTCAGGTCTTGCTTGAGGACTTGATCGACCTTGACGGTGAACTTCGGTGCCGCGTCTTCCAGCACGTCGCCATTGCTTTCGATGGTGACGGTGATCTTGTCGCCTTCGTTGTTGGTCGGATCGCCCGAGCCAGGCTCGTCGGTGACGACGGTGGTGTATTTGTCCTGGCCGAGGGTCAGTTGTTCAAACTGCTCGGCACCGGAAACGCTTTCCAGTTTGTTGACGATGGCCGGCTGGCCGCCGGTGAAGATGTCGTCGTTAACGGTGATGCTGGCAGTGCCGGAAGTACCGTTGGCCGGGATCTTGACCACGGTGCCGTCGGACAGGGTGAATTCCAGCGGACCATGGGCGCCCATCGGCAGGCCGGCAGCGTTGGTCAGGGTCACGGTGTAGGTGATCTGGCCGCCTTCGGTGACGGTGGTTTTATCCACGGTCAGGGTGGCGGTGACTTCGCTGATGGTGTCGCCGATGGTCACGGA
>NZ_JBYTBK010000084.1:0-1389 GCF_058789115.1 Pseudomonas sp. FW300-N1A1 | reverse complement strand
TATGGTTACAACCGCCGTGATCCAAATCGCAACAGAGATGAATGACATTAAGAGAAAAAGAATGGCTATCCAGGCACCCACACTCCGCATCCTGAGCGTCGAGCGCGGTAACTCCAGATAGATGTCGTCCACGTAGTTGGGTGGATTCGGCAGTACGGGTGGATAGGGCTCAACGGAGGGTGGGTGGTTGGGCCCAGGCAAGTCGTGTTTCCAGCCGGGCGCCGGCTCGTCGAGTAAGGGAGCGGTGTATGCCATAGCTTAATTCCAGAAAGATGGGTTGTGATGGGGTTGGGCGTTCATTGGAAGTCCACCATGCTCAGCTCTGCGTAAGCTTCCTGTACCTCTCGGTCGGGCCAGTAGGTCAATGACAAGGTCGCGCCTTCGATGTTGTAGTGCCGGGCCTCGAGCAAGAGGACAATCGCCCCCTGGATGTCTTTCACCTGTGTGGAGCTGCCATCGGTCATGTGGACGGTGCGGATGGTCACGCGAGGCGTGGTGCTGTTTGCTCGGTAGTCGGGCTTTTTGGGAGGTGTAGAGGTTGCCAGCGCGGCGCGACGTTCGCTGGCAGAGGTGGTAATGGCGGGGGGATTTAACTCACCGCCCACCACGACTTCTCCGCGGGTGTACTGCGTGGCGGGTCCGTCGCCGTGGCGGTGTATCGTCAGGGTCCAGCGGTAAGCAGAGCGAGTGGCGTCGAAGTACGGCAGGGACAGCCGGTACTCCAGGCATTGTTCATAGACCGGGGCGCTCACGCCTGCGATGGGACCGCCATAGTCCGGGGAACTGAGGCCGGTCATTCGTAGTCGGAAATTGACGCCTGCCTCAAGGCCCAGTGTCGCGGCATTGAGTTCGGCAATGGCGATGTGGGCCTGATCCGGTCTTAGCCAATGAACCTTGGGCGTTTCGTTCGCATGACCGAAGTAACAGCGTTTTGCCCATTGTTCAAAGGGGCTTGATTCCTTTCTTTGGGCCCACTGATAGAAGCCGTAGGCCAGAAAACCCAATACCATGGCGATACCCAAGGGGCCTAGCAGTGCTGAGGTTGTTGACGCTGCTGCGTAAATACTGAAGCCTGTCCCGATACTTGAAAGCACCATAGAAAAACCATATCCAGTCGCAGCTGTAGTGTCGCCGCTCCTCCAGGTCCGATTCATAGCGACACCAGCTTGCGTTGATTCGAACAACCCCGCTGCGGCACTAATCACCGCCCCCGCTCTCGCCAGCACACGCCCGGCATCCACCGTCGTTTTGACCGTCGCCACGCCTCGCACAGACAACGCCCGATTCGTCAGCACCCGATTCGCCCCTCCCGCCAATGCACTCCCCACCAGTTCCGCGCCACCCCCCAACACCCCCAGGCTGCTGCCATACAACGCCAACCTGGCCTCC
>NZ_JBYTBK010000082.1:0-1926 GCF_058789115.1 Pseudomonas sp. FW300-N1A1 | reverse complement strand
TGCTGTATGCGTAGCCGGTGAGCACGGTGCCGTTGACCGTGGTTTTGGCTCCGACGGTGATGTGATAGCGCCTCATGTCAAACAAGTCCTAGTGTGATGGGTAGGGACGAGCACGCTAGGCGAGGCGGTGCAGGGAGATAAATCAGACGTTTCCTTGAGTGGTGTAGGGTTGCTCTGTATTCAGATGCCTGAAGCAACCGTCCACCGGTACGACATGCCCCGATCGATGAAACCCGGTAAACTGCCGCACGTTTTTCGTTGAGTGTTTTCCATGCAAATTGCTTTGGCGCCCATGGAGGGGTTGGTCGACAACATCCTGCGGGACGTGCTGACCCGTGTTGGCGGTATCGATTGGTGCGTGACCGAGTTCATCCGGATCAACGATCAGCTGCTGACGCCGGCCTATTTCCACAAGTTCGGCCCTGAACTGTTGCACGGTGCCAAGACCGCTGCCGGCGTGCCGTTGCGCGTGCAGCTGCTGGGTTCCGACCCGGTGTGCCTGGCGGAAAACGCGGCGCTGGCGTGCGAGCTGGGGTCCGAGGTGATCGACCTGAACTTCGGTTGCCCGGCCAAGACCGTCAACAAGTCCCGTGGCGGCGCGGTGTTGCTCAAGGAGCCGGAGTTGCTCAACCGGATCGTCGAACACGTTCGCCGCGCGGTCCCCGCGCACATTCCGGTGACCGCCAAGATGCGCCTGGGCTTTGACAGCCCGGACGGTTCGCTGGTGTGCGCCACGGCCCTGGCCGAAGGTGGCGCCGAGCACATCGTGGTGCACGCCCGGACCAAGACGGATGGCTACAAGCCGCCGGCGCACTGGGAGTGGATCCCGCGGGTGCAGGACGTGGTCAAGGTGCCGGTGTTCGCCAACGGCGATATCTGGAGCGTGGACGACTGGCGTCGCTGCCGGGAAATCAGCGGAGTGGAAGACATCATGCTCGGTCGCGGCCTGGTGTCGCGCCCTGACCTGGCCCGGCAGATCGCTGCCGCACGGGCCGGTGAAGAGGTGGTCGAGATGACTTGGGCCGAGTTGCTGCCGCTGATCCAGGCGTTCTGGCTACAGGCCAAGGCGCAAATGACGCCACGGCAATCGCCGGGTCGCTTGAAGCAGTGGCTGGCGATGCTGACCCGCAATTATCCCGAGGCAGTGGAGCTGTTTACCCTCATGCGTCGTGAGACTGAGCTGGATCAGGTTTCGCGTTTGCTCGGTTTGCAGGTCGCTGAAGCGGCCTGAACTTTTTTATAAAAAAACAGCAAAAAATCTCTTGAAATGCAATCAGCGGTCCCTATCTAAGGGTTACGCGATGCCGAATTCGGGTCGCGGAGACAAAACCTTGCTGATTGTTTTCAGGAGATTTTAATCATGAGTACCGCATTTTCCCTGGCTCCACTGTTCCGTTCTTCGGTTGGTTTCGATCGTTTCAACGATCTGTTCGAGTCTGCGCTGCGCAATGAGCCCGGCAGCAGCTACCCACCTTACAACGTTGAAAAACACGGCGACGACCAATACCGCATCGTCATCGCGGCCGCGGGCTTCCAGGAAGAAGACCTGGACCTGCAAGTCGAAAAAGGCGTGTTGACCATCAGTGGCGGCAAACGTGACGCCAACGAAGGCGTGACCTATCTGCATCAAGGCATCGCCCAGCGTGCGTTCAAGCTGTCGTTCCGGCTGGCCGATCACATCGAGATCAAGGCCGCTGACCTGCGTAACGGCCTGCTGAGCATCGACCTGCTGCGCGTGGTGCCGGAAGAGGCGAAAGCCAAACGCATCCCGATCAACGGGACGCAACAAGCGGCTTTGCAACACTAAGGTCACCGCAGTGAAGAAGGGCGCCATCGGCTAATGCCGATTAGTTAAGCCAAAGACCAGCCGAACATAGTACCCGTGGCGAGGGAGCTTGCTCCCGCTGGGCTGCGTAGCAGCCCCAA
>NZ_JBYTBK010000081.1:0-2575 GCF_058789115.1 Pseudomonas sp. FW300-N1A1 | reverse complement strand
ACCACGGCCCGAAGCTGGTCGAGCGTGACGTCACCATTGGCGGCGACGCTGACGGTGAACACCAGCGCGTTGCTCGTAGCGGTGCGGCCTTCGACCACCGCGCCATTGAGCGACAGGTTGACTGCCTCACCGCTGGCGGTGTCGGTCAGCCCGGAGGCCCCGGCCACTACACCCAGCGCATAGGTCAAAGTGCCAGCCCCATCGGCGCCAAACGCCGAGTTGAAGTTGGCGGCAAAGCTCTTGGTGTCGTTGATCGCCAAGACTGTTTCATCCACCGTCAGCGTTGGTTCCTCACCGGTGGCGCTGATGCTCGGTCCGTCGTCTTCGAACACCAGGTTCTGTCCGATGTTGAGGGTCGCTTGGACACTGTCGCCATCGCCGTCGGTCGTGGTCGCCGTCAGCGTCACCAGGTCATCCGAAGTCAGGCTCGTCGCATCATCGGGATCGGTGGTGTCGGGATGCACCACCGCCCGAAGCTGGTCGAGCGTGACCTCACCATTGCTGGCGACGCTGACGGTGAACACCAGCGCGTTGCTCGTGGCGGTGCGGCCTTCGACCACCGCGCCATTGAGCGACAGGTTGACCGCCTCACCGCTGGCGGTGTCGGTCAGCCCGGAGGCCCCCGCCACTACGCCCAGCGCATAGGTCAAAGTGCCAGCCCCATCGGCGCCAAACGCCGAGGTGAAGTTGGCGGCAAAGCTCTTGGTGTCGTTGATCGCCAAGACTGTTTCGTCCACCGTCAGCGTTGGTTCCTCACCGGTGGTGCTGATGCTCGGTCCGTCGTCTTCGAACACCAGGTTCTGCCCAATATTGAGCGTCGCCTGGACACTGTCGCCATCGCCGTCGGTGGTGGTCGCCGTCAGCGTCACCAGATCATCCGAGGTCAGGCTCGTCGAGTCATCGGGATCGGTGGTGTCGGGATGCACCACGGCCCGCAGTTGGTCGAGCGTGACATCACCATTGGCGGCGACGCTGACGGTGAACACCAGCGCGTTGCTCGTGGCGGTGCGGCCTTCGACCACCGCGCCATTGAGCGACAGGTTCACCGCCTGGCCCGTGGCCGTATCGGTCAGCCCGGAGGCCCCCGCCACCACACCCAGCGCATAGGTCAGGGTGCCAGCCCCATCGGCGCCAAACGCCGAGTTGAAGTTGACGGCAAAGCTCTTGGTATCGTTGATCGCCAAGACTGTTTCGTCCACCGTCAGCGTTGGTTCCTCACCGGTGGTGTTGATGCTCGGTCCGTCGTCCTCGAACACCAGGTTCTGCCCAATATTGAGCGTTGCCTGGACACTGTCGCCATCGCCGTCGGTCGTGGTCGCCGTCAGCGTCACCAGGTCATCCGAAGTCAGGCTCGTCGCATCATCGGGATCGGTGGTGTCGGGATGCACCACCGCCCGAAGCTGGTCGAGCGTGACATCACCATTGGCAGCGACGCTGACGGTGAACACCAGCGCGTTGCTCGTGGCGGTGCGGCCTTCGACCACCGCGCCATTGAGCGACAGGTTGACCGCCTCACCGCTGGCGGTGTCGGTCAGCCCGGAGGCTCCCGCCACTACACCCAGCGCATAGGTCAAAGTGCCAGCCCCATCGGCGCCAAACGCCGAGTTGAAGTTGACGGCAAAGCTCTTGGTATCGTTGATCGCCAAGACTGTTTCGTCCACCGTCAGCGTTGGTTCCTCACCGGTGGTGTTGATGCTCGGTCCGTCGTCCTCGAACACCAGGTTCTGCCCAATATTGAGCGTTGCCTGGACACTGTCGCCATCGCCGTCGGTCGTGGTCGCCGTCAGCGTCACCAGGTCGTCCGAGGTCAGGCTCGTCGCGTCATCGGGATCGGTGGCGTCGGGATGCACCACGGCCCGCAACTGGTCGAGCGTGACCTCACCATTGGCGGCGACGCTGACGGTGAACACCAGCGCGTTGCTCGTAGCGGTGCGGCCTTCGACCACCGCGCCATTGAGCGACAGATTGACGGCCTCACCGCTGGCGGTGTCGGTCAGCCCGGAGGCTCCCGCCACTACACCCAGCGCATAGGTCAGGGTGCCAGCCCCATCGGCGCCAAACGCCGAGTTGAAGTTGGCGGCAAAGCTCTTGGTGTCGTTGATCGCCAAGACTGTTTCGTCCACCGTCAGCGTTGGTTCCTCACCGGTGGTGCTGATGCTCGGTCCATCGTCCTCGAACACCAGGTTCTGGCCGATGTTGAGCGTCGCCTGGACACTGTCGCCATCGCCGTCGGTCGTGGTCGCCGTCAGCGTCACCAGATTGTCTGAGGTCAGGCTCGTCGCATCATCGGGATCGGTGGTGTCGGGATGCACCACGGCCCGCAGCTGGTCGAGCGTGACGTCACCATTGGCGGCGACGCTGACGGTGAACACCAGCGCGTTGCTCGTAGCGGTGCGGCCTTCGACCACCGCGCCATTGAGCGACAGATTGACTGCCTCACCGCTGGCGGTGTCGGTCAGCCCGGAGGCCCCCGCCACCACGCCCAGCGCATAGGTCAGGGTGCCAGCCCCATCGGCGCCAAACGCCGAGGTGAAGTTGGCGGCAAAGCTCTTGGTGTCGTTGATCGCCAAGACTG
>NZ_JBYTBK010000080.1:0-2969 GCF_058789115.1 Pseudomonas sp. FW300-N1A1 | reverse complement strand
AAATTGCTTGGGTGTTATATGGTCAAGCCTCACGGGCAATTAGTATTGGTTAGCTCAACGCCTCACAGCGCTTACACACCCAACCTATCAACGTCGTAGTCTTCGACGGCCCTTCAGGGGACTCAAGGTCCCAGTGAGATCTCATCTTGAGGCTAGTTTCCCGCTTAGATGCTTTCAGCGGTTATCTATTCCGAACATAGCTACCCGGCAATGCCACTGGCGTGACAACCGGAACACCAGAGGTTCGTCCACTCCGGTCCTCTCGTACTAGGAGCAGCCCCTCTCAAATCTCAAACGTCCACGGCAGATAGGGACCGAACTGTCTCACGACGTTCTAAACCCAGCTCGCGTACCACTTTAAATGGCGAACAGCCATACCCTTGGGACCGGCTTCAGCCCCAGGATGTGATGAGCCGACATCGAGGTGCCAAACACCGCCGTCGATATGAACTCTTGGGCGGTATCAGCCTGTTATCCCCGGAGTACCTTTTATCCGTTGAGCGATGGCCCTTCCATACAGAACCACCGGATCACTAAGACCTACTTTCGTACCTGCTCGACGTGTCTGTCTCGCAGTCAAGCGCGCTTTTGCCTTTATACTCTACGACCGATTTCCGACCGGTCTGAGCGCACCTTCGTACTCCTCCGTTACTCTTTAGGAGGAGACCGCCCCAGTCAAACTACCCACCATACACTGTCCTCGATCCGGATAACGGACCTGAGTTAGAACCTCAAAGTTGCCAGGGTGGTATTTCAAGGTTGGCTCCACGCAGACTGGCGTCCACGCTTCAAAGCCTCCCACCTATCCTACACAAGCAAATTCAAAGTCCAGTGCAAAGCTATAGTAAAGGTTCACGGGGTCTTTCCGTCTAGCCGCGGATACACTGCATCTTCACAGCGATTTCAATTTCACTGAGTCTCGGGTGGAGACAGCGCCGCCATCGTTACGCCATTCGTGCAGGTCGGAACTTACCCGACAAGGAATTTCGCTACCTTAGGACCGTTATAGTTACGGCCGCCGTTTACCGGGGCTTCGATCAAGAGCTTCGCGTTAGCTAACCCCATCAATTAACCTTCCGGCACCGGGCAGGCGTCACACCCTATACGTCCACTTTCGTGTTTGCAGAGTGCTGTGTTTTTAATAAACAGTCGCAGCGGCCTGGTATCTTCGACCGGCGTGGGCTTACGGAGCAAGTCCTTCACCCTCACCGGCGCACCTTCTCCCGAAGTTACGGTGCCATTTTGCCTAGTTCCTTCACCCGAGTTCTCTCAAGCGCCTTGGTATTCTCTACCCAACCACCTGTGTCGGTTTGGGGTACGGTTCCTGGTTACCTGAAGCTTAGAAGCTTTTCTTGGAAGCATGGCATCAACCACTTCGTGTTCTAAAAGAACACTCGTCATCAGCTCTCGGCCTTAGACTCCCGGATTTACCTAAGAGTCCAGCCTACCACCTTAAACTTGGACAACCAACGCCAAGCTGGCCTAGCCTTCTCCGTCCCTCCATCGCAATAACCAGAAGTACAGGAATATTAACCTGTTTTCCATCGACTACGCTTTTCAGCCTCGCCTTAGGGACCGACTAACCCTGCGTCGATTAACGTTGCGCAGGAAACCTTGGTCTTTCGGCGTGGGTGTTTTTCACACCCATTGTCGTTACTCATGTCAGCATTCGCACTTCTGATACCTCCAGCAAGCTTCTCAACTCACCTTCACAGGCTTACAGAACGCTCCTCTACCGCATCATCCGAAGATGATACCCGTAGCTTCGGTGTATGGTTTGAGCCCCGTTACATCTTCCGCGCAGGCCGACTCGACTAGTGAGCTATTACGCTTTCTTTAAAGGGTGGCTGCTTCTAAGCCAACCTCCTAGCTGTCTAAGCCTTCCCACATCGTTTCCCACTTAACCATAACTTTGGGACCTTAGCTGACGGTCTGGGTTGTTTCCCTTTTCACGACGGACGTTAGCACCCGCCGTGTGTCTCCCATGCTCGGCACTTGTAGGTATTCGGAGTTTGCATCGGTTTGGTAAGTCGGGATGACCCCCTAGCCGAAACAGTGCTCTACCCCCTACAGTGATACATGAGGCGCTACCTAAATAGCTTTCGAGGAGAACCAGCTATCTCCGAGCTTGATTAGCCTTTCACTCCGATCCACAGGTCATCCGCTAACTTTTCAACGGTAGTCGGTTCGGTCCTCCAGTTAGTGTTACCCAACCTTCAACCTGCCCATGGATAGATCGCCCGGTTTCGGGTCTATTCCCAGCGACTAGACGCCCTATTAAGACTCGCTTTCGCTACGCCTCCCCTATTCGGTTAAGCTCGCCACTGAAAATAAGTCGCTGACCCATTATACAAAAGGTACGCAGTCACCCAACAAAGTGGGCTCCCACTGCTTGTACGCATACGGTTTCAGGATCTATTTCACTCCCCTCTCCGGGGTTCTTTTCGCCTTTCCCTCACGGTACTAGTTCACTATCGGTCAGTCAGTAGTATTTAGCCTTGGAGGATGGTCCCCCCATATTCAGACAAAGTTTCTCGTGCTCCGTCCTACTCGATTTCATGACTAAGAGATTTTCGCGTACAGGGCTATCACCCACTATGGCCGCACTTTCCAGAGCGTTCCGCTAATCTCAAAGCCACTTAAGGGCTAGTCCCCGTTCGCTCGCCACTACTAAGGGAATCTCGGTTGATTTCTTTTCCTCAGGGTACTTAGATGTTTCAGTTCCCCTGGTTCGCCTCTTGCACCTATGTATTCAGTACAAGATAACCATCTTATGATGGCTGGGTTCCCCCATTCAGACATCTCCGGATCAAAGTCTGTTTGCCGACTCCCCGAAGCTTTTCGCAGGCTACCACGTCTTTCATCGCCTCTGACTGCCAAGGCATCCACCGTATGCGCTTCTTCACTTGACCATATAACCCCAAGCAATCTGGTTATACTATGAAGACGACATTCGCCGAAAATTCGCA
>NZ_JBYTBK010000079.1:0-3562 GCF_058789115.1 Pseudomonas sp. FW300-N1A1 | reverse complement strand
AGCAGGCGCGTGGTCTGGCCTTTGCCGTCGGTGTGCGTCAGGACCTGACCGAGGGCGTTGTAGGTGAACGACTCGGCGCTGCCGTCCGGGTGCTGGATGCGCAGCACTTCGCCGTCGGGTTTGCGTTCCAGCGTGGTGGCCTGGCCCAGCGCGTCGGTGACGGCAATCAGGTGGTGACGCTCGTCGAAGCGGTAGGTGGTGGTTTTACCCGAGCAATCCTGGAAGCGTTCGACCTGGGCGTGGCTGTTCCACCACAGGTATTTGGATTTGTGGCTGGCGTCGATGATGGTGTGCGGCAGGCCGTCGTCGCTGTTGAGGTATTCGGTTTTGTTGCCGAGGGCGTCGACCTCGGCGATGAGGTTGCCCTTGGCGTCGTAGCGGGCTTTCCAGGTGCTGCCGTCGGAGTAATCCACCTGGGTGACCAAGGTGGTCAGGTGATGATGCCGGTACTTGATCTTGCGCCCGAGCGGGTCGGTTTCTTCGACCAGCCGCGAGTACTCGTCGTACTTGAGCTCAAGCCGGTTGCCGTCGGGCAGCGTCAGGCCGGTCATGTTGCCGGTGTCGTCAATCTCAATGGCGTAGCGCTCGCCACCGAAGTCGCGGCTTGAAGTGACGCGATGATCGGCGTTGTAGTGGATTTGCAGTTCACGCTCCAACACATCGGTGACCCAGGTGGTGCGGGCCTTCACGTCATAGCGAAAATGAAAGTGTTCACCATCGCTGGTCCAGTGCTCGACCACGCGGGGCTGGCCATCGATACCTTCCCAGCGGTAATGGCAGCTCAGGCCCAGGGCATTGCTGTGACTGGCCATCACGCCGTCGCTGTAGCTGAAGCGCCGTATCGAGTCACTGTTGCGATTGATCACTTCAACCAGCTGACCGTTATCGTCGTAGCGGTACTGCACCAGTGTTTCTACGGCCTGGTGGTCGACGACGCGCTTGACGTCGGTCAACCGCACCAGGGGATTGTCGTAATGCAGGTGCACACGAACGCCACCGGTGGCGCTGAGAACGCTTTCTGCCGTGTGCACCCAATTAGCGGCAATAAAAGAGCAGAGTTGAGTGGCTGAGGCGGTACTCGCAGCCACTCCAAAAATTAAATCTTAAAGAACCTTGATCAAAACCTCACAGACAATCCCACCACCAAACTTGCTCTATCCCGTTACTTAGCGACAACTAATGTGCGCTTAGGCGTTTAAAAAAGATTTCCTCTGCATCATCCTCCGCAATGTAAAAGTTTGCAGAGCTCACAATTTCCTTCGTTTTTTATTGATTTCAGAGTCAACGAGCACCCACCCTACGAGGGGAAGACGATATATATTAGCGAACGGGCCAGCAAAATCCTTATACTCTTTCATACACCCTCTTTAAAAATAACAATATATAGATATCGGTAGACATCAAAAGGTCCACCGACGGCTTTACCAGCTTACTTTTAAAGAGCGAACACCAAATTATTCATCGACACAAACACTGCAAACAATTAAACAAGGCATGCCACCTATACAACACAGAAACAAAACAACAATAGCATCTTTTTAAAATTGACCTCGCTCAATCTGGACAACTCTCAAGCAATGGAAAAATCCCAATCATCAGTTGTAGCAACATTTGAAAGAGCCGGAAGACTTTCAACGGACTCAAACTCCAACTCATAACCTAGCGATACAAATGGATAATTCAAACCCTTAAAACCTCTAATACTCAATGCATAACACCCGCTCACCACATCTAGGTAATCATTATTACCTAAACTCTCAGCACACACATTTCTATAATTCATAAAAAAAGCACTATCCCAATCCATTAGCGCATTCAAATCTGCGATAACAACCAAACCAGAAACCACTTTAATAGGGATACCTGAGTAACAAAACACTTCTCCCGCGCCATTAAAACTTGACTCCTGACCTGCCCCCTTTAGAAAAATGCTGTATTCCATTTCCGGAATTTGATAGAGCGGAAAAATCACCCCATTTTCTACTGCGCGCCGTCCAACCTCTTCATTATTTAGAAAATAATCGAACAAATCATGAGATTCAATAGCGTTACTTATAACGAAATCATTCAATACGACCGGATCAAAAACAACTATCCCAGGCTCAAATATTTCGATTTTTGCTGTATTTTTCATCCGCAACCTCCCGCCGCCTTTAAATTGGACCCTTTACCAATAGACTTATTCAGCGCCTCACCCACTGTGACATTCTTAGCAAGTACTTCACCTGTTCTAGGTATTTTCAGCGTCCCTTTTTGAGGGAATTTTTCATAAGCTTTATTTAGCTTACCTACCAATTCTTCAGGAGTACCAGAAAATTTCTTGTTGAATGGCACGCCTTCTTTTTTTATCGCATCATGAAAGTCCTTGTGAAGAACATCTGATCCATCCAATTCATTTGGAAACCATGACGGCGAGTCAAGCTTTGTTCCTAACTCTGGGAATCCGTGAGTGTTAGCATGCGCTCGCGGGAAAGGGTGATGTCCCATTCCATCAGGCTTAAGCGGCTTCCAAAAAGCCATCCAGCCCCATGGGTCAATCCATCCGGAAGGATTTGGCGCATAGTGATATAGATTATTGCCACCGCTGAGCCCAATCGGATCCTGCGTAACAAACCGCCCCACCTGCGGATCGTAATACCGGAACGTATTGTAGTGCAGCCCCGTCTCATCGTCGAAGTACTGCCCCTGAAACCGCAGGTTCTGCTCGACCGCGTTGACCTCTAACCGCTCAACCGAGCCCCACGCCTTATACCTCGCCTGCCAGACAATACGCCCATCCGCGTCGGTCATCTCCAACGGGGTGCCGATCTGGTCGGTGTGGAAGTAGTAAAGTTTCTGCTCTTCGCCCTCTGCCTGATCGACCCGGGCCAGCGGCGCATAGCTACCCGGCTCGTAGACATACAACCTGCTCTGCCCCGGCGCTTCCTCGCGCAGCAGCCGCAAGCCTTGCCACAGGAAACGTTTGTGTTCGGTCTGGCCGTGGATCTCAGAGTGCTTGGCAACCCGTCGTCCCAGGCTGTCGTATTGATAATGGCCGGTACTTTCCAGCTTGCCGTCAACCCGTGTTTCAGCCCTGACCAGGCGGTTTTCACAGTCGTAGCTGAAGGTCTGCTGCTTGCTGATGCCACTGCTTTTTTCGATCAGGTTGCCCCAGGCGTCGTACGTGTACTCCTGATCCCGCCACTGCCGGATCCGGTTGTCCTTGACCTGGTCAAACTGACTGGTGTTGAAGTTCAACCGGTTCGCCGCCGCGTCGTAGCGAAACTCCTCGCTGTCCACCAGCCGGCCGGTGTCGCGGCTGTGCAACTGGCCGTTGGCTTCGTATTCGTACTTGATCTCGCCGCGTAGCTTGTCGAGGGTGCGCACCAGCTCGCCGGCCGGGTCGTACTGGTAACGGCGGTGGATCGGGTTGTAGGCGTGCTCGACCAGCAGTGAGGGGTTGATGCCGGGGTTGTGGATTTGCGAGAGTTTTTCCGCCGGCAAGGTCGAGGCGAACTGCCAACTCTTGCGGCCCATGGCGTCGTAGCCGAAGCAACTGGTCAGTTGGCCCTGGGAACGGTAG
>NZ_JBYTBK010000078.1:0-3856 GCF_058789115.1 Pseudomonas sp. FW300-N1A1 | reverse complement strand
AGGGCCGCTTTGCGCCCCAGCGGGAGCAAGCTCCCTCGCCACGGGTTTCGTGTTCGGCTTTATTTCTCTTAACTGACTGGCATTAGCCTTGCGGCCCTTTTTTATGTTTCCAGATATGCGTTGCACGAAATTTTCACAATCGCTCCAAGACAATTCGCCCGCGCCGTTTTCA
Organism: Pseudomonas sp. FW300-N1A1; assembly: GCF_058789115.1. Classification (NCBI taxonomy): domain Bacteria; kingdom Pseudomonadati; phylum Pseudomonadota; class Gammaproteobacteria; order Pseudomonadales; family Pseudomonadaceae; genus Pseudomonas; species Pseudomonas sp. FW300-N1A1. The sequence continues at coordinate 3,684 of NZ_JBYTBK010000078.1, read as the reverse complement.
CGTCAAACACTCAGCTTGCCCTAGGTTCAAGGCCTCCGTGGTCGGACTTTGGGGCGTGTGCCAGTAAAAAATGGCAAAGCCGTGGGTGATCGTGCAACATCTGCACTCCGCGCAAGGTCCCGGCCATCTGCTGCAATACATGGCAATGAGAGGGCTGGGCGCCACTACTTTTTTTGTAACTTCAACCTCCAATGGGTCCTGAAACGACATGTCAAACCCGGACGCCCTGAGTCAGCAGCGAGCTTCGAATCGCTTGCTGCAACCGACCGTCAAATCCCATCTGGCTTATACGCTGCTCTGCGCCCTGGTCATGATGGTGATGCTCTCCCTGCTGCGCCTGGCGCTGCTGGTCTACAACCGGGAGATGATGCTGGATACACCGGCTTCGACCTTTCTCGAAGCCTTCGCCAACGGCCTGCGTTTCGACCTGCGTCTGGTGATCTACCTCAGCATTCCGCTGTTGCTGTCGCTGTTCAGTGCCCGGGCGATGGCTGCCCGTGGCCTGTTCCGCTCATGGCTGACGATTGTCTCCAGCATCGCGCTGTTCCTCGGCCTGATGGAGATGGATTTCTACCGCGAGTTCCACCAGCGCCTCAACGGCCTGGTCTTCCAGTATGTGAAGGAAGACCCGAAAACCGTGATGAGCATGCTCTGGTACGGCTTCCCGGTGGTGCGCTACCTGCTGGCGTGGGTCATTGGCACCTGGCTGTTGAGCCTGGCGTTCAAGGGCGCTGACCGTGCAACCCGTCCGCGTGGCCCGTTCAGCGGTGGCAATGTCAGCACCCGTCAGGTGGCGCCGTGGTACACCCGCGTTGCCGTGTTCATGGTGTGCCTGCTGATCTGCGTAGCGGCCGCCCGTGGCACGCTGCGTCAAGGCCCGCCGATGCGCTGGGGTGACGTGTACACCACCGACTCGAACTTCGCCAACCAGCTGGGCCTCAACGGCACGCTGCAACTGGTCGCGGCGGCGAAAAGCCGCATGTCCGAAGATCGCGACAACATCTGGAAGGCAACCCTGCCACAGCCTGAAGCCCAGGAGATTGTCCGCGACATGCTGGTGATGCCGGACGAAAAACTGGTGGATGCCGATACCGCAGCTGTGCGCCGTGACTTCATGCCGCCCGCCGACAAGACCCTGCCGATCAAGAACGTCGTGGTGATCCTGATGGAAAGCATGGCCGGACACTCGGTCGGTGCCCTGGGCGCGCCTGGCAATATCACGCCGTACCTGGACAAGCTGTCCGAGGAAGGCCTGCTGTTCGACCGCTTCTTCTCCAACGGTACCCACACCCACCAGGGCATGTTCGCCACCATGGCCTGCTTCCCGAACCTGCCAGGCTTCGAATACCTGATGCAGACGCCGGAAGGCAGCCACAAGCTGTCCGGCCTGCCGCAGTTGCTCAGTGCGCGCAAGTTCGACGACGTCTACGTGTACAACGGTGATTTCGCCTGGGATAACCAGTCGGGCTTCTTCAGCAACCAGGGCATGACCAACTTCGTCGGTCGTAACGATTACATCAACCCGGTGTTCTCCGACCCGACGTGGGGCGTGTCCGACCAGGACATGTTCGACCGTGGCCTGGTGGAACTCAAGGCGCGTGAAGGCGGCAAACCCTTCTATGCGTTGCTGCAAACCCTGTCCAACCACACCCCGTACGCGTTGCCGACTCCGTTGCCGGTAGAGAAAGTCACGGGCCGTGGCAATCTCAACGAGCACTTGACTGCCATGCGCTACTCCGACTGGGCGCTGGGTCAGTTCTTTGAGAAGGCCCGTAAAGAGCCGTACTTCAAGGAAACCCTGTTCGTCATCGTCGGCGACCATGGCTTTGGCAACGAGCGTCAAATCACCGAAATGGACCTGGGACGTTTCAACGTGCCGATGCTGATGATTGCTCCCGGCATCCAGGAAAAGTTCGGCAAGCTCGACCACACCGTCGGTACTCAAGTCGACATCGTGCCGACCATCATGGGTCGCCTGGGTGGCGAAGTGCGTCATCAGTGCTGGGGACGTGACCTGCTGAACCTGCCTGAAGGCGACACCGGTTTTGGCGTGATCAAGCCGTCGGGCAGCGAACAGACCACGGCGATCATCACCGTCGATCAGGTGCTGGTGCTGCCGAAGGAAAAAGACATGGCGCCGAAGATGTACCAGTACCAGCTCGGAGCCAATCCTGGCGCCCAGGTCGTACCGGATGCACCGGCAACCGCCCAGATGAAGCAAAAGCTGGAAGCGTTCCTGCAGACGGCGACCAAGAGCCTGATCGATAACACCGCCGGTGTGGTCGATGGCACGCCGGAGTAAGTACGTGCTGCACTAAAAAAGAGGCCCGTTCGGGCCTCTTTTTTTTGCTCTTGTGAATAGAGTCGGTGGTCAAATCCTATCGAGCAATAGCAACACCAACAGGACGACCACGACGACGCCGAGGACACCGGATGGACCATATCCCCAGCTTCTGGAGTGCGGAAAGACCGGCAGACCACCAATTAATAGCAAGATCAGAATAATGAGAAGAATTGTGCCCATGTCGAGTTCCTCATTAGCCAGTTGTGACCGTCATTGGGATTGAACCGAGCGTCTTAACTGTTCTGAGTTTAGCGGGTCAGTGAAAATTCAAAGTTTCTTTACTGGTTTTGGTTCGAGCGCTTATTTCGTTTTTTGCGGGATGGGCCGTCAGTGGCGCGCGTAACCTTCTTCGGCGTCAACATTCAATGGCCAAGGTTTGCCTGGGGCATTCAGCAGTTTGATGGTCATGGGTGCAGGAAAATCCTTCGCTACACTGCGAGCATCTCTCCCAGAACAACAAGGCTACGTCCTATGCAAAATCGCATGATGATCACTGGCGCCGGGTCCGGCCTGGGTCGCGAAATCGCTCTGCGCTGGGCGCGTGAAGGTTGGCAGCTGGCCTTGTCCGATGTCAGTGAGCCGGGCCTGCAAGAAACCCTGAGGCTGGTCCGCGAGGCCGGTGGTGATGGTTTCATCCAGCGCTGCGACGTGCGTGACTACAGTCAATTGACGGCCTTCGCCCAAGCCTGCGAAGTCAGGTTCGGTGGCATCGATGTGATCGTCAACAATGCGGGCGTGGCCTCCGGCGGCTTTTTCAGCGAGCTGTCCCTGGAGGACTGGGACTGGCAGATCGCGATCAACCTGATGGGCGTGGTCAAGGGCTGCAAGGCCTTCTTGCCGCTGCTGGAAAAAAGCAAAGGCAGGATCATCAACATCGCCTCGATGGCGGCACTGATGCAAGGTCCGGCCATGAGTAACTACAACGTAGCCAAGGCGGGCGTCGTAGCGTTGTCCGAGAGCCTGCTGATCGAGCTGGCGCAGCAGGAGATCGGTGTACACGTGGTCTGCCCATCGTTCTTCCAGACCAACCTGCTGGACTCCTTCCGCGGTCCGACGCCGGCCATGAAGGCCCAGGTGGGCAAGTTGCTGGAAAGCTCGCCCATCACCGCCAGCGATATTGCCGACTACATCTATCAGCATGTGGCCGCGGGCGAGTTCATGATCCTCCCGCATGAGCAGGGCCGTATGGCCTGGGCGATCAAGCAGAAGAACCCGCAACTGCTCTACAACGAAATGACCCAGATGGCCGACAAGATGCGCACCAGGGTCTGTTGACGTTTGGTGGCGAGCCGCGTTGCTGGGCCAACGTGGGCGAGGCAAGGCGCGGGATGCCGCCAATG
>NZ_JBYTBK010000077.1:0-4534 GCF_058789115.1 Pseudomonas sp. FW300-N1A1 | reverse complement strand
TCTGGTTGGGGGCGCTTCGCACCCAGCGGGAGCAAGCTCCCTCGCCACAGAGGCCGCGTTCAATCAAGGACAGTCGCGTCGTACGCAGGCCATGTGATCAAGATGCTACCTCCCGCAGGTGCTTCAGCGTCGGCGAAACAACGGCCGCGGCTCGATCACCGAGCGACCATACTGCACGCTCATGCCCGCCAGGCCTTTGAGTGCATCATCGACGCACTTGTCTTCGCGCACGGCGAACGCATCGAACCCGCACTGACGCATATGGCTGAGCTGGTCACGCAGCACGTCGCCCACCGCCCGCAGCTCCCCTGTCCAACCCAAACGCGTGCGCAACAGGTACGCCTGACTGTAGGCCCGGCCATCGCGAAAGCTGGGAAACTCCAACGCGATCATGGGCAACCGGGGCAACCAGGGTTCGAGGCTTTCCACCTCGTCATCCGGCCCCAGCCACACGGCATCCGAGGCGCGACGGTGCTCATGCCATAGCGCCAGGGGCCAGATCAATGGCCCGACCGGCCGTTGCGCATCAATGTCCTTGATCAAGGTCCATGGATCATCGTCGACCTTGTGGGCAACGCCATCCAACAGGCGTAGCAGATTGTTCATGCCGCGCCCTCCAGGGTCTTGGGGTAGATGCACTCCTTGAATGGCTCCAGTCCGATACGCTGCACGGTGTCGACAAACCGCTCTTCACTTTCCCGGTAGCGAACAAAGGTCGCGATGATCAGCTCGATCACCCCGGGCACTTCAGCCGCGCTGAACGACGGACCGATCACTTTGCCCAACGCACTGTTTTTGCCCTGGGCACCCCCCAGAGTGATCTGGTACCACTCGCTGCCGTTCTTATCGACCCCGAGAATGCCGATGTTGCCGATGTGGTGGTGACCGCAGGCGTTCATGCAACCGGAGATATTGAGACTGATATCCCCCAGGTCATGCAGGTAGTCGAGGTCGTCGAAACATGCCTGGATGCCTTGGGCAATCGGAATCGACTTGGCGTTGGCCAACGCACAGAAATCACCGCCAGGGCAGGCAATGATGTCGGTCAGCAAGCCGATGTTCGCGCACCCCAACCCGACCTCGCAGGCCAGGCACCACAAAGCGTACAAGTGCGCCTTGGGCACGTCCGGCAGCACGATGTTCTGCTCGTGGGCAATGCGGATCTCACCGAAGCCGAACTGCTCGGACCAGTCGGCCACCGCGTCCATCTGCCGGTCAGTGACGTCACCCGGAGGCGCGGACAGGCCGGGCTTGGTCGACAGCACCACACTGGCGTAACCCGGCACTTTATGCGGCTGTACGTTGCGCGCCACCCAGCGCGCGAACGCCGGGTTTTCGGCCAGCCGCGTGCCGAAATCCAGATCAGTGTCCGCCAATCGATCGTAGCTCGGCGGCACGAAGGCGCTGGCGACCCGCTGGTACTCGAGTTCGGTCAACTGTGCCGGGCCGTCCTTGAGGTGTTGCCACTCCTGCTCCACTTCCCTGGCAAAGGCGTCGATCCCCAGGGCCTTCACCAGGATCTTGATCCGTGCCTTGTACTTGTTGTCGCGCCGACCATGACGGTTGTACACCCGCAACACCGCCTCGACGTAGGACAGCAGGTGCTGCCAGGGCAGGCCTTCACGGATCTGCAGGCCGAGGATCGGCGTGCGCCCCAGGCCACCGCCGACGATGACCCGTAGCAGCATCTGCCCGGAGGCATCCGGGTAAAGGTACAGGCCGATGTCATGCATCATGATCGCCGCGCGGTCCTGCTCGGCCGAGCAGATGGCGATCTTGAACTTGCGCGGCAGGTACAGGAATTCGGGGTTGATGGTCGACCACTGGCGCAGGATCTCCGCCAGGGGACGCGGGTCGATCAACTCATCCGCCGCCACCCCGGCAAACGCCTCGGTGGTGATGTTGCGTACACAATTGCCAGAGGTCTGGATCGCGTGCATTTCGACTTCGGCCAGGCGCTGGAGAATGTCCGGCACCTGTGCCAGTTCGATCCAGTTGAACTGCAGGTTCTGCCGGGTGGTGAAGTGGCCGTAGCCGCGATCGTAATCCCGGGCGATGCTGGCCAGCGTGCGCATCTGCCAGGCATTCAGGGTGCCGTAGGGAATGGCCACCCGCAGCATGTACGCGTGCTTTTGCAGGTACAGGCCGTTCTGCAGGCGCAAGGGCAAAAACTCTTCCTCGCTCAAGGCGCCGGCCATGAACCGTTCGACCTGATCGCGAAACTGCGCAACCCGTTCAAAGACCAGGGCCCGGTCATAGTCATCGTACTGATACATGTCGCTACCTCATCAGGGTGATCGGGCTCTACGGCTCGTTTCAAGGTGAATGACTATGGATCAGCAGCTCAGGACGTTACAGATTCAGCTAACCACTAAAAAACCAGATCAGACCCCATCCAATTGCCGTAGACATGGGTAATTTCTGATCCGTATTAATGTGCTTTTTCTGAGCCTGTTTTGTTTCCCCGGGTGTTTCTACAGTTCACACCCTGCCAGACCGGGTGGCCTGGCATGACTTTGCAACCGTGGAAGCAATGACCATGAGCACAGCAACAATCGGACAGGCCTATAACTACAAGGTCGTCCGCCAATTCGTCGTGGCAACAGTGGTATGGGGTGTTATCGGGATGGCGATGGGCGTGTGGATCGCCTCGCAACTGGTGTGGCCGGAGGCGAACCTCGATCTGCCCTGGACCACCTTCGGCCGCTTGCGGCCGCTGCACACCAGCCTGGTGATTTTCGGCTTTGCCGGCAGCGCACAGTTTGCCGCCAGCTACTACGCGGTACAGCGGACCTGCCAGGTACGGCTGTATTCGGACAAGCTGGCGGCGTTCACCTTCTGGGGCTGGCAATCGGTAATCGTCAGCATGTTGATCACCCTGCCGCTGGGCTACACCACCACCAAGGAATACGCCGAGATCGAATTCACCGGCGCGGTGTGGATGACCGTGGTCTGGGTGGCCTACGCCATTGTGTTCTTCACCACCGTGGTGCAGCGCAAGACCAAACACATCTATGTCGGCAACTGGTTCTTTGGCGCGTTCATCGTGGTCATCGCCATGCTGCACGTGGTCAACCATCTGTCGATCCCGGTGGACTGGTTCAAGTCCTACCCGGTGTATTCCGGGGCCACCGACGCCATGGTCCAGTGGTGGTACGGCCACAACGCGGTGGGTTTCTTCCTGACCACCGGCTTCCTGGGGATGATGTACTACTTCGTGCCCAAGCAGGTCGGCCGCCCGGTGTACTCGTATCGCCTGTCGATCGTGCACTTCTGGGCGCTGATCACCCTGTATATCTGGGCCGGCCCCCACCACCTGCACTACACCGCACTGCCGGACTGGGCCCAGTCGCTGGGCATGGCCATGTCGCTGATCCTGCTGGCACCTAGCTGGGGCGGGATGATCAACGGCATGATGACCCTGTCGGGTGCCTGGCATAAGTTGCGCACCGATCCGATCCTGCGCTTCCTGGTGCTGTCCCTGGCGTTCTACGGCATGTCGACCTTCGAAGGCCCGATGATGGCGATCAAGACCGTTAACGCACTGTCCCACTATACCGACTGGACCATCGGCCACGTCCATGCCGGCGCCCTGGGTTGGGTGGCGATGATCACGTTCGGCGCGACCTACCACATGATCCCGAAGATCTTCGGCCGCGAACAGATGCACAGCGTGCCCCTGATCAACCTGCACTTCTGGCTGGCGACCATCGGTACCGTGCTCTATATCGCCTCGATGTGGGTCAACGGCATCACCCAGGGCCTGATGTGGCGCGCCATCAACGACGACGGCACCCTCACCTACTCCTTCGTCGAAGCGCTGCAGGCCAGCCATCCGGGGTTCATCGTGCGGTTTGCCGGTGGTGTGTTCTTCCTCGGCGGCATGCTGCTGATGGCCTACAACACCTGGCGCACCGTGCGGGTTGCCGACGCCACGATGGCCGAGCGCGAAGCGCAGTTTGCCTGATTGCCTGATTGCCCCGCGACGCAAGCCGCACCGGCTTGCGTCGCTCATCTGAGGGAAGATTGATCATGATGGAAGTGATGCTGAATCTGGCGGCGGTGGCGTGCCTGTACCTGTCGGTGGAGTACTGCTTGCGGCACCAGTCGCCCAAGAGCCTGGACGATGCCAGCCTGATCCCCTTTGCCGACGACCCCGACGTAGCGCGGCGCGTGGAGCAGGCGACCGGCAAGACCATCAACGCGGTCGCGCCCGAGGTGGCGAAACCGGGTTGGGGCAATGTGGAGGTTTGATCCTGTCTAATGTGGGAGATACCGTCCTGATCACAGGGCAGCCCTCGTCAGGCGCGGGATACCGAACACAGGCCCCGTGGCTTGCTCGCGCTGGGCTGTGCAACAGCCGCAAAATCGGTCACCGCGTTTTACCTGAAAGCCTGCAGTCGTCTGGTTGGGGCGCTTCGCACCCAGCGGGAGCAAGCTCCCTCGCCACGACGGCAGCGTTCAGTCAAGGACAGTGGCGTCGTACGCAGGTCCCGTGGCGAGCGAGCTTGCTCGCGCTGGGCTGCGTCGCAGC
>NZ_JBYTBK010000076.1:0-4922 GCF_058789115.1 Pseudomonas sp. FW300-N1A1 | reverse complement strand
GCAACGTGGCGGTGGCGCAGTATGTCTCGCTCACGCACCCCGTCGCCGGCAGCACGGCGGCGGCCCACGACGACCGGGTTGATCTGACCGGTCTGATCAACGCGGTGGTGACGGTGACCGACGGCGACGGCGACACCAGCACCGACAGCGTCGGCATCGGCGACGACATCAACTTCGACGACGACGGACCGGCGGTGTCGGCCAACAACACGGTGCTGCTCGACGACGATGCGCTCTCGGGCAATCCTGGCGGCACGGGCGACGATGCAGATTCGGCTAACGTAAGCGGCACTCTGGGCCACGACTTTGGCCAGGACGGGGCCGGCACGGTGGCCTATCTGACCAGCGGAGCGCCCACCGGCTTCACCTATGTGGCCGATGCCACCAGTCTGTTGGTCAAGCAGGGCACGACCACGGTGCTGACGCTGACGATGGTAGCGGCAACGGGCGTCTACACGGTGGTGCAAAACAATCCGATCCTCCATGCGGCGGGCCTGACCGAGAACAATCAGGAGTTCACCATCAACTACCGGGTGACCGATGGTGATGGCGATACGGCCGATGGCACACTGGGGATCAACGTCGATGACGATACCCCGGTCGTGACGGCCAAGTCGAATCTGGTCTACGCGAACACCAGCAACGGGGGGGCTTTGACGGATCTCGGTGGAACAGGCGTCTTCGCTTACTCGATTGGCGCGGACCTGCATGTGGCGCCTTACAGTGCGACAAACTCCGACTTCCTGTCCGTGGCCCTCACGGGCGTCACGGTGGGTGCGAACGCCATCACCAACAAAACGGTGACTTGGGTCTCGGAGACTAATAGCCAGGCGGTGTTCAACGTGGGCTTCACCTACGTGTCCAACAATCCGGCGCAGGGAGCGACCACCAACGCCACCGGCACGCTGATCTTTGACAAGGTGGCTGACACCTATACCTTGAAACTGGCTCAGGAGATTGAGAGCTTCAGCATCCTGAATACCTCGACGCCTGGTAACCCCCTTCAGGGCTATGCGCTCAATTCGGCCACGACCGTTGGCGCGAATCCGCCGGTCTCGGTGATGACGCTTGCCAGCAACTTCTTTGTGCAGTTCGAAGGATTCGGCGTGGATAACGGGACGCCCCAAACCTTCGCTTACGACACCGGCACAGGCTTGTTCTCGAATGATCGACGGTATGTCACGGTCTCATCGGATTCGATTGGCGCAGCCAGCGACACGCTCCAATCGGACGAGGTGATTGATCTGGACTTCTACAAAACAAATCCCCTGGGGTTCACCGATTCTGCCGCGATCAGGGCAACGAGCAAGGCGATCTTTCTCGAGTTCACACAGGCCGGCCCTGGCGCCGGCAAAGACATGCTGGTGGTATTGAAGCTGGTGGATGACATTACCGGGACAACAATCAATCGGACCTTCATTGTTGGAAACTCAGACGGTAATGACGACGTTTTCAATGCTGATCTGCCCGCCTACGGATTCGTGGCTCAGGCACAAAACGGCATCGTGGTCTTCGAGAGCAATGACTACAACTTCGCCGGAGAACACTACTCGATCCAGGGCGCGCAAGTGGTGACATCAACCCAACTCACAAGCGGGACCGGGTTCCAGCTCAATGGGGCCATCGACAATCCCGCGACTCCGGGGGCTGAGGGCGCAACAACCAATGCCCAGATTGCTTTCGGTGGCGCCACGACTGAGCAGAACAACGAACCCATCAAGATCGTCAACATCGGCTTCGTGTCCACGGCGACACCGGACGCCCACCTGACCTTCGATGTGGTGCTGGCGGATGCCGACAGTGACGCGACGGCCACGCAAACCCTGGACGTAACGATTGTTGGAGACAACCGCGTGACGGCCTCAACGGGTGCGGACACGTTCGTGATCGCCGACACCGACGTCGACGGGTTGCTCTCCATGGTATCGACTGTCATCAATGGCGGCTTTGCCACCGGCACTGACAAACTCGACTTCACGACGGCGGGTTCGGTGGCGAACTACACCGAAGTGCTGGCACCGGCCACCAACCTGGCGGCGTTCACAGCCGCCGCCGATATCGTGCTGGACACGAAAAACTACTACTTTGGCGTCGTCGGAGGCGACGGCTACCTGGCATTCGACGGGGACGGCAACGGTATAACCACCATCATCCAGTTGGTCGGGGTGACCAACATAGAAAGCACTGACATTGTCTGAAAACCGTTGCGGGCATACGGTCTGGCTCCCACAAGGGGCCAGGCCGTTTTCATTTGGGCCGCTTCGTTCCTGAGCCAACCAGGCCAGATGAGCTTCCCGGGTTCAAGGAGCCGAAGCCTTTGTCGCCAAGCACACCAATGCCGTAAACAGCATCAGGCGCTGCAGCACATCAAAACCATGGAACCAGGGTGTTTTGGGGCGGGCAGATGCTATTGCCGGGATTGCCGGGCGCACAAGAACACATTTGCCCCCTGTCCGATCACCGCGTGCGCCGCACCGTGGCACCCACCACCAGTCAGTCCAATTCCACCCAAGCGGACTCGGGCGGCTCTTCATTATTGGTGATCCCGTGCTTCAGCGCGTACATCAGCAAGTCGATGCGGTTGATGAGATTAAGCTTTTGATAGATGTTGCTGAGGTGGTTGTGCACGGTGTGCTCGCTGATACCCAAGCGTTCGGCGATGCACATGTATTTGGCGGACGGATCGCCCACGATGGCGCGAATCAGTTCCCTCTCGCGCAGCGTCAGCCGCGCCTGCTTCATCTGCTCCAGATTGCATTTCAAGGGAATATGCCCGGCCGCAGCATAGCCGGAAAGCCCACCGGCCCAGGCTCTATCCAGTCCGATGTCGTGATGGTGGACGTTGATGATGGCCCGGATGATCGATTCCGTCGGGTCTTCCGCCAGCACGATGCCGCGTGCGCCGGCCTCTATCGCCAGGCCAACGGGGACGGCTTCGTACAGGCCCTTGAGCACCAGCACTTTCATTTCGGTGCTGCGGGTGAGCCCCGCGACGACCTCCAGCGGGTCCAGCGCATCCGGAAAAAAACTGAAAAAAATCACATTGGGACGCAACTGATCGGCAAGATCCAGCGCATGGGTATAGGTGATGGCCTGGCCGATCACTTCCATCCGGGGTTTCTTGGCATTGATCAAGTCGTGAAGGCCCATGAGAACGAGGGGGCGACAATCGATCAGCATCACGCGTATGGGTTTTCTGTGGTCCGGCATCATATTCCTGACCCCCTTGAAAAACGAGCGGTGACCTCCACGCGCTGTTCTTCCTGGATCAGCAGATCGTTCGTCTGGCCACTGCGGTTGAAGGACAAATGCGAACGCCGACAAGACTTGACGGTGCCCGCCCGGGTATTGGCAACCTGCTGCACTGGCAGGGGTTGCGGGCGTTTCCAAAAACCGGGCCAAGCCATTGAGACCACACAAATAGAAGTAGTTATCAATAGTTTGCACATGGCAATGTGCTCCATCGAGCCCGTCAACTGAGTCTAGGTCAGCTCAGAGCGCTGCCAGCCCATCCATCCGCCAGTCGTCGACTCAAGCCTCATGCAGATTGCCCGGCTGATGTTCAATGGTGGCCACTAGCCCTCACAAATCAAGGTCTTAGGCTCGCCGCGGTCACCTGTGACCAGCGTCTGATGCCGATCAAAGTCGTCAATTAATCGACGAGTGGTGTGCAGATAGGTGCGCCAGTAATAAGTGCGTCAATTTGCCGGCGAAACCTGCCTCGCCGAGCCATCCTCGAGCCGGACCTTGGCTAAATCAGCGAATGGCACTGGGCACCCCCTATCCTGCTGGATCGAAGTAGCACCAGGTGCCCGCGTCAACACGTATGCGTCCGGCAAACACTGCCGACGCTTTGTTGCCGGCTTGCATCAAGGGCTGCTTCAGGTCACGTCCGGTGATCGCATCGAAGTTGTTACCCTGCGTATCCAGGGGGGGGCGTAGCCTCAGTGGTGCGTTTTGAACCAAGGCATATTCACGCGAGGAGGGCAGGGTGGCGCCTTTGCGGCCCTGGAAAATCCCCAGCGGTGCGCGTCGACCAGGTACTGAGCCGTCTCGGTACGTACCTGGCGCAGTCGTCAAGGTTTTCGGGAGGCAAGGCGCTCACGCCGCTATGTTCACCTTGGATGAAGTGCTTCAGGGACAACTCTGCTGAAGTATCATTGCCCTATCGTCGTGCTCCGAGTAATGGCGGTGCCCTTCGATAGATCGGGACGGCGCTCCACATTTCAAGAAATCAGGGAAGATATGAGTCAAATGCGTGAGCGAAGATCAGCAAGATTGTTCGTGGTGAGTCCCTGCCGAAAGGTCCTTCTTTTCAGGTTTGTTCATAAGGAAGGAGCGTTGGCGGGTCATGATCACTGGGCAACGCCTGGCGGTGGCCTGGAAGAGGGCGAGACGTTCCAGGTCGCGGCGATACGTGAATTGCGCGAAGAAACCGGTATTCAGGTCAGCGCCGTTGGAGAGTCGGTGGCCAATCGCAGGTTTCCCATGTTGATGCCAAGCGGCGAGATGGTCATCTCGATTGAACAGTACTTCGTTGTGCGCGCGCAAACCCAGGCTCTCTCTCGCTCCGAATGGACCGCGCACGAAACTCAAGTGATGGCGGATCATCACTGGTGGTCGGCTGACGAGCTGAGATCTACTGAGAAAACCGTTTGGCCAGAATCAATAGTTGCGGTTCTGGAGGCAGGTGTGTTTGAGTCGCCCACTTGGAATCGAGCCCTGGCGCCATGAGCGTTTCTGGACCCGGAGCGGAGGTTGAGGGTGGGGGCTGTCCCTCTTTCCTTGCTTTCCTTATATAGGTAGTCGAGGTTTCAGGGTCATTTTCGGCTTTTTGATAGAAATCCTGAATTAGCAGTTGACGGCGAATTTTATCTGTCTATAATTCGCCCCACTTCCGGCGCAGTCGAAACGGAAAACTC
>NZ_JBYTBK010000075.1:0-5197 GCF_058789115.1 Pseudomonas sp. FW300-N1A1 | reverse complement strand
TTTGCGCCCCAGCGGGAGCAAGCTCCCTCGCCACGGTCCTATGTTCGGCTGGTCTTTGACTTAACTGATCGGCATTATCCACTCGGGACGCTTTTTTTGTGCCTGACATTTGGCCTCTTGATCGTTCATCGCGAGCATGCTCGCGATGGCGTCGGCTCAGGCACCCCACCGATCAAGGCGCGAACGGCATCACACGCTTGTGGTGGGTCTTTCTGTACGTGTCACAAATGATCTTGAACGCTTCCTCGCGTACCGGTTCGCCATGCAGGAAGGCGTCGATCTCGGCGTAGGTCACACCGTGGGACGCTTCATCCGGCTTGCCGGGCGCCAAATCCTCGAGGTCGGCGGTGGGGATCTTTTCCACCAGCGACTCCGGTGCGCCGAAGCTGCGGGCAATCGCCCGGACCTGGTTTTTCACCAGGCCGCTCAAGGGGGCCAGGTCGCAGGCGCCATCCCCGAATTTGGTGAAGAACCCCATGACGGCTTCGGCGGCGTGGTCGGTGCCAATCACCAGGCCATGGGCGGCACCGGCAATGGTGTACTGGGCAACCATGCGCATCCGCGCCTTGGTATTGCCCAGCACGAAATCCACGGACACCGCCTGCTTGCCTTCGAAGGCCGCGACTTCATTGGCCAGGGACTTGACCGCCGGGCCGATGTTGACAGTGTGGCGCTCATCCGGCGCGATGCAGTCCAGCGAGGCCTGGGCTTCGTGCTCATCGAACTGGGTCTCGTATGGCAGGCGCACGGCAATGAACTTGTAGCTCGCATCACCGGTGCGATCACGCAGCTCACGCATGGCACGCTGGGCCAGCAGGCCGGCGGTCAGCGAGTCGACGCCGCCGCTGATACCGAGCACCAGGGTCTTGAGCCCGGAATTGAGCAGGCAGTCCTGTATGAAGCGGATCCGCCGCGCGATTTCAGCTTCCAGGGCGGCCTGGTCGGCGAATGGCGGTTGGACCTTGAGCTGTTCAGCAATCTCACGCTGTACGGCTTGCATGAATTCACTCCTTGCTTGAAATGCCAGATAGGGCGGCAGGTACTTGAAACACATGTCGCAAATAGGCGACGAAATTCGGGTCTTTGCAGTGTGTCTTCCCAGGTTCGTCGGAGATCTTGGCGACGGGCTGGTCATTGCAGGCTGCCATTTTAAGCACGATGCTCATCGGGTCGACACCCGGAATGTCACACGTCAGGTTGGTGCCAATGCCGAAGCTGACATTGATCCGACCGCGCAGCGCCCGGAATATCTCCAGCGACTTGGGCAGTGTCAGGCTGTCGGAGAATACCAGTGTCTTGCTCATCGGCTCGATACCGAGCTTATGGTAGTGGGCGATGGCTTTCTCGGCCCAGATGATCGGGTCGCCGGAATCGTGGCGTAGGCCGTCGAACAGCTTGGCGAAGTACAGGTCGAAATCGTTGAGGAAGGCATCGGTGGTGATGCAGTCGGTCAGGGCGATGCCCAGTAACCCACGGTACTCGCGCACCCAGCAATCCAGCGCGGCGATCTGGCTGTCGATCAGGCGCGGGCCCAGTTGCTGGTGGGCCATGATCCATTCGTGGGCCATGGTGCCCAGCGGCTTCATGTCGAGCTCGCGGGACAGGTGCACATTGCTGGTGCCGACGAAGCGCCCGGGGAAATCGTGCTTGAGTACGTTCACCACTTCTTCCTGCACGCGGTAAGAGAAGCGTCGACGGGTGCCGAAATCGGCTACCTGCAAGTGCGCAAGTTCATCGGCGCTGGCGTTGGCGCTTAACCAGTCGAATTTGCGATAGAGCTGTTCGCGCACCTGCTCCATGACAATTTCACGGTAGCGATAGCGGTTGCGTACCTCACTGACAATCGCCAGCAATGGCACCTCAAACAGAATCACATGCAGCCACGGCCCGCGCAGGCGGATAAACAGTTCGCCGTTCTCGATGCCGGTGTGGAGGTAGCGCAGGTTGAAGCGAAAGAGCCCGAGAAAGCGCAGGAAGTCCGGCTTGAGGAAGCTGATGCGCTCCAGGAAGCCCAACTGATCGGCACTCAGGCTCAACTCGGCCAGGCGTTCGACCTGAAAACGGATCTCCGCCAGATAGGGGCGCAGGTCCTCGCTGTTGCGGCAGCGAAATTCCCATTCGACTTCCACGTTGGGGTAGTTGTGCAGCACCGCCTGCATCATGGTCAGCTTGTAGAAGTCGGTGTCGAGCAGGTTCTGCACGATGCGATCGGCAAACACACTCTCGCTCATAACGGGTCTCTCCAGGCGGGTCGCAGCCTGTGGCGGCGACGTTGCAGCGGTATCAATGAAAGGGGCTAGTGGCGCATATCCGCGGCGGGTAGTGCCAGCGATTTTTTGGACGATAGCGATCTCTGTGGCGAGGGAGCTTGCTCCCGTTGGGGTGCGAAGCGCCCCCGACTACAGCCACTGCGTTCTATCTGAAAGAAGGCATTTACCGTTTTGCGGCTGCTTCGCCCGAGCGCGGACCGGCCGACGGGAGCAAGCTCCCTCGCCACAAAGATTGTGCTTGGCCGCAGGTTTTTGTGAATCCTCAAATCTGCGGCGCATCCGGGCTATCGATCTGCTCCAGCATCCACTTCACGAAATCACGCACCTTGGGCACTTCCGCCGAGTGTTCGGGGTAGGCCAGGTAATAGGCATCGCTGCTGGGCATTGCATGCTGCCAGGGAATGACCAGTTTGCCGTCAGCCAGTTCCTCTTCCACCAGGAACCGGGGCAGCAGGGCGACACCGCAGCCGACTTGCGCCGCACGGATGCACATGTAGAAGGTTTCGAAACGCGGGCCGTGGTAGCTGTGCTCGGTCTGGTAACCCTGGCTGTCGAACCAGTCGTGCCAGGCTTGTGGCCGCGAGGCATTTTGCAGCAGCACCAGGTCGGTGAGCTGGGTCGGGTCGGTGAACGGCTGATCCGGCAGGCTGCCGGGTGCGCACACCGGCACCAGTTCTTCGCCAAACAGCTTCAGGCTCTCTGTGCCGGGCCGTGAGCCTTGGCCGAAGTAGAACGCCAGGTCGCTGCGCCCTTGCAGCAGGTCGTCAGCCTCCTGCTCGTTGCACAGGTCCAGGTGAATCTGCGGATGACGCAGGCGCCAGCCCTTGAGGCGTGGCACCAGCCAGCGCGCGCCGAAGGTAGAAGGCGTGGATACCCGCAGGACTTCCGTCTCGCCGCCGTAGGAGCGCAGGTAATGCGTCGACATCTCGACCTGCGTGAGGATTTTTCGGACTTCAACCAGATACAAATCCCCAGCGGGGGTCATTTGCAGGCGCCGGCGTACCCGACGGAACAGCAGGTGCTGTAGCAACTCTTCGAGTTGGGCGACCTGTTTGCTGACGGCGCTCTGGGTCAGGTTCAGCTCTTCGGCGGCGCGGGTGAAGCTCAGGTGACGGGTGACCGCCTCGAAGCACTGCAGGGCGGTGATCGAGGGCAGGTGGCGTTTATTCAGCATGGGAGGTCCCTTGTTCTTGTTGCAACGCTTTGCATGAATAAACGGAATGATATCTCGCCTAATCGTCGTTTGTTGGCAAGTCTCGGGCCGGCTACAACTAAAGGCCTGTAGCCCCTTGCCAGCGGGCTGTGAATTTTCTGCTTTTCACCTTGAAGGAGTAACCCATGGTTGCCGCATTGCTTGATCGTTTGGGGGTGAACCCGGCCCTGTACCAGAACGGCAAACAGCCTGTGCATTCACCGATCGACGGCAGCCAGATTGCCTCGGTGAACTGGGAAGGTGCCGCCGAAGTCGAGCAGCAGGTCAGTCGCGCCGAGCATGCGTTCGACCTGTGGCGCAAGGTCCCGGCGCCGCGTCGCGGTGAACTGGTGCGCCAGTTCGGCGAAGTACTGCGTGAGTACAAGGCCGACCTGGGCGAACTGGTGTCTTGGGAAGCCGGCAAGATCACTCAGGAAGGCCTGGGTGAAGTACAGGAAATGATCGACATCTGCGACTTCGCCGTCGGCCTGTCGCGCCAGTTGTACGGCTTGACCATCGCCTCCGAACGTCCAGGCCACCACATGCGCGAGTCCTGGCATCCACTGGGGGTGGTGGGGGTGATCAGCGCCTTCAACTTCCCGGTCGCGGTCTGGGCCTGGAATACCACCCTGGCGCTGGTCTGCGGCAACTCGGTGATCTGGAAACCGTCGGAGAAGACCCCGCTCACCGCACTGGCCTGCCAGGCACTGTTCGAGCGCGTAGTGAAAAACTTCAGTGATGCCCCGCCGTACCTGAGCCAGGTGATTATCGGCGGCCGCGATGCCGGCGAAGCGTTGGTGGACGACCCGCGTGTGGCCCTGGTCAGCGCCACCGGCAGTACCCGCATGGGACGTGAAGTGGCGCCGAAAATCGCTGCGCGATTCGCCCGCAGCATTCTGGAACTGGGGGGCAACAACGCGATGATCCTCGGCCCAAGCGCTGACCTGGACATGGCCGTGCGAGCCATCCTGTTCAGTGCGGTTGGCACCGCCGGCCAGCGTTGCACCACCCTGCGTCGCTTGATCGCCCACGAGTCGGTCAAGGAAGAGATTGTCACCCGCCTCAAGGCGGCTTACTCCAAGGTGCGTATCGGCCACCCGCTGGAAGGCAACCTGGTGGGGCCGCTGATCGACAAACAGAGTTTCGAGAACATGCAGGACGCGCTGGAGCAGGCCTTGAGTGAAGGCGGCCGGGTGTTTGGTGGCAAGCGTCAGCTCGAAGACCAGTTCCCGAATGCGTACTACGTATCGCCGGCCATTGTGGAAATGCCGGAGCAGAGCGACGTGGTGTGCAGCGAGACCTTCGCTCCGATTCTGTATGTGGTCGGCTACACCAATTTCACCGAAGCACTGCGCCTGAACAACGCGGTACCGCAAGGCTTGTCGTCGTGCATCTTCACCACGGACGTGCGTGAAGCCGAACAATTCATGTCGGCGGTGGGCAGTGACTGCGGCATTGCCAACGTCAACATTGGTCCGAGCGGGGCAGAAATCGGCGGTGCGTTTGGCGGCGAAAAAGAAACCGGCGGTGGTCGCGAATCGGGCTCCGATGCCTGGCGTGGCTACATGCGCCGGCAGACCAATACGGTCAACTACTCGCTGGAGCTGCCGTTGGCACAGGGCATCACGTTCGACTGAGTCTTGAGTCAAACAAGATCCCCTGTGGGAGATTCTATGTTTGAGGGGAAGCTCCAATAACTGAGTTTGGGTGGTATTCGCTCTGGTTTTTCATCAGG
>NZ_JBYTBK010000074.1:0-6486 GCF_058789115.1 Pseudomonas sp. FW300-N1A1 | reverse complement strand
TGGCTAGAGTCAGATGCTGGCTTTTAGTCCCACCACCCCTACAAGTCTAAACATACAAGCGGGCTTGCTCGCGAAGGGGCCCTCAAAGACAACACAAGGAGCAAACCATGCGCTCATCGAAAGTGATTCACGTTGTCAGCTGCCATGCTGAAGGCGAAGTCGGCGACGTGATCGTCGGCGGCGTTGCACCGCCACCCGGCGCCACGGTATGGGAACAGTCGCGCTGGATCGCCCAGGACCAGACCCTGCGCAACTTCGTACTCAACGAACCGCGCGGCGGGGTGTTTCGCCACGTCAACCTGCTGGTGCCGGCCAAGGATCCCAGGGCACAGATGGCCTGGATCATCATGGAGCCGGCCGATACCCCGCCCATGTCCGGCTCCAACTCACTGTGCGTGGCCACCGTGCTGCTCGACAGCGGCATCCTGCCAATGACCGAACCGCAAACCCGGCTGGTGCTCGAAGCCCCCGGTGGCCTGATCGAGGTCGTGGCCGACTGCCGTGACGGCAAGGTCCAGCGGGTCGAAGTCAAGAACGTGCCCTCCTTCGCCGACCGCCTCAATGCGTGGATCGAAGTCGAAGGCCTGGGCTCATTGCAGGTCGACACCGCGTACGGCGGCGACAGTTTCGTGATCGCCGACGCCAAGGGCCTGGGCTTTGCCATCGCGCCGGACGAGGCGGCCGACCTGGTGGCGGTCGGGTTGAAAATCACCCGGGCGGCCAACGAGCAACTGGGCTTCGTCCATCCGCTGAACCCTGAGTGGTCGCACATCTCCTTTTGCCAGATCGCCGCCCCCATCGTGCATGAGAACGGCATCGCGACCGGGGCCAACGCGGTGGTGATTCAACCGGGCAAGATCGACCGCTCCCCCACCGGCACCGGCTGCTCGGCACGCATGGCGGTGATGCAGGCCAAGGGACTGATGCAGGTGGGCGAGCGCTTTATCGGCCGCTCGATCCTTGGCTCCGAGTTCCACTGCCGCATCGACTCGCTGACCGAAGTGGCCGGGCGCCCGGCGATTTACCCGTGCATCTCCGGCCGCGCCTGGATCACCGGCACCCACCAGTTGCTGCTCGATCCCAGCGATCCGTGGCCACAAGGCTATCGCCTGTCCGACACCTGGCCCGGCGCCTGACGCCAAACCGGAGCTTTTGTGGCGAGGGAGCTTGCTCCCGCTGGGCTGCGCAGCGGCCCCAATGCTGTAAGCGCTGTTTTACGACTGCTACGCAGCCGAACGGGAGCAAGCTCCCTCGCCACAGGAATCGGCACAATCGGGAAATACCGTTCCCCCCAGACCAACGGCTGAAAAAACCACTGTTTGATTGAAAAAAGCACTAGCCGAGTATCGACATTTAAAATATCGTATACGAAATACAATAAACGAACTGGAGGCAACAATGAGCAAGCGCATTAACTGGAGTGGCGTCTTCCCCGCGGTGACCACTCAATTCAACGATGACTTCTCGATCAACCTGGAAAAAACCCACCAGGTGATTTCCAACGTGATCCGTGACGGCGTGTCGGGCCTGGTGGTGTGCGGTTCGGTGGGGGAAAACACCTCACTGACCGCCGAAGAAAAAATCGCCGTGACCGAAGTCGCGGTCGACGCTTCCCGGGGCCGGGTGCCGGTGATCTGCGGTGTCGCCGAGTTCACCAGCGTGCAGGCGGCCAAGGTCGCCAACGCGGTACGCCGGGTCGGCGTCGACGGTGTAATGCTGATGCCGGCGCTGGTCTACGGCTCCAAGCCGTTCGAGACCGCCGAGCACTATCGCTACGTGGCCAAGAATGCCGACGTGCCGCTGATGGTCTACAACAACCCACCGATCTATAAGAACGACGTCACCCCGGACATCCTGATTTCCCTGGCCGACTGCGACAACGTGGTGTGCTTCAAGGACTCTTCCGGCGACACCCGTCGCTTCATCGACGTGCGCAATGAAGTGGGGGATCGTTTCGTGCTGTTCGCGGGCCTCGACGACGTGGTGCTGGAAAGCATCGCCGTGGGCGCCGAAGGCTGGGTCTCGGGCATGTCCAACGTGTTCCCGAAAGAAGGCGAAACCATCTTCCGCCTGGCCAAGGCCGGTCGCTTCGCCGAAGCCATGCCGATCTACGAATGGCTGATGCCGATCCTGCACCTGGACGCCCGCGCCGATCTGGTGCAGTGCATCAAGCTGTGCGAAGCCATCGCCGGCCGTGGCAGCGCCCTGACCCGTCCGCCACGCCTGGCCCTGCCGGAAGCCGACCGGGTGTTCGTCGAGCGGATCATGGCCAAGGCCCTGGCCAACCGTCCGGAGTTGCCGGACGTCGGTCTCTGAGTGATTGCCGGGCCGGCCCTCATGGGCCAGCCCCGGCTACCTGTCTTTGCGCCCCTACAGGAAACGCCAGCATGTCCAATCCTCAACACCCCCAAAGCGCAACCACCCCTTCGGGACTCAAGCGTGTCGTGGCCGCTGCCATGGCCGGCACCGTCGCCGAATGGTATGAATTCTTCCTCTACGGCACCGCCTCCGCACTGGTCTTCGGCCAGTTGTTCTTTCGCCAGACCGACAGCCCGATCGACGGTATCATCGCCGCCTTCGCCCTCTACGCGGTCGGCTTTCTCGCCCGCCCGCTGGGCGGCCTGGTGTTCGGTCACTACGGCGACAAATTCGGTCGCAAGCGCCTGCTGCAACTGAGCCTGGTGGTGGTCGGCGTCACCACCTTCCTGATGGGCTGCCTGCCCGGCTTCGACCAGATCGGTTATGCGGCACCGGTGCTGCTGGTACTGCTGCGGCTGATCCAGGGCTTTGCCTTCGGTGGTGAATGGGGCGGCGCGATCCTGCTGGTCTCTGAACACTGCCCGGACAATCGCCGGGGTTTCTGGGCCAGTTGGCCACAGGCCGGGGTGCCGGCCGGCAACCTGGTGGCCACGGTCGCCCTGCTGCTGTTGTCCTCGAACCTGTCGGAGGAACAATTCCTCGCCTGGGGCTGGCGCGTGGCGTTCTGGTTCTCGGCCGTGGTGGTGCTGATCGGCTACTGGATCCGCACCAGCGTCGACGACGCACCGATCTTCAAGGAAGCCCAGGCCCGCCAGGCCCAGACCCGGCACCAGCAACTGGGCGTGGTGGAAGTGCTGCGTCATCACTGGCGCGCAGTGCTGGTGGGGATTGGCGCACGGTTTGCCGAAAACATCCTGTACTACACCGTGGTGACCTTCTCGATCACCTACTTGAAGCTGGTGGTGCACAAGGACACCTCGGAGATTCTGCTGCTGATGTTCGGCGCGCACCTGCTGCACTTCTTCATGATTCCGGTGATGGGTTACCTGTCCGATCTGGTCGGGCGCAAACCGGTGTACCTGACCGGCGCGGCCCTCACAGCCTTCTGGGGCTTCGTCGGCTTCCCGATGATGGACACCGGCAACAACTGGCTGATCATGGCCGCGATCACCCTGGGCCTGGCCATCGAGTCGATGACCTACGCGCCCTACTCGGCCCTGATGGCCGAAATGTTCCCGACCCACGTGCGCTATACCGCGTTGTCCCTGTGCTACCAGGTGGCGCCGATCTTCGCCGGCTCCCTGGCGCCGCTGATCGCCATCACCCTGCTCAACAAGTACCACAGCTCCACACCGATCGCCTGGTACCTGGTCGGTGCCTCGGTGATTTCCCTTATCGCCGTCGGCCTGGCCCGGGAAACCCGGGGCAAGTCGCTGCATCAGGTGGATGCCGAGTCGGCGGCGCGGATCGCTGCGTTGGCTCACGCAGCACCAGCGTCTACGCGCCGGGGTAGTGAGCTGGCGTGAGCCTGATACCCGCCGATTGTTCTGGCGAATATCAACCTTGTGGCGAGCGAGCTTGCTCGCGTTCGAGTGCGTAGCACTCGCAAAAAATGACTGTCCGTACATTTTTGGGGCCGCTACGCGACCCAGCGCGAGCAAGCTCGCTCGCCACCATCAGCGTTTCTTCAGGCTTGAGTTCCATTTTTCGACAGGAGTTTTTTCGATGCCCGAGATCATCGGCCATAACTACATCGGCGGTGCGCGCAGTGCCGTCGGCCACATCACCTTGCACAGCCATGACGCCACCAGTGGCGAAGCCCTGCCCTACACCCAGGCCACTCGCGGCGTTGGGTCACGCAGCACCCGCGTCTACGCGCCGGGGTAGTGAGCTGGCTTGAACCTGATACCCGCCGATTGTTCTGGCGAACTTCAATCTTGTGGCGAGCGAGCTTGCTCGCGTTCGAGTGCGTAGCACTCGCAAAAAATGACTGTCCGTACATTTTTGGGGCCGCTACGCGACCCAGCGCGAGCAAGCTCGCTCGCCACCATCAGCGTTTCTTCAGGCTTGAGTTCCATTTTTCGACAGGAGTTTTTTCGATGCCCGAGATCATCGGCCATAACTACATCGGCGGTGCGCGCAGTGCCGCCGGCCACATCACCTTGCACAGCCATGACGCCACCAGTGGCGAAGCCCTGCCCTGCACCTTCACCCAGGCCACCCGCGGCGTTGGGTCACGCAGCACCCGCGTCTACGCGCCGGGGTAGTGAGTTGGCGTGAGCCTGATACCCGCCGATTGTTCTGGAGAACATCGACCTTGTGGCGAGCGAGCTTGCTCGCGCTCGAGTGCGTAGCACTCGCAAAAAATGGCTATCCGTACATTTTTGGGGCCGCTACGCGACCCAGCGCGAGCAAGCTCGCTCGCCACCATCAGCGTTCCTTCAGGCTTGAGTTCCATTTTTCGACAGGAGTTTTTTCGATGCCCGAGATCATCGGCCATAACTACATCGGCGGTGCGCGCAGTGCCGCCGGCCACATCACCTTGCACAGCCATGACGCCACCAGTGGCGAAGCCCTGCCCTACACCTTCACCCAGGCCACCCTGGAGGAAGTGGACGCCGCCGCCCAGGCAGCTGCAACCGCCTACCCGATTTTTCGCAACCTGCCAGCCAGTCGCCGGGCGGAGTTTCTCGAGGCCATCGCCAGCCAACTGGATGCCCTGGATGACGAATTCGTCGCCCTGGTCACCCGGGAAACCGCCTTGCCCAGTGGGCGTATCCAGGGCGAGCGCGGGCGCACCAGCGGGCAAATGCGCCTGTTCGCCCAGGTGCTGCGCCGGGGTGATTTCTATGGGGCGCGTATCGACCGGGCATTGCCCGCGCGTCAGCCGCTGCCACGGGTCGACATCCGCCAGTACCGGATCGGCGTCGGTCCGGTGGCGGTGTTCGGCGCAAGCAATTTCCCCCTGGCCTTCTCCACCGCCGGCGGCGACACCGCAGCGGCGTTGGCCGCCGGTTGCCCGGTGGTGTTCAAGGCCCACAGCGGGCACATGGCGACGGCCGAGCGCGTGGCCAATGCGATCCTGCGCGCCGCCGAGCAAACCGACATGCCCAAGGGCGTGTTCAACATGATCTACGGGGCCGGCGTCGGTGAAGCACTGGTCAAGCATCCGGCGATCCAGGCCGTCGGTTTCACCGGCTCGCTCAAAGGTGGCCGCGCCCTCTGCGACATGGCCGCCGCCCGGCCACAGCCGATCCCGGTGTTCGCCGAAATGAGCAGCATCAACCCGGTGCTGGTATTGCCCGAAGCCCTACACCTGCGGGGCGAGAAAATCGCCAGCGAACTGGTGGCGTCGGTGGTGCAAGGTTGCGGTCAGTTCTGCACCAACCCGGGTCTGGTGATCGGCATGCACTCCCCTGCGTTCAGCGCGTTCGTTGAACACCTCGCCGCGCACATGGCCGAACAGCCAGGGCAAGTCATGCTCAACGCCGGTACGTACCGTAGCTACAGCAACGGCGTGCAGGCGTTGCTCAGCCATCCGGGCATCCATCGCCTGGCCGGCCAGGAGCAACAAGGCAATCGCGCGCAACCGCAACTGTTCAAGGCCGACGCCAGCCTCTTGCTCAGGGGGGATCCGCTGCTGCAGGAAGAAGTATTCGGCCCCACGACCATCGTCGTCGAAGTCGCCGACAAGACACAGTTGCGGCAGGTGCTGAACAGTTTGCACGGCCAGCTCACCGCCACCCTGATCGGCGAAGCGCAGGACCTGCAGGAGCACGGCGAGTTACTGGCGCTGCTGGAGCAAAAAGTCGGCCGAGTACTGTTCAACGGTTATCCGACGGGAGTTGAGGTCTGCGATGCCATGGTCCATGGCGGGCCGTACCCGGCCACCTCCGACGCCCGTGGTACCTCGGTCGGCAGCCTGGCCATCGAGCGTTTCCTGCGTCCGGTGTGCTACCAGAACTGCCCGGACGCCTTGCTGCCCGAGGCGCTCAAAGACGCCAACCCGCTGGGCATTGCCCGCTTGGTCGACGGCAACAGCCAGCGCGAAGCCCTGTAAAAAGGACGAACGCCCAACCCTGTGGGAGCCGGCTTGCCGGCGAATGCCGCGACGCGGTGTGTCTGGTACGTCGCCTTCGCCGGCAAGCCGGCTTGTATGTTTAGACTTGTAGGGGTGGTGGGACTAAAAGCCAGCATCTGACTCTAGCCAGTACAGACCGTGGGAGA
>NZ_JBYTBK010000073.1:0-9341 GCF_058789115.1 Pseudomonas sp. FW300-N1A1 | reverse complement strand
CAGATGATCAATGTGTCGTATTAAAAAGTGTCCACCATGTCCCCGAACAGGTGTAAACCATGTCCCCGGTCCAAACAGTGTGTACTGGGCAACCCTATCCTTGAGTGAACTCAAGGCGCTGGATAAGTTGGGTTTCAGGCCATGCGTCGTGGCTCGGACAACAGCCGTACCGCCAACCCTGCCAGCACGAAGCCCATGAAGTAACGCTGCACCGCCAGCCAGGTCGGGTTGTTGACGAACCAGGAGGCGATGCCCGCCGCGAACAGGGCGATCAACAGGTTCACGGTAAAGCTCACGCTGATCTGGGTCAGGCCCAGGGCGATGCTCTGGAAGAAGATCGAGCCGTTTTCAGGGTTGATGAACTGCGGGAAGACCGAGAGATAAAACACCGCGATTTTCGGGTTCAGCGCGCTGGTCAAAAAGCCCATGAGCATCAGCTTGCGCGACGAGTCCGGTGGCAATTGCCGGGCTTCGAACGGCGAACGTGCTCCCGGCTTGACCGCCTGCCAGGCCATCCACAACAAGTACAGCGCGCCTGCCCACTTGAGCGCTTCGTAGGCCATCGGCACCGCCAGGAACACCGCCGTCAAGCCGGCTGCCGCCGCGAACAAGTGCACGAAGAAACCCGCCACCACCCCCAGCAACGACGTCACGCCGGCCTTGCGCCCCTGACAGATCGAACGGGAGATCAGGTAGATCATGTTCGGCCCGGGCGTCAGCACCAGCAGCAGGGAGGCCGCAGCGAAAATTAACAGGTCGTGGGTGGCAATCATGGCGCAATCCTTGTCCGTGAGCGATCAGGCCGAAGCCTGCAGAGAACTGCGATAAAACGGCAGGATCAGGTCCCTTGTCAATGGCGCCAGGACCACTTCGCCGTCGCCGGCAGGATCGATCCAGATCACCTCTTCGATCTCCGCGGCCGGGGACACCGGTACATCGACAGCCAGCTGGAAGATGTCGGCCTGCACGATGAATCCCGGCTCGTTGGCCGCGGGGGCTGAAAACTGCCCCAGGAACCTGGCGTGAGCCGGATCGATCACCAGCCCCAACTCTTCCTCCAGTTCACGGGCCAGGGCATGCACGGGCAACTCATGGGCTTCAATTTTGCCGCCCGGCTGCATAAAGGCCTGGGTACCGCGCTTGCGCACCAGCAGGGTTCGGCCGTCGGGGCCGATCAGCAGGGCAGCGGCGATGCGGATAATGCGAGGCGAAGCAGAAGATGAAAGCGTCATGGATCAACGATGGCCCTGGAGAAAAACGCCAAGGATCACATGCGCGCCGCGTCTGCGTCACGCCCCGTCTGCCGGCAGCGAGATTGCCCGGACAGTCCGGGTGAGCCAGTATGTCGCCTGGCCGGGGTAACCCGATAGGGAACGCTCAATGAATCAATCGCTGGAAGACATCGCCTGGCACCGCTCGATCGGGCAACTGATCGACGCCCTGGACAAGCCCAACTTCTGGACTCAACTGCTGCGCTTGCTGGATCAGTACGTGAGCTTCGACAGCTGGGTGGTGCTGTTGTACGACGGCGACCAACGCCCCCGGGTCTTCGCCGAATGCCCGAGCGAGGATGGCCGTCCCGACCCGCTGTTTCAGGACTACCTCATGGGGTTGTTCCTGCTGGACCCTTTCTACATCGCCTGCCGCGAGCAATCGCGCACCGGCCTCTATCGCCTGTCGGAAGTCGCGCCAGAGCACTTCGAACTGACCGAGTACTACCAGCGCTACTTCCGCTTGAATGTGGTGGCCGATGAAATCCAGTTCAATTGCCAACTGGAGGGCGACCGCACGCTGTGCCTTTCCCTGGGCAGCAAGCAGCGCTTTGGCAGCGAGCAGATTGCCCTGCTGTCGCTGATCCAGCCATGGGTCCTGAGCCTGCTGCGCCAGCGCCTGCCCTACGAATCCGCAGCGGCATCGGCCCCTGAGCCAACAACCCGGCAAGGTGACTGGCGCATCCGTCTCGAAGACTCGCTCAAACAGATCAAGGGCGCGCAACTGACGGCCCGGGAACTCGATGTCGGCCGCTGGATGCTCAGCGGTTGCTCCAGCAAGGAAATCGCCCGTAAGCTGGAAATCTCCGCCGAAACCGTGAAAGTCCATAAGAAACACATCTACAGCAAGCTGGGGATCAAATCCCAGTCCGAGCTGTTTTCGATCTTTCTCCAGGCACAAAATGCCTGACGAAACCTGATGATTCCGAACCCAAGGAACCCGTATGAGCCTGTCACTCCTGAGCCGCTACGCCTTCTTTGCCCTCTGCGTGATTTTCACCCTCGCCAGCCTGCCGTTTCTTGAACACGACTGGGTGTGGCCAATCTCCATCGTCACCGGCCTGCTGAGCCTGCTGGGCATCTTCGACCTGCTGCAAAGCCCCCACGCGGTGCGCCGCAACTACCCGATCCTGGGCAATATCCGCTATCTGGTGGAAGGCATTCGCCCGGAAATCCGCCAGTACTTGCTCGAATCCGACAGCGACGCCCTGCCCTTCTCCCGGGCCCAGCGTTCACTGGTCTACTCGCGCGCCAAAAATGAAAGCGCCGACAAACCTTTCGGCACGCTGGTCGATGTGTACCAGTCCGGTTTTGAATTCATCGGCCACTCCATGCGCCCCGCGCCCCTGAGCGACCCTAACGGTTTCCGGGTGACCGTCGGCGGCCCGCAGTGCCGCCAGCCGTACTCGGCGTCACTGTTCAACATCTCGGCCATGAGTTTCGGCTCGCTGAGCGCCAACGCCATTCGGGCACTGAACCAGGGCGCCAAACTCGGCAACTTCGCCCATGACACCGGTGAAGGTAGCATCAGCCCCTATCACCGCGAACACGGCGGCGACCTGACCTGGGAATTGGGCAGCGGCTATTTCGGCTGCCGCACCGCCGACGGACGTTTCGACCCGGAGCGCTTCGCCGCCCAGGCACAGGACCCGCAAGTGCGGATGATCGAAATCAAGATGAGCCAGGGCGCCAAGCCCGGCCACGGCGGCATCCTGCCCAAGCACAAGGTCACCCGGGAAATCTCCGAAACCCGTGGTGTCCCGATGGGCCAGGACTGCGTATCGCCATCACGCCACAGCGCGTTTTCCACGCCGATCGAAATGATGCACTTCATCCAGCAACTGCGTGAGCTGTCTGGCGGCAAGCCGGTGGGCTTCAAGTTCTGCCTGGGCCACCCGTGGGAGTTCATGGGCATCGCCAAGGCCATGCTGGAAACCGGCATCCTGCCGGACTTCATCGTGGTCGACGGCAAGGAAGGCGGCACGGGCGCCGCACCGGTGGAATTCACCGACCACATCGGCGTGCCGATGCGCGAAGGCCTGCTGTTCGTGCACAACACCCTGGTGGGCCTGAACCTGCGGGACAAGATCAAGCTCGGTGCCAGCGGCAAGATCGTCAGCGCCTTCGACATTGCCAGCGTCCTGGCCATCGGCGCCGACTGGGCCAACTCGGCCCGTGGCTTCATGTTCGCCATCGGCTGCATTCAGTCGCAAAGCTGCCACACCAACAAATGCCCGACCGGTGTCGCCACCCAGGACACCCTGCGCCAGCGCGCCCTGGTGGTACCGGACAAGGCCGAACGGGTCTTCAACTTCCACCGCAGCACCCTCAAGGCACTGGCCGAAATGCTCGCCGCCGCCGGTCTCGAACACCCCTCGCAGTTGTCGGCCAAGCACTTGGTGCGCCGTATGTCCGCCACCGAGATCAAACTGTTTTCCCAGCTGCACGTGTTCCTCAAGCCCGGTGAGTTGCTCACCGGCGAAGTGAACGGCGAGTTCTATTCGCGGATGTGGCAAATGGCCCGGGCCGACAGCTTCGAGGCCAATGACGTGGCGGCCTGAAAACCCACCCAACGCCCGTCTTCCCCGGAGACGGGCGCAACATCAAGGAAGAATCCATGCTCAAAGTGATTGCCCGGGACTTCATCAAACCCGAACACCTCGAAACCGTCCGTCCGTGGTACGCCGAACTGGTGGAGAAAACCCGTCAGGAAGCGGATTGCATCGCCTACGATCTGTTCGTCGACCAGAAAGACCCGGGGCATTTCATCTTCATCGAACAATGGCCGAACCAGGCCGCCCTGGATGCCCATTGCCAATCGGAGCACTTCCGCCGGCTGGTGCCGCAGATCAATCGTTATCAGGCCCGGGACTGCATCGTGGTGCTGATGGACGCGTTTACGGACGCGGTGGTTCCTTCATGACAATGAAACCGTAATCGCCCACCAGATACATATTGTAAAACTGGCTGTCGACCAGCGGCGCGAACCCTTGGTATCCCACGAGGGTCGCGTTGCGTCGCTCCTTCTCGGGAAACACATTGTTGATCCCGACCCTGGGCAGGTTCTCGGCCAACATGTAGAAGTCGACATTCAGGATGTACGCCAGCACCGGCATGACCTTGAATGATCCGCTCGCCTTCGCCAGCCAACGGTCGGAATAATTGATCGCCATGTAGATGCGCTTGGCCTCGCGCAACTGGCGGTTGGAAGCGATGTCATGGCCCAGTGAAAACAGCGCACTGGTGGCGAACTCCTTCTGCACAGTCAGTACTCGCCCGTAGGCAAAGGACAGTACCAACAGGCTGAGCAAGGGAATGGCCAGCAACAACCCCAGCCGTGAGTCGACAGCCTCCAGCCCGCGCCGGCTCAAGTAGTAGACAAACACCCACAAGACACCAAAGCCCAACAGGGTCCTGGCGCCTTCATTGAAGTCCCTGAACAGCAGCGTTGCACCGCACACCAGCAATAGCAGTAGCGGCAGTGTCAGCAGGCACAGCAGGCCCAGACATCCCTTGCGCCACAGGCGGTCTGGTCGCTTGCACAACGCCACCGCGACCTGCACCGCGCCAAGCGCCGCACACAGCAGCACCGCCCACAGCCACCCGCGATTACCCCCCTCGAACAACAGCGCAATCTTGCCCGCCACGGTGTCGATATTCACGCCCACCTGAGCGAGCCCGTTGGCACTCAGGGACTGCATTGGCAAGCGCTCGGCAATGATCGTCTGATGCGTCGTCACAGAGTAAAAAAACACCGCACAGATCAACTGTGCGCCCTTCATCAGGCACAACCCACGAATGTCCTGCCATGAGCGGCCTTCACTGGCCGCCCTGACCAGTTCTATACAGCACAGCCCCAGGAATACGTTGATGCTGAGCTGATAAAGCCCCATGCCAAGAGAGACCAGGACACCAGGCACCAACACCCGCCACAGCACCGACTTCGCACCAAAGGTGATGGCGTAGACCATGGCCACCAGGCTCAACGCCATGGTCGGACCATCGTATTGATAGGACAGGTTCTGCAGAAAAAACGGGTTGTACCAGAGCGGCAGTACCACCAGGCAGCACGACAACGTGGGCCGGGGGTAGTAGTGAAATGTCAGGCGAGTCATAGCGTGGGCAATGGCGATGACGGCTATCAGCAGCGGCAACGGGAAGACATGGGGAGCGCCTGAGCTGAGCGTCAGGCCACGGTAGAACAGTTCAGCCACCCAACGGCCCTGCTCGGCCCAGGCCGTACCGGCGGACAATGATCGCCAGTTGTCGTCGATGTAGTAATAGTCCGCCAGGATCAACGGCAAGATGTACATAAACGCAGCCAACACAAAGAACGCCAACACATCACGCCAGGGCAGTTGCTTGTTCGCAATGTTGGCCACGTTCATTCGCGCTCCTGTCCTGGCCCGGACCTCACTGACGCTCCGCAGGGCTCACGTTGCCCGGGTGGCCGACAATGTCCTTGATCACATAACGCGGACGATGCTTGGATTCGATATAAATCCGGCCGATGTACTCACCCAATATGCCAATGCCAATCAGCTGAACACCGCCCAGAAACAGAATGGCGGTCATCAGCGACGGGTAGCCGGGCACGCTGTTGCCAAAGAAAATCTTGTCCAGAACCATGTACAGCGCATAGACCAGGGCGAACAGGGAAACCGCACTGCCCACGTAGGTCCACAACTGCAACGGGACGGTACTGAACGAGGTGATGCCTTCCAGTGCCAGGTTCCACAACTTCCAGAAGTTGAACTTGGTGGTCCCCGCCACACGCCCGGCCCGCTCATACTCGACCACCACCGTGTTGAACCCCGCCCACGACAAGATTCCCTTCATGAACAATCGGTGCTCCGGCAGCGTACGGATCACGTTCACCACCTTGCGGTCCATCAGGCGAAAATCGCCGACGTTCTCTTCAATCCGGGTGTACGCAATCCGGTTCAGCAGATGATAGAACAACGCCGCACTGTGCCGTCTCAGATAACTGTCGGCGGCGCGTCCGTGACGTTTGGCGAGCACCACATCCGCACCCTTCTTCCATTCTGCTATCAACAAGGGGATCACACTGATGGGGTCCTGCAGGTCCACATCCATTGGAATCACCGCATCGCCAGTGGCGTATTCCAACCCGGCAAACAGCGCCGGTTCCTTGCCGAAGTTACGCGAGAAGTTGATCAGCAACACATGCTCGTCCGCCAGCGCGAGCGCTTTGGCATGCTCCGCGGTGCGGTCCGAACTGCCGTCATTGATAAACACGATCTCGACCACGCCATCGGCCAGTACCAATTGCTGACGAACGGCCTGATAGAACAGGTTGATCGCCTGTTCCTCGTTGAACACCGGGACAATCAACGAGATTTTCATGCCTCGGGCTCCCGAAAGACCAGGAACCTGGAGAAGAGAAAACCGCAGATCAGACTGATGGCCGAGAACACCACCAGGGTCAGCAGCCCGGGCAAGCGCCAGTGGTCCGCGCCGTAGCCCACGCCAAAGCTCAGCGCCCCCATGAAGCTCGCAAACAGCAGATAACGCGGGAGGGTGGCCCGGCGTTGAAAGGTGTATCGGGCATTGGCGTAAAACGAGAACGTCACCGCCAGGCAAAAAGCCGCCAGATTACTGAGGGCCTGGCGCAGCCCCAGCAGCCCGTACAGGACGAAAAAAACCATCCAGTGAATCAGCGTATTGAGCAGGCCAATGGAAACAAACCTGGAAAAGCCGCGAAACGCGGGCGTTCTGTGCATGACGTTTGTTTCCAATCTGCCCGCTGGCACCGGATAGTTCATCAAGCTTGGCACTGCTACCCGGCTTGTCTACTTTCCCGACGGCAAACAGACCGGCGGACATCCCTTCGTTGCAAACAAAAACGCCCGATGCAGTGCACCGGGCGTTTGGGCGAAACAGGTCAGGACAGCGTGTCAGCGGCTCAGGAAGCCGAGCGCACGGCACCTTGCGACTGGTTCGTGGGTTGCAGCTTGAATGCATAGAACAGCACGGTCAGCAGCACCAGGAACGCCGGCCCTACGTACAGCGCGATACGGGTGTCCGGGAAGTACGCCATCAGGCCGACCACCAGCACCAGGAACGCCAGCGCCAGGTAGGAACTGATCGGGTACAGCCACATGCGGTACTTGAGCGCGGCACGCTCGGACGGGCTCAGGCCCTGGCGGAACTTGAGTTGCGCCAGCAGGATCATCACCCAGGTCCAGATCGCACCGAAGGTGGCGATGGCGGTGACCCAAACGAAGACTTTTTCCGGCACCAGGTAGTTCAGCAGCACACCCAGCAGCAGTGCGCCGATCGACAGCAGCAAGGCACGACGAGGTACGCCGTTGCTCGAGGTCTTGGCGAAACCGGCCGGAGCCTGGCCATTCTGCGCCAGGCTGTAGAGCATGCGCCCGGTGCTGAAGATACCGCCATTGCAGGATGACAGCGCGGCCGTGATCACCACGAAGTTGATGATGCCGGCAGCGGTCTTGATGCCCAGGCGTTCAAAGGTCATCACGAACGGGCTGCCCTGGGTGCCGATCTCGTTCCATGGGTAGATCGACAGGATCACGAACAGCGCGCCAACGTAGAACAGCAGAATGCGCCAGAACACCGAGCCGATTGCGTTCGGGATGGTCTTCTGCGGGTTCTTCGCTTCACCGGCGGTCAGGCCGATCATTTCCACGCCCAGATAGGCGAACATCACCATTTGCAGGGACATCAACACACCCTGCACGCCATTGGGCATGAAGCCACCGTGGGCCCACAGGTTGGAAATCCCCAGCGCGACACCGTCGTTGCCGAAGCCAAAGGCGATGATGCCGATACCACCGAGCACCATGGCAATGATGGTGACAATCTTGATCAGGGCGAACCAGAACTCGAATTCACCGAACGCCTTCACAGCGATCAGGTTGATCGAACCCATGCTCACCAACGCCGCCAGCGCCCAGATCCAGCGCGGCACATCGGGGAACCAGACGCCCATGTACACCGCCACGGCGGTAATTTCCGCGACGCAGGTCACCAACCACAGGAACCAGTAGTTCCAGCCGGTGAGAAAGCCCGCCAACGGGCCAAGGTAGTCTTGGGCGTAACGACTGAACGAACCCGCCACCGGGTTGTGCACCGCCATCTCGCCCAGGGCGCGCATGATCACCAGGATCGCCAGACCGCCGATGATGTAAGACAGCATGATTGCCGGGCCGGCCATTTCAATGGCCTTGGCCGAACCGAGGAACAGGCCGACACCGATACAGGCGCCAAGCGCCATCAAGCGAATATGCCGTTCGCCGAGTTCGCGTTTGAGCGGGCCGCCTTGAGCGGTCTCGCCGTGAGGCTGATGATTGCCAGCAGGCATAGGGGGACATCCTCGTCTTGTTATTGGATATAACCACCGAGCGGCGACGTACAGACCGGTAAGCCTGTGCGCCGTGATACCGGATCCACTTCGTGAGCAGACCCTTCTTGTAGGACAAATCCTGCAAGATCAGCGGGACGTGCAGTATAAAGAGCCATCAACAGGTATTTTCACTCAATAAATACCAATATTCAGAAAGAAATCTCGGCAAAACCGGCATTTACGGAGGTGCATTACCTGGAAACTGACATTAACTCGCCAGCAAAGCGGCGCCGAGTATTGCACAGCAATGGTGCAACGTCATGCCCCTACCTAGGCCGTATTTACCGGATCGACGGCTCTATCTCAGTACTTTCAGGCTATGACTATCCCTGTGGCTCAGGCTCACTACTTTCAGGCAGCACTTACCCCCGTGGCGAGGGAGCTTGCTCCCGCTCGGTGGCGCAGCCGCCGCCATACAGCTGAATGCGACTTGCCTGACACTCCTCGATAGCCTTGCTGGGACGGCTGCGCCGTCCAGCGCGAGCAAGCTCGCTCGCCACAGGGGATCTTCATCAACCGCCGCGTTTTCACTTGGCAAATGGCACCTTATGACGCAGGTCCTGCACGCTCAGAAAGCGTCTATCCCGCTCTGACTCAATGCTCTCAGGCAGCCCCTATCCCCGTGGCGAGGGAGCTTGCTCCCGCTCGGTGGCGCAGCCGCCGCCATACAGCTGAATGCG
>NZ_JBYTBK010000072.1:0-9438 GCF_058789115.1 Pseudomonas sp. FW300-N1A1 | reverse complement strand
CACGACATCGATATGCTGACCCTGGGCCAGTACCTGCAACCGTCCCGTAGCCACTTGCCCGTGCAGCGTTTTGTGCATCCTGACACTTTCGCCTGGTTCGCCGAGGAAGGTTACAAGATGGGCTTCAAGAACGTCGCGTCCGGCCCACTGGTACGTTCTTCGTACCACGCCGACGAGCAGGCGAAGCTGGTCAAGGCCGAGCTGATGTCGTCTTGATCCGGCGCGCCCGCAAGACCTGAAAGTCTTGCGGGCGTTCTTTGTAGCGCTGCCCACTGCAATACCGACCTTTTCCCGCAACCCGCGGGGCGGTTGACCCTCTTCTGTTTGTCCCCGTTCCTGACTACTGTGTGTGCAAACCGTCACGCAGGGAGAATCACGGATGACCACTCGCTCCACCCTCATCATTAGCGAACACACCCCCGTCCCGGCATTGCCGGCTGAAGGGCGCATTGGCGTCATTGCACCGGCGGGTCCGGCGGCACTGGAGGCCGAGAAGGCGCTGCAGTGGATGCGGATGCGGGGCTACTCGCTGCGGATCTTCCCCGGTGTCCTGGAAAATGATGGTTACCTGGCCGGCAGCGATGAGGTCCGCCTGAAGGACCTGCATGAGGCATTTACCGACCCGGCCATCGACGCCATCCTCTGTCTGCGTGGGGGATACGGCAGCCCGCGCTTGCTTGACCGTATCGACTATGAGCTGCTGCGGCGCCATGCCAAGCCGTTCGTCGGCTATAGCGACATAACGGCATTGCACCTGGCGATCAGCCGCTACTCGGGGTTTGTCACGTTTCACGGGCCGATGCTCAACGCGGACCTGTTGGGGGACAAGCAGCAACCGACCGAGGCGTCGTTGTTCAGCATGCTCAGGGGGCAACTGAAAGCCGGCAGTCTGTTGGCGCACCCGGTGGCCTACCCGTTGACGACCATCGAGCCTGGCATCGCTCTCGGGCGTTTGCAGGGCGGGAATCTGTCGATGATCGCCGCCACCCTGGGTACGCCGTTCGAAATCGATGCCGACGGGATCATTCTGTTCATCGAGGACATCAACGAGCCGCTGTATCGCATCGATCGACTGCTGACCCACTTGCGACTGGCCGGAAAATTGAACCGGTTGCGCGGGGTGTTGGCGGGGGATGTGGCCGGCGTGGACAGCGAGGCACTGGCGCAGTTGCTCAAGCAGACCTTCGCGCCGTTTGGCATTCCGGTACTGGCTGGCTGGCGCAGCGGGCACTGCGACCCGAACCTGACCTTGCCGATGGGCGCGTTGGTAACGCTGGATGCGGGGAGCAAGACGTTGGTGCTGGAGCAGGATGTGGTGGTCAAGCCCTAGCGACAGGTGCTTATGCTGCTCAATAAGGCCTGAACGCTGCTCCTGTGGCGAGCGAGCTTGCTCGCGCTGGGGCGCGCAGCGCACCCTGAGAGGTGATTGCGGTCTATCAGAAAGACCTCGGTGACATTTTTTTGGGCTGCTGCGCAGCCCAGCGCGAGCAAGCTCGCTCGCCACGGGGAGGTGTTCGGCGCTCCTCTACGTGGCGAGAACAAGCCTGTGATCAGGGCAGTTGCTCCTGCCTACGATGCCTTTAGCGGTTACGCAAACTATCCAGCAGCTTGCGCGTCGGATAGCCGTCCGCCGGCCAGCCAAATGACTGCTGGGCTGCGCGAATGGCTTTGCGTGTGTTAGCGCCGATGATGCCATCAGCGCTGCCGGCGTCATACTGGTTGGCGCTGAGCAGGGTCTGTAGCTCAATGCGCTCGGTGCGACTCAACGGCAGATCATCCTTGGGCCATTCGCCGTTGATCCGGCCAGCGCCACTGAAGCGTTCCGACAACAGGTTCACCGCCAGTGCGTAGGACGACGAGTTGTTGTACTTGAGCACCGCACGGAAGTTGTCGAGGATCAGGAAGGCCGGGCCGCGATAACCGGCCGGCAGCAGCAGGGCAGCGGACAGTTGCTCGGAGCCTGCGGGTACGCTGGCGCCGTTTGGCAGCTTGACGCCCAGTTGAGTCCATTCGGCAACGCTTTTGCGGATGGCTCCGTCGGCCAGCGCGTAATTGAAGGTACTCGGCACTGTGACTTCAAAGCCCCACGGCTGGCCTTTCTGCCAGCCGGAGCTTTGCAGGTAGTGGGCGGTCGAGGCCAGTGCGTCGGCCGGGCTGTTCCAGATGTCGCGGCGACCATCGCCATCGAAGTCCACGGCGTGCGTATTGTAGGTGGTCGGGATGAACTGGGTCTGGCCCATGGCGCCGGCCCAGGAGCCGAGCATCTTCTCGGGGGCGATATCACCCTGTTGCAGAATCTGCAGTGCCGCCAGCAATTGTGCGTGGGCAAAGCCCGGGCGCCGGCCTTCGTAGGCCAGGGTCGCCAGCGAGCGAATCACCGACTTGTCGCCCTGGAAGCTGCCGAAGTTGCTTTCCATTCCCCAGACGGCCACCAGGACCTGGCGGTCGACGCCATAGCGCTGTTCGATGGCGCTCAGGGTGTCGGCATACTGGCTGAGCAGTGCCTGGCCTTTGCGCACGCGCAGTGCGGAGAGGGCTCCGTCGAGGTATTCCCACACCGGGCGAGCGAACTCAGGCTGGCTGCGGTCGGCACGGATAACGCTCATGTCCGGCGTGACGCCGGCAAAGGCGCGGTCGAACAGGGAAGGGCTGACACCGGCGGCGAGGGCGTCCTTGCGGAACGCGGCCTGCCATTGTTCGAACGTCTGGCTGGGTTGAATCTCGAGGGTTTCTGTCGGTACGACGGGCGCAATGAGGGCCGGGGCGGTCGTAACCGGCACGGTCTGAAGCGGTTGGGCGTCGGCGGCGGTCGGTTTTTCCGCGCAGGCAACAAGCAGAACAAGGCTGGAGGCCGCAATCAGTTGGCGCAGGTGCCAACGACGGGAAATACAAAAGGGCATGCACAGGTCCAGAGAAAACGAATCAGGTGTCGACCTTATCATGACCGGAGGGCTGGAGGGGCCTCACCTTTCAAGCGGCCAGAAAGCAAGAAGCCTCCCAGCTTTTAGACTGGAAGGCTTCGCGGCGGTAGCTGCCTTTGCCCTTGGCCGGTTGTTCCTGACGGCTGCGGAACAGTGGCTGGGCGACGATGGACTTGGCCTTGTTGGGCCGCTTGTTTCTGCTCATGGGCGGTGTTCTCGCTGGGTGGGTTTTGCGCGGAGAATCATCGGCCGAAGTTTGGAGGTTGTCTAGTCCATGCGATAGGCGGGGAAGATGATCCGTGGCGAGGGAGCTTGCTCCCGCTGGGTTGCGAAGCGACCCCAAAGAGCACCTTCACCGACGACGGCTGCGCCAGAGCGCGGACCGGTCGACGGGAGCAAGTGCCCTCGCCACAGAAGCCTTACTCGGCGGGCAGGTTCAGGCGCTGGCCGGCCATCAACAGCGACAGGCGGCTGAGGCTCATCCATGGCGAACCGGCGGCCTGGCCCTTGATCTGTGCGTCGATGCGTTGCGCTTCGAGCAACAGTTGCGCCCAGCGCGGTGCCGAGTAGCGTTGCAGGGCCTTGCTCATCAGCGGTTTGCGCTTGTCCCAGACCGGCGGTCGGGCCTGGCTGAACGCTTTGTCCAGCGGCACGCCCTGGCTGTATTGCAGCGACAGGTTGGCCAGCAGGCGCAGTTCCCGGGCCAGGGCCCAGAGAATGACCGGCGGCTCCACGCCTTCGCCGCGCAAGCCTTCCAGCATGCGCAGCGCATGGGCGGCCTCACCGTTGAGGATCGCATCGGTGAGCCCGAACACATCGAAACGCGCGCTGTCGGCCACGGCCGCCTGTACGGTTTCCACGGTGATCTGGCCGCCTTCGGCCATCAACTTGAGCTTTTCGATTTCCTGGGCGGCGGCGAGCAGGTTGCCTTCCACCCTCGCGGCGATCAGCTCAACGGCATCCTGGCTGGCGGACAGCCCGGCCTGGGACAGGCGCTGGCGAATCCACTGCGGCAGCTGGCTGGCATCGACCGGCCAGATTTGCACGAACTGGGTCTGCGCACCTTCGACCAGCGCCTTGCCCCATTTGGTTTTCTGCGCGCTGCCGTCAAGCTTGGGCAGGCTAATCAGCAGCAGCGTGTCTTCTGCCGGTCGCGAGCAGTATTCCATCAATGCCGCTGCGCCCTTATCACCCGGCTTGCCGGACGGCAAACGCAGCTCCAGCAGACGCTTTTCGGCGAACAGGGACATGCTGGCACCCGCTTGCAGCAGGGTGCCCCAGTCGAAGCTGGCATCGGCGCTGAATACCTGGCGCTCGTCAAAACCCTGCTGGCGGGCAGCAGAGCGGATGGCGTCGGCGGCTTCCTGACACAACAGTGGGTCATCGCCGCTGATGATGTACACCGGAGCGAGGGCACCTTGCAGGTGTTTGCCGAGTTGGGCGGGGGCGAGTTTCATAAGGCGGGGCAAACGGGGCGCAACGGCGCCCCGTAAGACTTACTCGGCAGGTACTTGCAGAGGCGACTGACGCGGGGTGTTCGCCTCGGCTTTCTGGGCCGCTTCCAGCGCCTGGGCTTCGGCCTTGGCGCGCGCATCGGCGGATTGTTGCAGTTGATCCAGTTGAGCAGGGCTCAGTTGCTGCAGGCGCAACATCATGCGTTGCACCAGGTCACGGCGCATTTCCTTGCGGGCTTCATCGGCTTCCTGGTCGGAGCCGGTGATGTTGCTGCCATCGTGCATGACGACTTTCTGCACTTGCAGTTTGTCGCTGATCAGCGACAGGTTGTTCTGGCCAACGATCTGGTAGTCCAGCACGGTGGTCAGTTCATTTTCCGCGGCACGGCCGGCACCGGAGTAGCTCAGGACGCGCTGGGTCGTCTGCTCATTGGTGAACACCAGTTTGTAAGGTGCACCGGCAGCCACGTGGACGCCACTGCTTTGCAATACTTGACGCATCATCACCACGGTATCGCCATAGGCGTTACGGGCGCTCAGGTCGAGTTCCTTGATCGCCAGTTCGGTGGTGCCGGTGCCACGCAGCTGGAAACCGCAGGCGCTCAGCAGGACCGCGAGGCCCATCACCAGCAGGTTGCGCTTGATCATCTTGTTGCTCCCCTTGAAACCGTGAGGGCCGATAGCGCGGCCCGAAAGGTTTTATACGGCGCCAGGCGAACCTGGCGCCTGATCCAATTAGCTGGCGACGATGTTGACCAGTTTCCCGGGCACTACGATCACTTTGCGAATAGTCAGGCCATCGACGAAGCGCAGGACGTTTTCGTTGGCCCGTGCGGCAGCTTCGACTTCTTCGCGGCTGGCGCTGGCCGGCATTTCGATGTGGCCGCGCAGTTTGCCATTCACTTGAATGACAAGCTGCAGGCTGTCCTGTACCAAGGCGCTTTCGTCCAGAACCGGCCAACCTGCATCGATCACCGGATCGGCGTGACCCAGGCGATGCCACAGCTCGTGGCTGATGTGCGGGGTGATCGGTGCCAGCAGCAGGACTACGGTTTCCAGGCCTTCGTGAATCAGTGCGCGATCCTGTTCGGTGCCTTGCGCGGCTTTTTCCAGCACGTTCATCAGCGTCATCACTTGGGCGATGGCGGTGTTGAATTTGTGGTTCTGGCCGACGTCGTGGCTGGCCTGCTTGATGGCCTGGTGGATCGAACGGCGAATGGCTTTCTGCTCGTCATTCAGGCTGGCGACGTCCAGTTTGCCCGGCAGGCCCTGAGTGACGTGCGCTTGAGCCAGGCGCCAGACGCGTTTGAGGAAGCGGTGCGAACCCTCTACGCCGGAGTCGGACCATTCCGCGCTCATGTCAGGTGGCGAGGCGAACATCATGAACAGGCGGCAGGTGTCTGCGCCGAACTGGTCAATCATCGACTGTGGGTCAACGCCGTTGTTCTTTGACTTGGCCATCTTCTCGGTGCCACCGATTTCCACCGGTAGGCCGTCTGCGATCAGCTTGGCGCTAATAACCTTGGCCTTGCTGTCACGCTCAAGCTCCACGTCCGCCGGGTTGAACCAGGTGTAAGCACCATTGGCTTCGCGACGATAGTAAGTCTCGGCGATTACCATGCCCTGGGTCAGCAGGTTCTTGAACGGCTCGTTGGAGCTCACCAGGCCTTCGTCGCGCATCAGCTTGTGGAAGAAGCGCGCGTAGAGCAGGTGAAGAATGGCGTGTTCGATACCGCCGATGTACTGATCCACCGGCAACCAGTGGTCGGCCGCTGATTTTTCTACCAGACCACCTTCAAAGTGTGGCGAGGCGTAGCGGGCGTAGTACCACGAGGACTCGACGAAGGTGTCCATGGTGTCGGTTTCACGCTTGGCAGGCTGGCCGCATTTAGGGCAGCTGCACTCGTAGAACTCGGGCATGCGCGCCAATGGCGAACCGGCGCCGTCAGGTACGACGTCTTCTGGCAGGACGACAGGCAACTGGTCTTCCGGTACCGGCACGTCACCGCAGGTATCGCAGTGGATGATCGGGATCGGGCAGCCCCAGTAGCGCTGGCGGCTGATGCCCCAGTCGCGCAGGCGGAACTGGGTACGCGAGGCGCCCAGTTCTTTCTTGATCAGGGCGACTTCCATGGCGTCGAACGCACCTGCGAAATCGAGGCCGTCGAACTCGCCGGAATTGATCAGCGTGCCGTGTTCGCCATAGGCGTCTTGCCACGGTGCCGGGTTGGTGTCACCGGAGCTGGTACGCACCACCGATTTGACCGGCAGGTTGTACTTGTGGGCGAACTCGAAGTCGCGCTCGTCGTGAGCAGGCACTGCCATGACGGCGCCGTCGCCGTAGTGCATCAGCACGTAGTTGGCGACCCACACCGGCAGTTTTTCACCCGTCAGCGGGTGTTCGACAAACAGCGACGTCGGCAGGCCTTTTTTCTCCTGGGTCGCCATGTCGGCTTCGGCGACGCTACCGCCCTTGCATTCAGCGATGAACGCTTGCAGCTCAGGGTTGTTCTGCGCGGCCAGGGTAGCCAGGTGGTGCTCGGCGGCCACGGCGACGTAGGTCGCGCCCATCAGGGTGTCCGGACGGGTGGTGAAGACTTTCAGTGCGCCGGTTTCGCCGATCGACTCGACGTTGTACGGGAACTGCACTTCCATGCCGCGGGATTTGCCGATCCAGTTGCGCTGCATGGTCTTGACCTGTTCAGGCCAGCCAGTCAGTTCATCGAGACTCTCCAACAGTTCATCCGCGTAGGCGGTGATCTTGAAGTAGTACATCGGAATTTCGCGCTTTTCGATCAGCGCGCCGGAACGCCAGCCGCGACCGTCGATCACCTGTTCGTTGGCCAGGACGGTCTGGTCGACCGGGTCCCAGTTCACGGTGCCGCTTTTTTTGTAAATCACGCCTTTTTCGAACAGGCGAGTGAACAGCCATTGTTCCCAGCGGTAGTAATCAGGCTTGCAGGTGGTGACTTCGCGGGACCAGTCCACCGCCAGGCCCAGGCTGCGCAGCTGGGTTTTCATGTAGGCGATGTTTTCGTAGGTCCACTTGGCGGGCGCTACGTTGTTCTTCATCGCGGCGTTTTCCGCCGGCATGCCGAAGGCGTCCCAACCCATGGGTTGCAGGACATTCTTGCCTTGCATGCGCTGGTAGCGGGAGATCACGTCGCCGATGGTGTAGTTGCGCACATGCCCCATGTGTAGCTTGCCGCTGGGGTAAGGGAACATCGACAGGCAGTAGAACGTCTCCTTGCCTGGCTGTTCACTGACTTCAAAGGACTTTTGCTCATCCCAGAATGACTGGGCAGCATT
This sequence comes from Pseudomonas sp. FW300-N1A1, assembly GCF_058789115.1. NCBI lineage: Bacteria > Pseudomonadati > Pseudomonadota > Gammaproteobacteria > Pseudomonadales > Pseudomonadaceae > Pseudomonas > Pseudomonas sp. FW300-N1A1. Next base: position 1,754 of record NZ_JBYTBK010000072.1, on the reverse strand, counting down.
TTCGATTTCGCGGGGCTGGTATTGTTCGTGCATGGCTACTTTTGAACTGAATAGGGGTGGCCTAATCCTCTTCAATGCAACGCTGGACCCGGATTGCGCCAAATATGGCGTTTTCGATGCCCAGCCGAGCTGGAAGTGGAGTTACAGGAAGCGCCGTAGCATACATGACCGTGCTCGGCCTAGGGAAACTTGATTGTGCAGCGCTGCCCGCGCGCGGGGCCGTTGGTCGCGGCGCACGGCCGGTTTGCCCAGTGAGGCTAAGCTCTAGTTGGGGAGTAAGTCTTATCTTCAATGAGGTGAGGGATGGTTGAGTCGCAAACAAAAGTCACAAAACCCGAGTTGTACGAAAAGCTGATAGATCGTCTGGGGGTGGCCCTGGATGCGGCAAAAACAGCTGGGCGGTTGCGCGATGAGCGCCCTCTGGAACTTGAACTTCGCGGGTTGAGCCGCGCAGAGTTCGAACTGATCAAGGCTTATCTGGACCGTAGTGAACGCGAGGCGCATGGCGTCTTGTCAGAAGCGGTGAAGCACAACGATGCCCCTCGTTCGGCCAAAATCATATGGTTGAAAGACAAGGTGCCTGGCAGTGACGCGGTAAAGGTCCGGTCCCTGCGAGTCAAGTAAGTATACAGGCGCGTGTTTGTCGCCCCATGCGGGCACATGAAGTCACCGGTGATGGCTTTTTGATGAAAAGGCCAGCCATCTTAGTTGTCGCTTTGCTTCAACCCACTTAGGCTTCGGGCATCTTTCGGAGATGCTCGATGCCTTTTCGCTATTTCGTCAAACAACTACTGTTGCCACCCGGCATTCTCTTGCTGTTGCTCCTGCTTGCCTGGTGGTTGCGCCGATCAAGGCCGCGCCTGGCAGGGCTGTGTTTCGCCCTGGGGCTGGGCGGGTTCTGGTTGATGAGCTTGCCGGTGGTCGTACAGTGGGGCGCCAGGATCCTTGAGCGCGAACCGCCCCTGGCCCGCAGCGAATGGGCGACCCTGGCCGAGCGTGCCGATGTGATTGTGGTGTTGGGCGCAGGGCGCGAGCGGGGTGACCAGGCCTGGGGCAGTGATCAGCCCACCGGGGTGGTCCTGGAGCGTGAGCGTTATGCCGCGCGGCTGGCCAAGGCCTCGGGGCTGCCGGTGTTGACCAGTGGCGGCCTGCATTACGGCACTCCGCCCACCGAAGCCAAGCTCATGGCCGATTCGCTGCAGGATGATTTTGGGGTGACGGTTCGCTGGCAGGAGGGCCGCAGCCGCACGACCTGGGAGAACGCACAGTTCACCGCCGAGCTGCTGCAGCCCTTGGGCTTGAAGCGGGTGGTGCTGGTGACGCAGGCCTGGCACATGCCACGCAGTGTCTGGAGCTTCGAGGCGGCGGGATTGACGGTGGTACCGGCGCCCGTGGGCTTTATGGGCGCCGGCAACGGTGAGCCCTTTGGCGGCTGGCTACCGACGGTCAAGTCGGTCTGGCGGTCGGGGCAGTTAGTGAACGAGGCAGTGGGGCAGATGGGTTATTTGGTGTTTTACCGATAGTTGAGTCGACACTGTTCCTGTGGCGAGGGGGCTTACTCCCGCTCGGGTGCGCAGCAGCCGTCACAGGGCTGCTGCGGTGTGCCTGATAAATCCGATTTGCTGGATTGGGACCGCTTCGCAGTCCAGCGGGAGCAAGCTCCCTCGCCACAGGATCGTGTTTGGACCGGGGACATGGTGGACACATGTTCGGAGACATGGTGGACAGTTAACGAAGCCGTTTACCTGATATTA
>NZ_JBYTBK010000071.1:0-10396 GCF_058789115.1 Pseudomonas sp. FW300-N1A1 | reverse complement strand
TTGTTTACCAAGGAGTTTTCCGTTTCGACTGCGCCGGAAGTGGGGCGAATTATAGACAGATAAAATTCGCCGTCAACCCCTTATTTCAGCTTTACTCGGATTTGAGCGTAATGCGAGCAAATGCCTTCTTGCCAGCCTGGCAAACGTGGGTCGCACCCAGTACGTATATAAAGGAGCGATCAACCACCTCGCCATCGATACGTACACCACCCGAACCCAGCAGATCACGAGCCACCGCCGAGTTCTTCACCAGCCCTGCTTTATTAAGGACCGCCGCAATAGGCATATCCTCGGCAGCGAACAGCTCGATCTCAGGCAGATCATCCGGCAGCTCACCCTCCTTCATGCGGTTACCCGCCGCACGATGAGCGTTCGCCGCAGCCTCTTCACCATGGAAGCGCGCAACAATCTCTTCAGCCAGCTTGATCTTGATGTCCCGCGGATTCGCACCCGCCTCGACATCGGCACGCAAGGCATCGATGTCATCCATCGAACGGAAGCTGAGCAATTCGAAATAGCGCCACATCAGCACATCCGGAATAGAAACCAGCTTGCCGTACATGACACCCGGCGCTTCCTGGATACCGACGTAGTTGCCCAGGGACTTGGACATCTTCTTCACGCCATCCAGCCCCTCAAGCAGAGGCATGGTCAAAATGCACTGAGCCTCCTGACCATAGCTGCGCTGTAGCTCGCGCCCCATCAGCAGATTGAACTTCTGGTCCGTGCCGCCCAGCTCGACGTCCGCGCGCAACGCAACAGAGTCATAGCCCTGAACCAGCGGATACAGGAACTCATGAATAGCGATAGGCTGGTTGGTCGAGTAGCGCTTGTTGAAGTCATCGCGCTCAAGCATGCGAGCCACGGTGTACTGCGAGGTCAGGCGAATGAAGTCCGCCGGCCCCATTTGGTCCATCCAGGTGGAGTTGAACGCCACCTCGGTCTTGGCCGGATCAAGGATCTTGAATACCTGAGTCTTATAGGTCTCGGCATTTTCGAGAACCTGCTCGCGAGTCAACGGCGGGCGCGTAGCGCTCTTGCCGCTCGGATCACCGATCATCCCGGTGAAGTCACCAATCAGGAAGATGACCTGATGCCCCAGGTCCTGGAACTGACGCAGCTTATTAATAAGCACCGTATGGCCCAGGTGCAAATCCGGCGCGGTCGGATCGAAGCCAGCCTTAATACGCAGCGGCTGGCCGCGCTTGAGCTTCTCGACCAGCTCGGACTCGACCAACAATTCTTCCGCACCACGTTTGATCAGCGCTAGCTGCTCTTCAACCGACTTCATAACCAACCTGCAAGGCTCAGATTCAAAGGGAACCAACCATACAAGATCGCGCACCAAATACAAGTTTTGCCCGGCGCGCGGGCATCAATCCGCGAACAGAGCATCCGCGGCTTGCTTAAGAGGCCATTTGGTTATATTTTATACAGTTATTTCATCTTCATCTTGTTATTCATTTTTTCCATATCATCTTTTCCAAAGTCAAATTACCTATGACCACAGAACCGTCTAAAGCGCCGCCGCTTTATCCGAAGACTCATCTGCTCGCGGCAAGCGGCATTGCCGCCCTGCTCAGCCTGGCGCTCCTGGTGTTTCCATCCAGTGACGTCGAAGCCAAAAAGACAACCCTGAGCCTTGAGCTGGAAAGCCCTGCTGAACAACTGACACAAGATCAAGACGCTGCTGACGCCGTTCAAGCCACAAACGAACCCGTACAATCTCCCTTCGCCCAGATTGAAAACAGCATCGACGACACCCCGCAGACGGCTCAAGTAGCCCCGGCACCGGTGGCTGAAGAAAAGAAAAGCCCCAGCCACAAGGAAGTCATAGTCGCCAAAGGGGACACGCTTTCCACACTCTTTGAAAAAGTAGGCCTGCCCTCCACGCTGGCGAGCGAAATCCTGGCCAGCGACAAGCAAGCCAAGCAGTTCACCCGCCTTAAACGTGGCCAGAAGCTCGAGTTCGAACTCGGCCCCGACGGCCAGCTCACCCAGCTGCACAGCAAGGTCAGCGATCTTGACAGCATCAGCCTGAGCAAGAACGCCAAGGGCTATGCCTTCAGCCGCACCACGGCCAAGCCAACCGTGCGCTCCGCCTATGTGCACGGCGTGATCAACAGCTCGCTGTCGCAGTCCGCTGCACGCGCAGGCCTGTCCCACAGCCTGACCATGGACATGGCCAGCGTGTTTGGCTACGACGTCGACTTCGCTCAGGACATTCGCCAGGGCGACGAATTCGATGTGATCTACGAACAGAAAGTCGTCAACGGCAAAGCCGTCGGTAACGGCCCGATCCTGTCCGCCCGCTTCACCAACCGCGGCAAGACCTACACCGCCGTGCGCTACACCAACAAGCAAGGCAACAGCAGCTACTACACTGCCGATGGCAACAGCATGCGCAAGGCGTTCATTCGCACGCCAGTGGACTTCGCTCGTATTAGCTCGCGTTTCTCCATGGGACGCAAGCATCCAATTCTGAACAAAATACGCGCCCACAAAGGCGTCGACTACGCCGCCCCTCGCGGCACGCCGATCAAGGCGGCCGGCGACGGTAAAGTACTGCTGGCTGGCCGTCGCGGTGGATACGGCAATACCGTGATCATCCAGCACGGCAACTCCTACCAGACCCTGTACGGCCACATGCAAGGCTTCGCCAAAGGCGTGAAGACCGGCGGTAGCGTCAAGCAGGGCCAGGTGATCGGCTACATCGGCACCACCGGCCTCTCGACCGGTCCGCACCTACACTATGAGTTCCAGGTCAACGGCGTTCACGTCGACCCTCTGGGCCAGAAGTTGCCAATGGCAGACCCGATCGCCAAGAACGAGCGTGCACGCTTCCTGCAACAGAGCCAGCCGCTGATGGCGCGCATGGATCAAGAAAAGGCCACGATGCTGGCTTCGAGCAAGCGCTGAGCCATGGCGCTCTATATAGGCGTGATGTCCGGTACCAGCCTTGACGGCCTGGACATTGCGCTGATCGAGCAAACAACGGCGATCAGGCTGATCGCCACTCACTACATCCCGATGCCCGACTCCCTGCGCACCGAGCTGCTCGGCTTGTGTGCCAGCGGGCCCGACGAGATTGCCCGCTCCGCGATTGCCCAGCAGCACTGGGTTGCACTGGCCGCCCAGGGCATCAATGCCCTCCTGACCGATCAACAGCTCAGCGCCGCTGATATCCGGGCCATCGGCAGCCACGGCCAGACCATTCGTCACGAGCCGGCGCGGGGCTTTACCGTTCAGATCGGCAACCCTGCCCTGCTCACCGAATTGACCGGTATCACCGTCGTCAGTGACTTCCGTAGCCGCGATGTGGCGGCTGGCGGGCAAGGCGCCCCTCTCGTTCCGGCCTTTCATGAAGCCTTGTTCGAACAACGCGGGGGCAACCGTGCGGTTCTGAACGTGGGCGGCTTCAGCAACCTGAGCCTGATCGAGACTGCCAAACCGGTCTCGGGCTTTGACTGTGGCCCCGGGAATGTCCTGCTGGACGCCTGGATCCATCAGCAACGCAACGAAACGTTCGACCGCGATGGCCAATGGGCGGCCAGCGGCACAGTCGAGCCGACCTTGCTCAAAGCCTTGCTCAGTGACCCGTTCTTCCTGACCAAGGGCCCGAAAAGCACCGGCCGCGAAGTGTTCAACCTGCACTGGCTGACACAGCACCTGGCACGACTTCCCGTGTTCGCAGCGCAAGACGTGCAAGCCACCTTGCTGGAATTGACTGCACTGACCATCGTCGAGTCTCTACAAGCGGCACAGGCCGACACGCAGGAACTGCTGGTGTGCGGCGGCGGCGCCCATAACACGACGCTGATGGCCCGCCTCACCAGCCTGTTGCCCAATGCCCAGGTCGACAGTACGGCCGCTTACGGTGTAGACCCGGACTGGGTCGAAGCCATGGCCTTCGCCTGGCTGGCCCACTGCTGCCTCGAAAGCATTCCGGCCAATCGCCCAAGCGTCACTGGCGCACGCGGCCTGCGGGTACTTGGCGCCATCTACCCCGCCTGAACAGCAGACAGCAAAACGCCGCATGGCCGTGAAGCCATGCGGCGTTGAGTACCGCTGATACCGCCCTGATCGATCAGATCGAGAACGAAGAACCGCAGCCACAGGTCGTGGTCGCATTCGGGTTCTTGATCACAAACCGCGAACCTTCCAGGCCTTCCTGATAATCCACCTCAGCGCCGGCCAGGTACTGGTAGCTCATCGGGTCGACCACCAGGCTGACGCCCTCGCGCTCGACGATGGTGTCGTCATCGGCCACTTCTTCATCGAAGGTAAAGCCGTACTGAAACCCTGAACAACCGCCGCCCGTAACGAATACGCGCAGCTTCAAGCGATCATTACCCTCTTCATCGACCAGGCTCTTCACCTTGTGCGCGGCACCGTGGGTGAATTGCAAAGCCGTGGGGGTGAAGGATTCGACGCTCATGCTGACTATCTCCCGGCGTTACGCCGCCATAATGCGTGATGACGCGCATTATCCGCTTCTCCCAGAAAATCGGTCAACTATTGTTATGGTATAGCAATCAACAGAATCGCACCCTCAGACAGCAAAAAGGCCCGCTTAACGGGCCTTTTTGCTGAACGGGATCGTGTTTAAGGCAACATCCCGGCGTGAGACAGCCCCAGGCGCTCATCCAGGCCAAACAGGATGTTCAGGTTCTGCACCGCCTGACCCGACGCGCCCTTGACCAGGTTGTCGATCACCGACAGGACCACTACCAGATCGCCATCCTGTGGACGGTGAACCGCAATTCGGCAAACGTTGGCACCCCGCACGCTACGGGTTTCCGGATGGCTGCCGGCCGGCATGACATCGACGAACGGCTCGTTGGCATAACGCTTTTCAAACAGCGCCTGCAAGTCCACCGAACGGTCGATAACGGTGGCATAGAGCGTGGAGTGGATACCGCGAATCATTGGTGTCAGGTGCGGAACGAAGGTCAGCCCCACGTCTTTACCCGCCGCGCGGCGCAGGCCCTGGCAAATTTCAGGCAGGTGACGATGTCCTTTGACCGCGTAGGCCTTCATGCTTTCCGAGGTCTCGGAGTACAGCGAACCGACGGCCGCGCCACGACCGGCACCGCTGACGCCGGATTTACAGTCAGCGATCAGGCGCGTGGTATCGGCCAGACCGGCTTCGAGCAAGGGCAAAAAGCCCAATTGCGTGGCGGTCGGGTAGCACCCTGGCACAGCAATCAGGCGAGCCTGCTTGATCTGCTCGCGATTGACTTCCGGCAGGCCGTAAACAGCCTCCTCCAGCAGTTCTGGCGCACCGTGCGGCTGGTTGTACCACTTGGCCCACTCATCGGCGTCCTGCAGGCGGAAGTCGGCCGACAGGTCGATGACCTTGGTCCCGGCCGCGAGCAATTCGCCCGCCAGCGCGTGAGCCACGCCATGGGGGGTGGCGAAGAACACCACGTCGCAAGCACCCAGGGTCTTGACGTCCGGAACGCTGAACGCCAGGCCGTCGTAGTGACCGCGCAGGTTCGGGTACATGTCGGCAACGGCCAGGCCGGCCTCGGATCGGGAAGTGATCACGACCACTTCTGCTTGCGGATGCTGTGCCAACAGACGCAGCAATTCGACACCGGTGTAACCCGTGCCGCCGACGATACCGACCTTGACCATAAACCTGCCCTCAACGAACCCACTGGAAAGCCGTCGATGATAGGGTGCGCCCGGGCCTGCGACAACCGTCAAGGTGACGTACGGAGGCTCAAGCCTCTACTATCTCGTTACCGTGAACCTGGGAACAACTAAAAATGCTTTATCTGTGGCTCAAAGCTTTTCACATCATCAGTGTCGTCTGCTGGTTTGCCGGCCTGTTTTACTTGCCGCGCCTGTTCGTTTACCACGCCCAAAGCGAGGACAGCATCAGCAAGGAGCGCTTCAGCGTCATGGAGCGCAAGCTGTATCGGGGCATCATGGGGCCGGCGATGATTGCCACGCTGATCTTCGGCGGCTGGCTGATCATCCTCAATCCCGGTGCCTACTTCGCTCAGGGCGGCTGGATGCATGCCAAGCTGACGCTGGTGGTGCTACTGATTGGTTACCACCACATGTGCGGCGCGCAGGTGAAGCGCTTTGCCCGTGGCGAGAACACCCGCAGCCATGTCTTTTATCGCTGGTTCAATGAAGTACCGGTTCTGATATTGCTGGCTATTGTAATTCTGGTCGTCGTACGGCCGTTCTAATCCTACAGGTCACATTCACACGGGGTACCTCCAATGTCGCTGCCCGCTTTGCTCGAACAACAGTTGCGCCTGCCGGTCGTGGCCGCGCCTATGTTCCTGATTTCCAACCCTCAGTTGGTACTCGCGTGCTGCCGCAATGGCGTGGTCGGCAGTTTTCCTGCGCTTAACCAGCGCGAAAGCAGCGGTTTCAAGGCGTGGCTGGAGGAGATCGAGGCGGGACTGGCGTTATTGGATAACCCGGCGCCCTACGCGGTAAACCTGATCGTTCACCATAGTAATCCGCGACTGGACGCAGACCTGAAGATCTGCATCGAGCACAAAGTGCCCATCGTGATCACCAGCCTGGGCGCGGTGAAGGAGTTGGTTGATGCGGTGCACAGCTACGGCGGCCTGGTGTTTCACGACGTGACAACCCGTCGTCACGCCGAAAAGGCGGCCGAAGCCGGTGTCGATGGCTTGATCGCCGTTGCCGCTGGCGCCGGCGGTCACGCCGGCACCTGGAGCCCGTTCTCGCTGATCGCCGAGATCCGCCAGTTCTTCGACAAAACCCTGCTGCTGGCCGGCTGCTTGAACCACGGCCATGAGATTCTTGCCGCGCAGGTGCTCGGTGCAGACCTGGCCTACTTCGGTACACGTTTTATCGGCACCACTGAAAGTCATGCACCGGAGTCTTATAAAGCGATGCTGCTGTCCTCCAGAGCCGCCGACATTGTCCATACGCCAGCGGTATCCGGCGTTCCAGCCAGCTTCATGCGTCAAAGCCTGCTTAACGCCGGCTTTGACATCGATGCGCTGCAAGGCAAGGGTGAAATCAACTTCGGCTCGAAGCTCAAGCCCGTGAGCGATGAGGCGAAAGCCTGGAAAACCGTCTGGTCGGCCGGCCAGGGAGTCGGTGAGATCGACGACCTGCCTAGCGTTGATGAACTGGTCGCCCGACTGGATGCCGAGTACCGCACGGCGCAGGAACTCGCCGCTCGACTACCCAATCGCTGGCCGCGTTGATGTAAAACCCCAGGCCAGCCGATTCCGCCTGGCCTAGACTGTCCTGCACAGCCCTCTAGACACGTGACAAGGAAGCCCAGGCATGAGCGAAAACCGCTTCAAGATTGTCTTCGACGGAACCCTGCTGCCGGGGGTCGACATCACCACGGCCAAACTCAACCTCGCCGCCCTCTTCAAAAGCGACGTCGCCGCCATCGATCGGCTCTTCAACGGCACCCCCGTGACACTCAAGCGCGACCTGTCCCAGGCGGATGCTCATACGTATCTCAATGCGCTGTCGAAAACCGGCATTGATGCGCGCATCGAAGCCGAACCGGCCATCGAGCTCGACCTGACCGACGTCCAGCCACCCCCTGCCAGCCCTGCGGCGCCAGTCGCGCCCGAGCTCGAAGCGTCTCCTTATGCACCTCCCCGTGCTCCGGTGGGTGAGGCCTTGCCAGCGTTTTCCGAACTCAAGGTGTTCAGCGTCCAGGGACGAATCGGTCGCCTGCGTTATCTCGCCTGGTCCCTGGCCGCCCTAATGATCATTGGTGCCGTTGCCGGCACCCTCGGATTGGGGCTGCTGGCCGACGATCAACGGGTGTTGGGCGCACTTGTTTGTGTCGTCGCCTTGCTGGCCTACTTCTATGTGAATATCACCATCAGCGTGCAACGCTTGCACGACCTTGGGTGGTCAGGCTGGCTGTGGTTCTTGAACCTGGTGCCGTTTGTGGGCGGCCTTTTTCCGCTGGCACTGGCGGTCATCCCGGGCAATGACGGAGCTAACCGCTACGGCCCTGTGCAGCCGCCCAACAGCACCGCCGTCAAAGTGCTGAGCGCGCTGTGGCTGGTTGTGATTGTGCTGACAGTTGTCGGCGCGCTGGCCGGGGGCCTCGCCGGCCTGTCCGAAGAATATGAAAGCGCCCTGGGCAGCCGCTACGAAAGTAGCCAGTTGACTGACAAGGTTGACACAAACGACGCGGCGCAAGCCCCTCTGCCCCCTGTAGACTATGAGAAAGAATAAACGCGCTTGATACCTGTGACCTCTCTGTCCACAGGCCGCGAGCCGTTGCGATGGAGAACTGCATGACCCGTTACGCTCTGATCACTGGTGCTTCCAGCGGCATTGGCCTGGCCATGGCCGAAGCACTGGCGCGTCGTGGCCGCAGCCTGATACTGGTGGCCCGCCAACGTGATCAGCTTGAAAGTATCGCGATCGAGCTGACCCAACGCTTTGGCGTCGAGGTACTGTTTCGCGCCTGCGACCTGGGCGAGCCACTGCGCCTATCCGGCTTTCTGCTGGAGCTCGAAGAAGGTGACCGACAGATCGACCTGTTGGTCAACTGCGCCGGCATCGGTACCTGCGGCCCGTTTCTCGCACAGGACTGGATGACCGAACAGGACCTGATCGAAGTGAACATTCTGGCCCTGACCCGCCTGTGCCATGCCATCGGCAACAGCATGGCCTTGCAGGGGGGTGGGCAGATCCTCAACGTGGCCTCCGTGGCCGCCTTCAACCCGGGCCCGTGGATGAGCACCTACTACGCCAGCAAGGCCTATGTGCTGCACTTCTCGGAAGGTTTGCGGGTAGAACTGAAAAAATGCGCGGTCAAGGTCTCGGTGCTGTGTCCTGGCCCGACCCGTACAGCATTCTTCCGCACCGCCCAACTCGACGACCACAAGCTCGGCAACAGCAAGCTGTTGATGAGTCCCGAGGAAGTGGCGTTGTACACCGTACGGGCCCTGGAGAAAAACCGCGCCATTATCATCCCCGGTCGCCGCAATCGCTGGTTCGCCTTCTTGCCGCGCCTGGGTTCACGCTGGCTGACACGAACCATAGTCGGCATGATCAACAAGGCCTACTGCCCGCGCTGAACCCGATCACCGTAAAAGGCTGGGCGCGAGTACATCCCCTTCAGTACACTCAGCCCGGCCCATCAACATGGAGAAACAGCTGTGGATACTCTGTTCACCAAGATCATCAACAGAGAAATACCTGCCAAGATCATTTACGAGGATGACCAGGTTCTGGCCTTCCACGACATTGCCCCACAGGCCCCCGTGCATTTCCTGGTCGTCCCGAAAAAGCCGGTTCGTACCCTCAATGACCTCACCGAGGACGACAAGGCGCTGGCCGGGCACATTCTGTTCACCGCCCAACGCCTGGCGCTGGAACTGGGCTGCGAAGAAGGTTTTCGCGTGGTGATGAACTGCAATCAGCTGGGCGGACAAACCGTCTACCACATCCATATGCACGTACTGGGTCAGCGCCAGATGCACTGGCCACCGGGCTGATTTGCACAACCCTTGTGGGAGCGGGCTTGCCCGCGAAGCTTTTGGCGGTTTCAAGCCCGCTCCCACAACAGCAACACAGCACAACCCGCAGCGACTGCGTCGACATGACCCAGCGCAAACCATCACCGGCCGATTGCGGTAAACTGGCCACCGAGATTCTTCCCGGAGGTCAGCATGACTACCCAACGTCACTACTCGCCCATTGACCGTCTTCTGTTGCAAGCCGACACCGCGATGCGCACTTTGCTGCCTTTCAGTGGCCAGCCTTATCGCCCTTCGCCCGCCATCCTGCAGCCCGATGCGAAAATGAGCGACGAAGACACCCGTCACGTCGCCGGCCTGATGCGCATCAACCATACCGGTGAAGTCTGCGCCCAGGCGCTGTACCAAGGGCAGGCACTGACCGCCAAGCTGCCGCGAGTGCGAGCAGCCATGGAGCATGCGGCCGAAGAAGAGATCGATCACCTGGTGTGGTGCGAACAGCGCATCCATCAGCTCGGCAGCCACACCAGTATCCTCAACCCGTTGTTCTACGGCATGTCGTTCGGCATTGGTGCCGTCGCCGGGTTGATCAGCGATAAAGTCAGCCTCGGTTTCGTCGCCGCGACGGAAGACCAGGTGTGCAAGCACTTGAACGAACACCTGGAACAACTGCCCGCCGAGGACGAAAAGTCCCGGGCTATTCTTGAGCAGATGCGCATCGACGAAGAACAGCATGCGGAAAGTGCGCTGGATGCCGGAGGCTTTCGCTTCCCCGCACCGGTGAAATTCGGCATGAGCCTGCTGGCCAAGGTCATGACCAAGAGCACCTACCGCATCTGATTCCGCCAATTGACGGTGTCCAGTCCTGAAATAGGTTTACACCCATTTCAGCCTCAAAACGCCCGATGCACCGCATCGGGCGTTTTGTATTT
>NZ_JBYTBK010000070.1:0-11850 GCF_058789115.1 Pseudomonas sp. FW300-N1A1 | reverse complement strand
CCCCAAAACAGGGCCGCTTTGCGCCCCAGCGGGAGCAAGCTCCCTCGCCACGGGTACTATGTTCGGCTGGTCTTTGGCTTAACTGATCGGCATTACGTAGACTGCGAGCGTTTTTTTATCCGGCATCCATCAGCGAACCGCTCCCCGCAACTCCCCCACCGCCGCTTGCAACTGCGCCGGCTGTGCCACTTGCGCCGCCATCGGCGGACCGGCGACCAGGGTCACCCGCGACCACAAACGGTGGAAAAAGCCCTTGTCCGGATCGCGACTGAAAAAACTGCCCCACAGCCCCTGCAGGGCCAATGGAATCACCGGCACCGGTGTCTCTTCCAGAATCCGCGTCAACCCGCCCTTGAACTCATTGATCTCACCATCGGCGGTCAGCTTGCCTTCCGGGAAGATGCACACCAACTCGCCATCTTTCAGGTACTGGGCAATGCGCTTGAAGGCACGTTCGTAGATCTGGATATCTTCCTGACGCCCGGCAATCGGAATCGTCCCGGCGGTACGGAAGATGAAGTTCAGCACCGGCAGGTTGTAGATCTTGTAATACATCACAAAGCGAATCGGCCGACGCACTGCGCCCCCAATCAGCAAGGCGTCGACGAACGACACGTGATTGCACACCAGCAACGCCGCCCCCTCATCGGGAATCAGCTCGAGGTTGCGATGCTGCACGCGGTACATGGAATGACTGAGCAGCCAGATCATGAAGCGCATGCTGAATTCGGGGACGATTTTGAAGATATAGGCATTCACGCCGATGTTGAGCAGTGACACCACCAGGAACAGCTGAGGGATGGACAGCTCAGCGAGGCTGAGCAACACCATCGAGACAATCGCCGAAACCACCATGAACAGCGCATTGAGAATGTTGTTGGCTGCGATCACCCGCGCCCGTTCATGTTCCGCGGTGCGTGACTGGATCAGCGCATACAGCGGCACGATGTAGAAACCGCCGAAGACCCCCAGGCCGAGAATATCCAGCAGCACCCACCAGGCATGGCCGAAGCCGAGCACTTCGACCCAGCCATGACCTTGCTCGCTGGGCGCAATACCGCCGGAGTGCCACCACAGCAACAAGCCGAATACGGTCAGGCCAAAGGAGCCAAACGGCACCAGGCCAATCTCCACTTTGCGCCCGGAGAGCTTCTCGCAGAGCATCGAGCCCAGTGCGATACCGACCGAGAACACCGTGAGAATCAGCGTCACCACCGTCTCGTCGCCGTGCATCCACTCTTTGGCGTAGGCCGGGATTTGCGTCAGGTAAATCGCCCCGACGAACCAGAACCACGAGTTGCCGACAATCGAGCGCGACACCGCCGGCGTCTGCCCCAGGCCCAGGCGCAAGGTCGCCCAGGACTGCCGGAAGATATTCCAGTCCAGCCGCAGTTCCGGGCTGGAGGCCGCCGCACGAGGGATTCCGCGGCTGGCCAGGTAACCCAGCACGGCGACACCGATGATCGCCGTGGAGACGATGGGCGCGTAGTCACTGGACGACATCATGATCCCGGCACCAATGGTCCCGGCCAGAATGGCCAGGAAGGTGCCCATTTCCACCAGGCCGTTACCGCCGACCAGTTCTTCTTCACGCAATGCCTGGGGCAGGATCGAGTACTTCACCGGACCGAACAGCGCCGAGTGAGTCCCCATCGCGAAGAGTGCCAGCAGCATCAGCCAAAGATGATCGAACAGGAAACCCACGGCACCAACCGCCATGATGGCGATTTCACCGAGCTTGATCAGGCGGATCAACGCGTCCTTGGCGAACTTTTCACCGAACTGGCCGGCCAGCGCCGAGAACAGAAAGAACGGCAGGATGAACAGTAACGCACAGAGGTTGACCCAGATCGAACGATCACCGTCGAGGGTCAGCTTGTACAGAATGGCGAGAATCAACGACTGCTTGAAGAGGTTGTCGTTGAACGCACCGAGCGATTGGGTGACAAAAAACGGCAGGAACCGCCGTTTGCGGAGCAAGGTGAACTGCGAGGGGTGACTCATCTTCCATGTTCCTGAGTGGCCTGGATGCTCTTATAGGAATGTCACACAGCGATCCAAGCCACAACCATAGCTAAACTTTGCGAACTATTTCTTCAAACCGGCAATGCACGGCGAGACAAACAACTCACCACGCCAGGCGCCCTGCAGCGTGCGCCGGGAAACGATCAACCACATAATTGCCAATGCGATGACCAATACGCTGCCAAAAATACTGAAGAAACTCAGGTTCAGCGTGCTCGCCAGTTTCAGTGTCGCCAGCGAGTAGACCCCCAGAGGGAAGGTAAACCCCCACCATCCGAGGTTGAAGGGGATGCCTTCACGCAAGTAACGCAGGGTGATCAGCACGGCCATGAGCATCCACCACAGGCCAAAGCCCCACAGCGTGATCCCGGCGATCAGGCCCAACCCGGCGGCCACTTCACCGATCCCTGGCAACCCATTGGCGGCGAAGATCGCCGGCGCGTCACCGCCCAGCAGCAACATACCCAGCGCCCCGGTACCAATCGGCCCCAGCGCCAGCCAGCTCGATGCCGCCATGTTCTCGTGGGGCAACTTGTGCAGGGCCATGCGCAACACGAGGATCGTCAGCACACTGAACGCCACCGGCAACGAGAACGCCCACAACACATAGCTGGTGGTCAGCATCACCAGTTGCCCATGAGCGTCGGCCAGGTGCGGCGCAAGCAGCCCGCCACTGGCTGCCGCGACTTCTGCCGCCACTACGGGCAACAGCCATACGGCCGTCATCTGGTCGATGCTGTGTTCCTGGCGGGTGAACATCATGTACGGGATCAGGATGCCGCAGGCCAGCGACATCGCAACGTCCAGCCACCACAATGCCTCGGCCACCGGTACCACGCCCTGCCCCCAGCGGGGCAAACCGAACACCAGCATGCCGTTGATGATGGTCGCCAGTCCCATGGGAATGGTGCCGAAAAACATCGACACGGTGGAGTGCCCGAAAATCCTCCGCGCCTCGTCGAAGAACAGTACCCAGCGCGCCGCATACAGACCACTGAACAGCAGGAACAGGAAGATATTGAACATCCACAGGCCTTCGGCGAAGGCATGCAGGCCGGGGATCGAAACTGGCAGCTGGGCGAGTGCCAACGCCAGCACCCCGGTGCCCATGGTGGCGGCAAACCAGTTCGGGGTGAACTGGCGAATGGCTTCCAGCGGGTGGTGCAAATGACTCAAAGGTCGAACGAGGGTTTGGCTGCTGTTAGGGCATTGCATGATGAACTCCTGTCCTCGGGTGAGGTTGAGTCCATGGTAGAACTGAATCGAATATCTATATAACGGGTAATATCTCTAACTGTTATCTGTTTTGCAGATATAGACCCTAGACACTACCCTCCGCCTCTATCACCAGGACCCGGGCCGGCCCTTGAGGGTGAGCAACATGTTCGGTGCCCACCGCTGCATAGAAGATATCGCCGACCTCCAGCATCGTGGCCTGCTCGACACCGTTTTCCCGATAGCGCATCTGTACTTGTCCATCGAGCACGACAAACACTTCCTGGCCGTCGTTGACGTGCCAGATATAGGGCTGATCGGTCCAGTGCAAACGGGTGGTGATGCCATTCATGTTGGCGATATCCAGCGCCGCCCAAGGGCGGTCACCGGTAAAGGACTGGCTGCGGATAATTTTCATGGCGGGTCGATCCTTCGAACAATCAGAGGGTGGCCAAACGTCAGGTGCCAAGGCTAACTCAATCCCCACTGTCGTGGCTGGCGAAGGTGCCTGCGACAACGGCATTCACGCTGCCGATATCCAGCTGCGACACCCCGCCACGCTGAGACCATGGTCGACACTGACGAAGCCAGTGCATCGTGCGAGACTGTCCGAACGGGCTGGAGTCCCGTGTGTCTTTTGCCGGGAGTTCCCATGTCGCTGTCCAGCGGGCTGATCGCCGCCGTCGCCCTGGCCTATATGGCCATCATGTTCGCCATCGCCTTCTATGGCGACCGCCGCAGTACACCACTGCCGCCGCGAATGCGTGCCTGGGTGTACAGCCTGTCGCTGGCCGTCTATTGCACCAGCTGGACCTTCTTTGGCGCGGTGGGTCAGGCCGCCGAACAACTCTGGTCATTTTTGCCGATCTACCTGGGGCCGATCCTGCTACTGCTGGGCGCGCCGTGGGTCCTGCAAAAAATGGTGATGATCAGCAAGCAGGAAAACATCACCTCGATTGCCGACTTCATTGCCGCCCGCTATGGCAAATCCCAGTCACTGGCGGTGGTGGTGGCGCTGATCTGCCTGGTCGGCGTGTTGCCCTATATCGCCTTGCAGCTCAAGGGCATCGTGCTGGGGGTCAACCTGCTGATCGGTGCCGGCGCCGATGCCATGGGCACCCGCGCCCAGGACACGGCGCTGATCGTGTCGTTGATTCTGGCGCTGTTCACCATCGTATTCGGTACCCGCAACCTCGATGCCACCGAACACCACCGTGGCATGGTGCTGGCGATTGCCTTCGAATCGCTGGTCAAGCTGTTCGCGTTCCTGGCGGTGGGAGCGTTCGTTACTTACGGCCTGTACGACGGTTTCGACGACCTGTTCGACCAGGCCATGCTCGCCCCCCGTCTGGAACAATATTGGAAGGAAACCATCAACTGGCCCTCGATGGTGGTGCAGACCGGCGTCGCGATGATGGCCATTATCTGCCTGCCCCGGCAGTTCCATGTCACGGTGGTGGAGAACATCGACCCCCAGGACCTGCGCCTGGCGAAATGGGTATTCCCCGCCTATCTGGCGCTGGCCGCCCTGTTCGTGGTGCCAATCGCCCTGGCCGGGCAGATGATGTTGCCCAGCTCAGTGCTGCCTGACTCCTTCGTGATCAGCCTGCCGCTGGCCCAGTCCCATCCGGCATTGGCGCTGCTGGCATTCATCGGCGGCGCGTCGGCCGCCACCGGCATGGTGATCGTGGCCAGCGTGGCCTTGTCGACCATGGTCTCCAACGACATGCTGCTGCCCTGGCTGCTGCGCCGCAAGAATGCCGAGCGCCCGTTCGAAGTGTTCCGTCACTGGATGCTGTCGGTACGCCGCGTCAGCATCGTGGTGATCCTGCTGCTGGCCTATGTGGCCTATCGCTTGCTCGGCTCGACGGCCAGCCTGGCCACCATCGGGCAGATCGCCTTTGCCGCGGTCACTCAACTGGCGCCGGCCATGCTCGGCGCACTGTACTGGAAACAGGCCAACCGACGCGGGGTGTTTGCCGGTCTCGCCGCCGGGACCTTCCTCTGGTTCTACACGCTGATCCTGCCGATTGCCGCCCACAGCATGGGTTGGTCGCTGAACAGTTTCCCAGGGCTCGGCTGGCTGCACAGCAACCCGCTGAACCTGCCGATTACCCCACTGACCCAAGGGGTGGTGCTGTCGCTGGCCGGTAACTTCACCCTGTTTGCCTGGGTCTCGGTGCTGTCGCGCACACGGGTCTCGGAACACTGGCAGGCCGGCCGCTTCATCGGCCAAGAGATCAGCGCCCGCCCCAGCGCCCGCTCGATGTTGGCGGTACAGATCAACGACCTGCTGCAACTGGCGGCGCGCTTTGTCGGCGAGGAACGCGCGCGGCAAAGCTTCATCCGCTTCGCTTACCGCCAGGGCAAGGGCTTCAATCCGAACTTGAACGCCGATGGCGAATGGATTGCCCACACCGAACGCCTGCTGGCCGGTGTACTGGGGGCCTCTTCGACCCGGGCCGTGGTGAAGGCCGCCATCGAAGGCCGGGAAATGCAGCTCGAGGACGTGGTGCGAATTGCCGACGAAGCCTCCGAAGTGCTGCAGTTCAACCGTGCACTGCTGCAAGGCGCGATCGAGAACATTACCCAAGGCATCAGCGTGGTCGACCAGTCGCTCAAGCTGGTGGCCTGGAACCGTCGCTACCTCGAACTCTTCAACTATCCGGACGGCCTGATCAGCGTCGGCCGGCCGATTGCCGACATTATTCGGCACAATGCCGAACGCGGCCTGTGCGGCCCCGGCGAAGCGGAAGTCCACGTCGCCCGACGCCTGCACTGGATGCGCCAGGGCCGTGCCCACACCTCCGAGCGCTTGTTCCCCAATGGCCGGGTGATCGAATTGATCGGCAACCCGATGCCAGGTGGCGGCTTTGTCATGAGTTTCACCGACATTACCGCGTTCCGTGAAGCCGAGCAGGCGCTGACCGAAGCCAACGAAGGGCTGGAGCAGCGAGTCACCGAGCGCACCCATGAATTGTCGCAACTCAATGTCGCCCTGACCGAAGCCAAGGGCACCGCCGAACTGGCCAACCAATCCAAGACCCGCTTTCTCGCGGCAGTCAGCCACGACCTGATGCAACCACTGAATGCGGCGCGCCTGTTCTCCGCCGCCCTCTCCCACCGCGATGAAGAGCTGTCGCCCGAGACCCAGCAACTGGTGCAGCATCTGGACAGTTCGCTACGCTCGGCCGAGGACCTGATCAGTGACCTGCTCGACATCTCGCGCCTGGAGAACGGCAAGATCAACCCGGACCGCAAACCGTTCGTGCTCAACGAGCTGTTCGATACCCTGGGTGCCGAGTTCAAGGCATTGGCCCGCGACCAGGGCCTGGAATTCCGCCTGCGCGGCAGCCACCTGCGGGTCGACAGTGACATCAAGCTGCTGCGTCGCGTGCTGCAGAACTTCCTGACCAACGCCTTCCGCTACGCCAAAGGGCCGGTGCTGCTGGGCGTGCGCCGCCAAGGCGAGCAGTTGCGCCTGGAAGTCTGGGACCGGGGCCCGGGCATTCCGGAAGACAAGCGCCAAGTCATCTTCGAAGAGTTCAAGCGCCTCGACAGCCACCAGACCCGAGCCGAAAAAGGCCTGGGCCTGGGCCTGGCGATTGCCGACGGTTTATGCCGGGTGCTGGGCCATCGACTGCACGTGCGTTCCTGGTCTGGCAAAGGCAGCGTGTTCAGTGTCAGCGTACCGCTGGCCCGCGCTCAAGCCAGTGCGCCCGGTAAAGTGGCGGAACTCAACGGCCAGTTGCCGACCGGGGCACAGGTACTGTGCATCGACAACGAGGACAGCATTCTGATCGGCATGAACAGCCTGCTCTCGCGCTGGGGTTGCCAGGTGTACACGGCGCGCAATCGTGAGGAATGTGCCGCCCTGCTCAACGACGGCATGCGCCCGCAACTGGCACTGGTGGATTACCACCTTGACGAGGGTGAGACTGGCACCGAACTGATGGCCTGGCTACGCACCCAGCTGGCTGAGCCGGTACCGGGCGTGGTGATCAGTGCCGATGGCCGACCGGAGATGATTGCCCAGGTGCACGCGGCAGGCCTGGACTACCTGGCCAAACCGGTGAAACCGGCGGCGCTGCGCGCCTTGTTGAGCCGGCATTTGCCGCTGTAGTCGACACACCGAGGAAAGGACAGCCAACCCGTGGCGAGGGAGCTTGCTCCCGCTCGGTTGCGCAGCAACCGTAAAACCGATGGTTGCAGTGTGTCTGAGACAACGGGCTGGACGCTTTCAGGGGCGCTTCGCACCCCAGCGGGAGCAAGCTCCCTCGCCACAGGGAAACCCTATTACCCGCTCCAGGCCTGGACTACCTGGCCAAACCGGTGAAACCGGCGGCGCTGCGCGCCTTGTTGAGTCGGCATTTGCCGTTGTAGTCGACACACCGAGGAAAGGACAGCCAACCCGTGGCGAGGGAGCTTGCTCCCGCTCGGTTGCGCAGCAACCGTAAAACCGATGGTTGCAGTGTGTCCGAGACAACGGGCTGGACGCTTTCAGGGGCGCTTCGCACCCCAGCGGGAGCAAGCTCCCTCGCCACAGGGAAACCCGATTGCCCGCTCCAGGCTTGGACTACCTGGCCAAACCGGTGAAACCGGCGGCGCTGCGCGCCTTGTTGAGTCGGCATTTGCCGTTGTAGTCGACACACCGAGAAAGGGACAGCCAACCCGTGGCGAGGGAGCTTGCTCCCGCTCGGTTGCGCAGCAACCGTAAAACCGATGGTTGCAGTGTGCCTGAGACAACGGGCTGGACGCTTTCAGGGGCGCTTCGCACCCCAGCGGGAGCAAGCTCCCTCGCCACAGGGAAACCTGATTACTCGGGCAATTCGGCCAGGCCGTCCACATCGGTCATCGCCCGCTCCAGCAAATCCGCCGGCAGGCTCTTGCTGGCCCGGGCGCCCAGCAGCTTGAGCTGCTCACTACGGCTGACCAGGTTGCCGCGACCCTCGGTCAGCTTGTTGCGCGCGGCACTGTAGGCTTTATCCAGCTGCTGCAAGCGATTGCCGACCTCGTCCAGGTCTTGAATGAACAGTACAAACTTGTCGTACAGCCATCCTGCACGCTCGGCGATTTCCCGCGCGTTCTGGCTCTGCCGCTCCTGCTTCCACAGGCTGTCGATGACGCGCAACGTGGCCAGCAACGTGGTTGGGCTGACAATCACGATGTGTCGATCGAAAGCTTCCTGGAACAGGTTCGGCTCGGCCTGCAAGGCTGCCGAAAAAGCGGCCTCGATGGGCACGAAGAGCAACACGAAGTCGAGACTGTGCAGACCGTCCAGACGCTTGTAGTCCTTGTCGGACAGACCTTTGACGTGGTTGCGCAGCGACTGCACGTGCTGTTTGAGTGCGGCCTGGCCCACCGCCGTGTCGTCAGCGGCGACATACTGCTGATAGGCCGTGAGGCTGACCTTGGAGTCGACCACTACCTGCTTGTCGCCAGGCAGGTAAATCAGCACGTCCGGCTGGAAGCGCTCGCCATCCGGCCCCTTGAGGCTGACTTGCGTCTGGTACTCACGGCCCTTCTCGAGACCGGCGTGCTCCAGCACCCGCTCAAGAATCAGCTCGCCCCAGTTACCCTGGGTTTTCTGGCCCTTGAGCGCGCGCGTCAGGTTGGTCGCTTCATCGCTCAACCGCAGGTTCAGTTGCTGCAAGCGCTCCAGTTCCTTGGCCAGCGAAAAACGCTCGCGGGCTTCGGCCTGATAGCTTTCCTCGACGCGTTTTTCAAAGGATTGAATGCGTTCTTTCAACGGATCGAGCAACTGCCCCAGGCGCTGCTGGCTGGTTTCGGCAAAGCGCTGCTCGCGCTCATCGAAGATTTTCCCGGCCAGTTCGGCAAACTGCGCGCGCAGCTCGTCCCGTGAGCCCTGCAGGTCGTTCAAGCGCTGTTGATGGCTTTCCTGCTGCTCGCGCAACTCGGCATGGAGTGAGGCGGCCTGGGCGTCCAGGCGTCGCAATTCGGTTTCCTTGCTGCTGCGCTCGAGGTTCCAGGCATGGGCCGCGTCACGGGAATTGTCACGCTCGATCTGCAACAGCTCGACTTCACGGCGCACGGCAGCCAGGTCGGCTTGCTTGGCGGCGTTGGCCTGCCCCAGGTCACTGATCTCATCGCGGCAGGCATCGAGCTGTGCATTAAGGCCGTCCTGCGCCATCTGCGCAGTGCTCAGGCGCTCTTGCAGCAGTGAAAACCCGGACTGTGCCAAACCCAAGCGTCGTTGCAGCTGCCACGCCAATACCAGCAACGGCAATGCAGCGCCCGCCAGCCCCAGCAACACACTGGTCAAGTCCACAGCCATGACGACTCCCGCCGAAGAATTAAAGCCCGAAGGTTAACCAAGCCATCGAGGCTTGGACAGCTCAGTCTTCGATCTGGCCCAATTCGCGCTGGGCACGCCGGTCCCCGGCCCGAGCGGCCTGGCGCAGCAGGTCCTGGCCTATGCGGCGGTCCCGGGCATTGCCGCACTCGCGGCACATCAACTGGCCCAGGCGACCTTGCGCCGCCACCACACCTTCACGGGCCGGCGCCTTGAGCAAGTGGCCGGCAAGATGCTTGACGTTCGGGTTTTCCCCCAGGCGCGGACTGTCGAGCAACCATTCGGCCACACGCATCGTAAAGCGCTTGGGCGGGGTAACACTTGAGGGTACGTCGGTAACAGAGGTTGATACTGAGCGAAACTTCATAAAGCACTGTGGGGCAGACCGGAAGGCGCGCAACTTTACTCCTTTTTTCGTACAGGTAAAGCCGAAAAAAACCCTGCACGCCCGTCCTAGAGCAAGCGCTCGGGACAATCCACAGAAGCTGTGGATAACTCAGTGGACAACCCGCCCCGAACTCGCCAGAAGCCTTGTGGAATGGGGCCTGCGTTCAAACTGACGCTTTTTTCACCAGTAAAAAAAAGCGATGTTTTTCATTGACTTAAACTTTCACTACAGGCACCCACTGTGCTTGAGGGTGAAATGACAGAGTGGTGACAGCCTGCGCAACTAATGTGCACAAGTCCCGATGAGGCGGTTATATCTGCGCACTTTTTTCGTGCGGATGACAGCCAATCCGTAACACCCGGAGCGGCTGTCCGCCGTTCAACCCCCGCTTGAAGCCGTTACCTCCCCGCATTCGTTGTCACAATTGTGTGCTGTCCCGCCGTGGCGCCGATTGACCGCTGGCTACCGAAGACCCCAGGACCTGTAACCAAATGTTTTTCGCCTAACACACTTCCATTCCACAATTCAATCCGTTAGTATCCCCGGCGTTAGTACCAAGCTGAAAGTCAATTCTGGTCGAACGACACCCGCGGTATACCTTCCCTAAAGAGAAGCCTCTACCGACACCACGGGATCGACCACCTCGATGGTTTCCAGGTAATGCTCGCGGCAACACAGCCTTTGAATCGAATGCAAAGGGTGTTGCGAAGCTCACTTACTCTGACCGAACCAACCTGCAAATTGATCAGGATCTTCACCCCGGGCCCAGAACCTTTGCCCTTGATGTGTTGCCTGCCCTCCTAAGTACCTACCTGCCGGCCCAAGCGCGCAAAAATCATAGCGCTTCAACTGGCTGCTTTGTTCCAGTCGGGTTCTTCGTTCGATCAATGGTGATCGACGTTACTGGAACGTTTTAACGTTGCACGGTTCTTATCCGTGTCATTTGTAGGAACACCTAATAACTATGTCTACTCAAATCCACACTCAGGATGCCATTCGCACCCTAACCAACGCCTTCGCACCAATGAACTGCCTGATCATGGCCGCTCGCAAAGGCTGCTTCAGCTTCACCCTGGTCAACGAACACGGCATCGCTCGTCACAGCGAACGCCTGTACCCCGACCAGTACTCCAGCGCCGAGCCGCTGCAGGCCGTGATCGAGCGTACCCGTCAGGCACTGGTTGCCTGAAACGCCAGAAAGGCTGAAAACCCTGAAAGCCCTGCTGAAAATGCAGGGCTTTTTATTGCCCGATGTTTCTCCAGCCGCGGTTACGGCTTAAGTACCAACCGGTATAAGGTTTATAACTGGAAGCCGTAAATATTTTAAAAACAGTCCTTTACAGCGCGAAATTGACACTAGACTTCAACTCAAGCGGCCTGATCCGCTTCCGGCGAGCCTGAGTCAACCCACTGCTGCCAAGCCCACCCATTCAGGTATCGCCGCCCATTTCACATTCGAGGGTTTTATGGGTATCGCCGCCAGCGAACTGTGCCGCTTTGTGATCCGCCCCACGCTCATTTATCTGGGGCGCCACAGCACGACAGCTGAAGCCTTGCTACTGGGGGTCGCCGCCAGTCAATCCGCCCTGGGTTCCGCCCTGCATGACCGCCGTGGACACGGCCTGTATCGGATTGCCGAACTCCGTCACCAGGCACTCTGGGATCACTACCTGGCGCGGGATCCCGATCGCGCCAGCCTGGTGCGTGGCCTCGCCAGCCAGCACGCCTTTCTCAGCGGCCCGCACCTGGAACTGACCGTCAACCTGCGCTACGCCACCGCCATCGCCTGGTTACTGATAGAAGAACAAAACACTCCCCTCCCCGAAGCAGATTGTTTGGACCGGGGACATGGTGGACACATGTTCGGAGACATGGTGGACAGTTAACGAAGCCGTTTACCTGATATTAC
>NZ_JBYTBK010000069.1:0-12245 GCF_058789115.1 Pseudomonas sp. FW300-N1A1 | reverse complement strand
GCGAGGCTGTCGACGGTCATCGCAAAACCCTGGATGCCGAACACAGCCCTGTGGCGAGCGAGCTTGCTCGCGCTGGGCTGCATAGCAGCCCAAAAACCGGTAACCGAGGTCTTTCTGACAGACCACAATCGCCTTCTCAGGGCCGCTGCGCAGCCCAGCGGGAGCAAGCTCCCTCGCCACAAAGGCCGCGCTCACGCTGGCGTGGAAGGTGTACTTCGCAGCGAGGCTGTCGACGGTCATCGCAAAACCCGGGAGGCCGAACACAGCCCTGTGGCGAGCGAGCTTGCTCGCGCTGGGCTGCATAGCAGCCCCAAAACCGGTAACCAAGGTCTTTCTGGCAAACCACCATCGCCTGGTCAGGGCCGCTGCGCAGCCCAGCGGGAGCAAGCTCCCTCGCCACGAAGGCCGCGTTCACGCTGGAGTGGAAGGTGTACTGCGAAGCGAGGCTGTCGACGGTCATTGCAAAACCCTGGATGCCGAACACAGCCCTGTGGCGAGCGAGCTTGCTCGCGCTGGGGTGCGAAGCAGCCCCAAAACCGGTAACCGAGGTCTTTCTGACAGACCACCATTGCCTTCCCGGGGCCGCTGCGCGGCCCAGCGGGAGCAAGCTCCCTCGCCACGAAGGCCGCGTTCACGCTGGAGTGGAAGGCGTACTTCGAAGCAGCGCTGTCGACGGTCATCGCAAAACCCGGGAGGCCGAACACAGCCCTGTGGCGAGCGAGCTTGCTCGCGCTGGGCTGCATAGCAGCCCCAAAACCGGTAACCAAGGTCTTTCTGGTAAACCACAATCACCTGGTCAGGGCCGCTGCGCAGCCCAGCGGGAGCAAGCTCCCTCGCCACAGAGGCCGCGTTCACGATGGAGTGGAAGGTGTACTGCGAAGCGAGGCTGTCGACGGTCATCGCAAAACCCTGGATGCCGAACACAGCCCTGTGGCGAGCGAGCTTGCTCGCGCTGGGGTGCGAAGCAGCCCCAAAACCGGTAACCGAGGTCTTTCTGACAGACCACCATTGCCTTCTCAGGGCCGCTGCGCAGCCCAGCGGGAGCAAGCTCCCTCGCCACAAAGGCAGCGTTCACGCTGGAGCGGGTGGCAAGGGGGTGTACCGCGTTTTGTGGAAGTTGCTCAACCTGCCGCCAACCCCTTCCCCGCCCGTTCCAGGTTGCGCCACAACCAACCCGGCAAGATCTCCGGGTCGAGGCTGTCGATCAGGTTCTTCAGGGTCAGCCCCAGTTCGGTATCCCCCTCGATGACCAGGCGCCGGCGAAAAAACAGGGTGTCCGGGTCTTCCTGCCGACTGGCCAACAGCAGGAACTCGCGCCAGTTGCCGCTGATGGTCACATCGGCCTCGGCCCGCTCGGCGATCTGCAGCCCTGCACGGGATCGGGTCAGGTACCACGCCAGGCCGAGGTCCGGAATCCGCAGGCACAGCCAGCGCCCGCGCAACAGATCGAACTCGCCCTCGCGCAACGGCTCGGCAAGGCAGCGATTGAGGGCCTGCTGCAACGCCAGGCGCTGCACCACGAAAGGCACCCGCCGGACCAGCGGGAACACGCGATCAGCACCGTGCAACAGCCATTTCTTTCGATTCAACACAGGCCGGCCTCCTCGACGCGCAACATCCCGGCCTGGCCATGCCAATAGCCGTTGCAGCCTTCGACGAACAACGGCGGCGCCTCCCCCAGACGGACCCGCTGCCAGGCCGCAATCACCTCGGCCATGCCCTGGGCCCGAGGGCTCAAGCGCACGATATCGGCACCGCTGGCCACCAGCCCCGGATAGTCGGCCAGCAGATTGGTCACCTCGGCCGACATCGTCTGAATACCGTTGAGGGTGAACAGCGCCTGCCCGTCCTGACTGCTGAGCGCCAACCCATCGGGGTAGTTGATGCAACAGAACTGGCAATCATCCTTGGGCCGGTTTTCCGCCCGGGCGGTAAAGCAGCGAGCGGAATAGGCCAGGGGCAAATGCCCATAGGCGAAGACTTCCACTTGCGGCACTTCACGACCCAGCTCACGCACCTGCTCAAGCACCGCGCGGATCAAGGCCGCCGAACACTCCACCGGCGGCACCCAGCGGATCATCCCGCTGTCTTGCAGTTGCGCCAGGGCGTGACCGTTGTACAGATTGAGCGCCGGGCCACCCACGAACGGCAGCTTGCGTTCGGCCAGCAACTGCACCGCGCCCATGTCATTGGCCTCCACCAGCAACTCGCCGTTGTCGCACAGGCGGCGCAGGCTGGAGAGCTCCGACGCGGCTTCGATCAGGGTCAGGCTGGAGAGCACCAGTTGCGCCTGGCTGCACGCCTGCAATTCGCGCCCCAGGCCCAACCATTGATCCAGGGACAATGCCCGGCGCTTCGAGCACACGGTTTCTCCCAGGTAAATCACATCCAGGGGCAGGCTCGACATCTCGGCGTAAAAACGCCCCACTTGTTCTTTGTCCCAGTAATACAGGACCGGTCCCAGGCTCAGCTTCATGTTCTGCCCCTCATTGCCATGATCGATGGTAGGCGCCCAGCGTGGTCTGGCTGCCTTCGGACAAACCGGCCAGCACCTGACGCCACTGGTCCTTGACCGTGAAGCTTTTAGGCGCGGCGCGATGGGCATCGAGGGCCGCGCGCCAGACCCGGGTGACTTGCTCGACATACGCCGGGCTGCGCTGGCGGCCTTCGATCTTTACCGCCTCCACCCCGATGGCCGCGAGTTCCGGCAGCAGGTCCAGGGTGTCGAGGCTGGTGGGTTCCTCCAGGGCATGAAAGCGTTTGCCATCGACCAGGAAGCGCCCCTTGCACAAGGTCGGATAGCCGGCGGCTTCGTCAGGGGTGTAGCGGTCGATCAGCACGTCGTTGAGCCGTGCGCTCAAGCCTTGGGCATCTTCGCTCCAGCGCACCGCCTTGGCCGGCGAACAGACGCCGCAAAGGTTCGGTGACTCGCCGGTAATGTAGGACGACAGGTGGCAACGCCCCTCGGCCATGATGCACAAACTGCCGAAGCCGAAGACTTCGATGGGCACCGGACTGCTGGCCGCGACCTGACGCACCTGGGCCAGCGACAATACCCGTGGCAGTACCGCGCGCCGAATGTCGTAGCGCTGCGCATAAAACGCCAGCGCGGCGGCATGGGTTGCGGAGCCCTGGACCGACAGGTGCAAGGTCAGTTGCGGGTGACGCTGGCTGGCATACGCCAGGACCCCGGGGTCGGCGGCGATCAGCGCGTCCACGCCATGATCGGCGGCACGGTCCACGGCGCGCTGCCAGCGCTCCCAGCCCTTGGGTTGCGGGTAGGTGTTGACCGCGACATAGAGTTTGCGTTGATGCTGGCGAATGTGGGCGACCGCTGCATCGAACTGCTTGTCGTCCATGTTCAATCCGGCGAAATGCCGGGCATTGGTGTCATCGCGAAAACCGACATAAACGGCGTCGGCGCCTTGTCGCACCGCCGCTTTGAGCGCAGGCAGATTGCCTGCCGGGCAGACCAGTTGCATGGGGAATCCTCATCAAGGAATGCGTGCGGACCTGCGCGTCGTGCCGGGTGCGGACAGGCCCGCGGTGTCGAGTGCGCTGCCAGTCTAGCGAGACCGGCAGCGACGGCCTTGACGGCAATCAATTGCCATCAGTGCATCAGCTCGGCGAAGGACAGGAATTGCACGTTGTCGTGCTTGCGCACCTGCTGCTCGCACTCCACGACCGCCAGGCCATCGGCCCAGCAGGCCGCCGACAACATCGCCGAGCTCTGCTGGGGATGCAGCTCCACACGCAATTGCCCGTCGGCATCGGGGACCAGTCTTGCCCGCAAGTACTGCCGACGCCGGTTGCCTTGCAGCCAGTCGAAGCCTGCCGGCAGCGCCATCGGGCGCGGCATCACCTGACTCACGCCCTGGGCCCTGAGCAGGAATGGACGCACCACCACCAGTGCGGTGACCAGCGCTGCCGACGGATTGCCCGGCATGCCGATCCACGGCTTGCCGGCCACTTCGCCGAACGCCAGTGGCTTGCCTGGCTGGATCGCCAGCCGCCAGAAATCCACACTGCCCAACTCATCGATGGCCCGTTTCAGATGGTCCTCTTCGCCGACCGAGACACCGCCCGAGGTCAACAGCAGATCGCACTCCGACGACGCCAGGCTCAAGGCATGCCGGCTGGCCGCCAACTCATCGGCCATGACCCCATAGTCATGCACCTCGACGCCCCAGCCGCGCAACAAAGCCGACAGGCAATACCGATTGCTGTTGTAGATCTGCCCCGGCGCCAGGGACTGGCCCGGCTCGCGCAACTCGTCGCCGCTGCTCAACAGGCAGACTCGCAACGGCCGATAGACCTCGACCCGGGCAATCCCGGCACCGGCCAGCAACCCCAGTTCCTGGGCGCGCAAGCGCTTGCCGGCCATGAGCAACAGATGCCCCTGACGGATCTCCTCGCCTTCCTTGCGCACGTGATCGCCCACCGTTGCCGGGGGCAACCAGACCCGATCGCCCTCGACCCGGCAGCTCTCCTGCGGCGCCACGGTGTCAGCCCCCGGCGGCAACGGCGCGCCGGTAAAGATCCGCACCGCCGCCTGCGCCGGCAAGGGCGAGCCTGCCTGCTGCCCCGCGGCGATACGTCCGGCCAATGGCAGGCTGCCCCCCGTGGCGGGCAGGTCGGCGGCCCTGAAGGCAAAACCGTCCATGGCACTGTTGTCCCAGCAGGGCAGGCTCAGCGGCGAATGGATGTCCCTGGCCAACACCCGGCCCAGGGCCTGATCCAAGGGGATCGTCTGCACCGAGGGCGGCGGCGGTGCCTGGTCGAGCAGATGGCGGACGGCTTCGTCCACGGGCATCAGATGACCGCTATCGCAAACCCGGCCAGTCATGAGCGCACCTCGCACGCCTCGAGCACCTGGTGTGGTTGAGGCTTGAGGTGAGGGGCGAAATTGCACGGGCCGGTACGGCTGTCCAACTGTTGCAGCAGGATCTGGTTCCAGGCAGTGCGACAGGCGCCCGGCGAGCCGGGTACGCAGCACACCAACACCCCGTTGCTGATCCCGGCCAGGGCGCGGGACTGCAGGCTGGACATGCCGATTTCCGCCAGGGATACCTGGCGGAACAACTCGCCGAAGCCTTCCACATGCTTGTCCAGCAACGGCATGACCGCTTGCGGCGTGTTGTCCCGGGCTGTGAAACCGGTACCGCCGGTCATCAGCACCACCTGCACCTGGGGGTCGGCGATCCAGTGCGAGACCTTGGCGCGGATCTGATAGATATCGTCCGGTACCAGGTCACGATCGATCAGCACATGCCCGGCCTTTTGCAGCAAGTCGGCCAGGGTCTGTCCCGAGGTGTCGGTGGCAAAGGTGCGCGTATCGCTGATGGTCAGCACGGCAATGTTCAACGGTTGAAACGTGCGTTGCGCCAGATGGGCCATATCCAAGCCTTCCCGTAAATGAGGACTGGCCCAAGCCTGAACCGAAACACCCGGCGAACCTATTCCTCCAAGGAGGTACCTCCACGGG
Organism: Pseudomonas sp. FW300-N1A1; assembly: GCF_058789115.1. Classification (NCBI taxonomy): domain Bacteria; kingdom Pseudomonadati; phylum Pseudomonadota; class Gammaproteobacteria; order Pseudomonadales; family Pseudomonadaceae; genus Pseudomonas; species Pseudomonas sp. FW300-N1A1. The sequence goes on along the minus strand of NZ_JBYTBK010000069.1, from coordinate 6,760 downwards.
GCGACGCCGCTCAGGGAGCCAGGCGGTAGCGCGCCCACACCCCCTGGTGCAGACGGTAGTCCAGCCGGTCATGCAGACGGTCGGGCCGCCCCTGCCAGAACTCCATGTGTTGCGGCTGCAGGCAGTAACCGCCCCACTGCTCGGGACGCGGCACGGGCTGGCCGTCGAAGCGCCGGGTTGCTTGCGCCAGCCGCCCATCCAACTGCGCCCGATTGGCCAGCGGATGGCTTTGCGGTGATGCCCAGGCGCCCAGCTGACTGGCCCGGGAGCGGGAGTCAAAGTACGCATCCGACAGACCCGGGGCGAGGCGCGACACCTGCCCTTCGATCCGCACCTGGCGCTCCAGCCCCGGCCAGAAGAACGTCATGGCGGCATGGGGGTTGGCGGCCAGTTCCTGGCCCTTGGCGCTCTGGTAGTGACCGAAAAAGGTCAAGCCGGCTTCGCTGAAACCCTTGAGCAGCAACACCCGGCAGTGCGGCCGGCCCTCACGGTCGACCGTGGCCAACAGCATGCTGTTGGCCTCGACCGGCGCCTGTTCGGTATCGCGAGCCTGTTGCAGCCACTGGCCGAACAGCTGCCATGGATCGTCTGGCGCGGACGCCTCCTGCAGGCCATCAAGGGTGTAGTTGCGACGCATCTGAGCCAGGGAAAGGGGCATGACAGTGATCTCCGCTGAGGTTGCGCCCAGTCTGCGAGGCCATGCACACCAACACCTTGATCACCATCAACAGCGGGCATTGATCCCACAGGAATCAGCTTCCAGACACCAATACCGTGAACAACAGCCATCAACTGTAGGAGCGAGCGTGCTCGCGATAAACCCGAGTACGCCGCGGGGTGTCAGGCTGCACGCGTCATCGTTGACGACCATCGCGGGCAAGCGGAACGCCGCCCGGCTCTCTCCCACAGGAGACAGCCGCCATACACAAATACTGTGAGTTCCAGCTATCAATAGTCGCTCGCACAATCGGCATATGCCGGCTATTATACGGCATATGCCGACAACCCAAGGAGACGGCCATGCTCGCTGAAGTCATGCGTGAACCGGCCTACGGTGCCTATCGCACACGGTTGCACGCCCTGTTGCAAATCCCCACCGACGCCTCCGATCTGGAGATCCACGACATCATCCAGGTCGGGTTTGCCGCCGACCGGCTGATGATGCTCTGCGAGCTGGGTGAAATGACGCCGCTTGAGCGGGACCAGATCATTCCCTTGAAAACCCTGAAGAACCGGGTAGCCAAAGACCAGAAGCTGACCGTCGACGAGAGCGATCGCCTGTTCCGTGCCGCCCACATCACGGCAATGGCGGACGCGGTGTTCGGAAACGATGAAAAGGCCAAGCGCTGGCTGTCCAAACCCAAGGACCGGTTCTCGGGTCGAAGCCCTATGGCAATGCTGTCGACGGTACAGGGCACGCGCCAGGTCGAAGAAACGCTGATCCAGTTGGCAGAAGGCTATGCGTTTTGATCTTCTGGCGGATCAGCGCGTTTGCCGATCTGACAGGGCGCGGCGGGATCCTCGCCGGTGGGCGCTGGCACACCGCGGGGAGACCGGTTGTCTATCTGGCCGGAACACCGGCCGGGGCACTGCTTGAGATCCTGGTGCACCTTGAAGTGGATCAGGAAGACCTCCCCGATACGCTGCAACTGCTCAAGGTCGAGCTACCGGATGCTGTCAGCGTCGCGCCGGCCCCGGCACTCACGCCTGGCTGGGAGTCCGATCTGCGCCACACCAAGGGTCTGGGTGACACATTCCTCAAGGGATGCCCTGCCCTGCTGTTGCCGGTGCCCAGCGCGATCATGCCGCACGCTGTCAATTATCTGTTCAACCCAATGCACCTCGACTCAGTAGAGGCCGTGATCACTGGCGAGTCATTCAATCTCGACAGTCGACTGATCAAAAAAAACTAACGTTCAACACCCACCCATGGATTTGGAAGGACGCGCCCGCCTGGGCGAACCCATGATCCGGTAGTCAGGAAGAAACCGTCGATGCGAATGTTTGAAGATATCTCCCCACGCTGGAAGCAAGCGGCCAAGGGCGCGTCCAAACCGCTTACCATTTTGTCGCCTTACATTACGGAGGACGTGGCGCTCAACGTCCTGAAAGGGAAGAAAGGTGCTCGCATTTTCACACTCTTCGAACCAGAGGTATTTGCAGCAGGCGGCTCGTCCCTCGCCAGCATTCGGGCTCTTCTGAAAGATCACCAAGTCTTTCGACTTGACGGGCTGCACGCCAAGGTTGTGACCGACAACGATAGTTTTATCACTCTGGGTAGCCAGAACCTTACAAAAGGTGGCCTATACAACCGGGAACTCAGCGTGCATCTCAAAGACGAGCCTGCACGCCGCCAAGCAATGGAGATCATTGAGCCTTGGCTAGAGAATCCAAGGCCGATCAAGCTCGAGATGATCAATGACATGGAAGCCGGCATCGAGCGGCTCAAGGGCCTGCTCAAAGAGTTCAACGATCAGTGTGCCAAACATCAGGCGAACGTCGAGGCTAAAGAGAAGGTGCGCGCCAATCGGGAACGTGACGACGTGCTTGCCAAGAGCCGGGCAGAAATCAGCGTCAAACTCGAACGCGCCTTGCGCGCCGGCGTCAAGAAGACAGCCCAGGTAATGCGCAAAGATGCTTACTCCGCACCATTCCTTCGGGTTGATAAGGGCGAGAGCCTTCTGGAATGGCGGCGCAATCGCGGTTCTGATGTCCAACTAGAAAAGGGTAAGCGATACCTGTGCTTCCTTGAGTCTTGTGAGTTCGGCTGGGCACGGCTCGCAGGCAAACAGATCACACGCATCGAGATGAACATCCGATGCGCACCGGGAACCTTCTCGGCGTTTCCGACATTGACCGTCGAGCTTTCGGCATCCCCGGATGATCTGATAGGCCAGCCGGCGGGGACCAACCTGGTGGTCAACCTGTACGACGGAAAAACTCCGGTCTGTATCGTTCCGGTTTCGTTCCAATTGGACACTGTTACCGCCTTTACCCCGAAGCGACCAAAGCCCAGCGTCAAACCGACTCGTGCGAACTCGCCGCCGCGCAAACCTGCTGCCAGGTCCCCACTCACGACCCCGGTGATCAAGTGGATTGCAGAAAACCCTCAGGCCTTCGAACAACTGGTCCGGAAACGGGTGACCAAGAGCTTCAACTTTGGCAAAGGGGACAAGCTGGCCGGCGAGAACGCAGCGGATTTCTTCGGTGAAACGGGCAGCCAGTTCGATGTAGGCCTTGCCATCATCGAAGGGAATCGGGTGCTGCACGTCTCGCAGCGTGAAGACTGACGGTTTTTCAATCACTGCGATGGGGAGCGGGATCGCTGCACATGTCCACATGCAGCGGCTTATCGGCCCCGCCCCAGGCACTCAACCGTGCCAATAGAACATCGCCTTGGCCAGGATCACGATCAGCAGCATGTGCCCCAGGATGCTGCGGCGAATCCAGTTGGCCCGGGCCTCTGTCAGCCGTGCGTTGTGCAGCCAGTACGCCAGCAACAGGTAGTGTCCGACGATGCTCAGGGCGAGCACGATCTTCAGGCTCAACAGGCTGGCAAAACGGCTGTCCAGCGGATGGCTCAGGACGCCGCGATGCTGCCAGGCCAGGCCAAGGCCTGCGCCATACAACACCAGCACCACGCCATGCAGCACCTTGCGCGAGCGCACGGCAATGGCCTGGTCCGCCGTTGCCCGGGCATCCGCCGTCAATTGCCGACGCGCCGAGTGCCAGATGTACACCTCGAAAAACAGGGTGCCGATGAAGCCGATGGCTGCCAGCAAATGGGTGACCAGTAAAAAGGGATAGATCATTGTCCGCCTCCTGCGCCGTGGGCTTATCCCGGATGCCCGTCGACCCGGGCCCGCAGCAGCATCGGCCCGTAGCGCCAGGCGTACAGCGCAAACGCCAGGGCCCAGCACAGTCCCGCCAGCCACAACGCCGCCACCGGCAGCACCAGCACCAGCACCACCCGGCTGAAACAGGCCAGGTTGAGCAGAATGAACGCCAGGGTCATCCCCGACGGCGGTTCCAGTGAACGCCCGGTGTGCCCCAGGCTGACCCGCGCGATCATTGCCAGAATCAGCCCGGCCATGGCCCCTATCGTCAGGCAATGCACCGCCAGGCTGGGGTTGAGCGCCACACCGAAATGCCACAGCGCCATGCCCAGGCACGCCAGCGCCAACCAGCCATAGGCCAGGTGCAGCGACCACAGCAACGGCACGCGCCACAACCCGCGGTCATGCCAGCGCACCAGGCGCACCAGGTGCCCGACCGTCAATGCCGCGAACAGCAGGCCGATCCAGACATTGGCCGACAGCGCCGGCCCGGCGGCATACAGCAACGCCACCAGCGCCGCCCCTGCCAGCAACAGACGATCGAGCCAGGCCCAGGGGGCAACGGCCTCGGTCCGGCCCAGGCCACGCTGGGTGAAAAACGGAATCACCCGTCCACCGATCAAGCCCATCATCGCCGCCACCAGCCAGATGCCGGTCAGCACGCCCTGGCGCTGCCAGCCTTCATGGCCTTGCGCCAATCCGTAGACTGACAAGCCGTCCGCCGTCGCCAACAGCAGCAACACCACGACAATCGGGTAGTTGCGTTGCTGTCTCACGCGCCACAGGGAGCGCCCCATCAGCCCCGCCACCACCAACGGAAACGCCAGTTCCAGCAGCGCCACCAGCGGCCATGGCAGATTCACCAGCCAGGCCACTCGCGCGGCCAGCCAGAGCAAGGCCAATGCCGCCAGCGGCTTGCCGCTGAGACCGGGCTGGCCGGTCCAGGTCTGTACCGCGGTCAGCAGGAAGCCAGCGATGATCGCCAGGCCAAAACCGAACAACAACTCATGCCGATGCCAGGCCAGCCAGCCACCGGCGGGCTGCCAGTCGCCAACCGCCCCCTTCAAGGCGATCAGCCAGAGCGGTATCGCCAGTAACGCCAGGCAAACGCCGGCGAGGAACAACGGCCGAAAAGCCAGGCGTAACACTGGCACGATGGCCATCGCCGTACGGCGGTCAAGTACTTGCATCAAGCCACTCCTTTACCTCGCTGCCGACCTGACACGGGTCCGCTCGCGACGAATTGAATTCCGAGGCAATCATCCGGTAATGACGCGTCACTGCCTTTGTCGCACATCAAGCTTGCCGGGCAACAACGGGGCAAGCTGCCCGTCCGCTGTCACTCCAGCACCTGCAAGGGCCGTGCCCTGCCCCCGTGGTGAGACTGCGGTGCCGGCACACAAGGGTCCCGGCAGTCCCCCTCATGGCGGGGACCCTCAAGAAAATGGTCTAAATGACAAGATGATGGTCATTTAGACTCGTAACACCCTGGTCATTTTGACCGCATGGTTTGAGAAACCCACTAAATGCCAGGGCGCCGCGCCTGGCCCGAGTCTTGCTCAAGCCATGCCACCTTGATCCCCTTTCACTCCGCCGGAGTCGTCATGAATAACGTTATCCAGCCACTGGCGTGGTTTGTCGTCCTCAGCTCGGTCATCGCCCTGGCCAGTGGCATATCCCTGGGCCTGGTTTGAAGCCAACGCCGCCGGCAAAAGTGAACGCTACCTGTGGCGAGCGAGCTTGCTCGCGCTGGGCCGCATGGCGGCCCAAAAACTGACCATCGAGTTGTTTCTGAAAGACCGCAACTGCTTTATTGAGGGCCGCTTCGCAGCCCAGCGCGAGCAAGCTCGCTCGCCACGGATAGCCCCCCTTGACGCTTACTTTTCCATTCTTCAGGATGAATTCTCATGGTGCTTCACCGCGTCCATCACCAGATTCTGCGCAGCCATCACTTGTTCGAGCCCTTGAATGAAGAACAGCTGGATGAGCTGATGGGGTCCAGCCATTTGCTGAGCATCGACAAGGGCGAACCGCTGTTTCGCCAGGGCGAGCCCGCCGATTCGTTTTACTTTGTGATTGCCGGTGCGGTGAAGATCTACCGCCTGACCCCGGACGGGCAGGAGAAAGTGTTCGAAGTCATAGGCCCGCGACAAACCTTCGCCGAGGCGATGATGCTGATGGACACGCCCAACTATGTGGCCTCGGCTGAAGCCGTGGGCCCCACGCAGCTCTATCGCCTGAGCAACGGCACCTATATGCGCCTGCTGCAGAGCAACAGTCGCCTGACCTTCGCCCTGCTCGGCAAACTCAGCATGCGCCTGCATCAACGGGTCAACGAAATCGAAACCCTGTCGCTGAAGAACGCCACCCACCGGGTGGTGCGGTACCTGCTCACGCAACTGATGCACCTGCAGCCGGTTGAGCGCCAGTTCGAGTTGCCGATGGCCAAGCAGTTGATTGCCGGCCACCTGTCCATCCAGCCGGAAACCTTCTCGCGGATCATCCGCCGCCTGATCGATGAGAAGATCATCACCCAGGATGGCCGCCAGATTGTCATTCTCGACCGTCTGCGCCTGGAGCACTTCGAGTGAATGCCCTGCCCGCCTGCCTGTATTGCCAACACCCCCACCCGCCTCGGCAAACTACCTGCAGCCACTGCGGCATGCCCCTGTCGGCGCTGGCGAACGGTGCCCGACAACGCACGCTACGACGCTTCAGGTGGTTCTGCATCGGTCTTGCGATCTTCTGCGTGACGATGTTTTTCTGGCTACCGCGCGGTTAAGCGCGGCCGCTCGCCGCCAACCAACGCCCCTCAAGGCTGCAATACTGTTCAGTTAAGGATAGGGGGCTCAATACATCCCCCGTGGCGAGCGAGCTTGCTCGCGCTGGGCTGCACAGCAGCCCCAAAAACTATCGCCGAGTTC
>NZ_JBYTBK010000068.1:0-12407 GCF_058789115.1 Pseudomonas sp. FW300-N1A1 | reverse complement strand
GCCTGGCGCAGGGGCAGGATCGGCAGGCCCTGGCGCTCGCACGCCCTGCACTGATCGGTGGAGAAGTCGGTTTCGGCGACGATGATGTTGATTTGATCGCCGAGGGTCATCGGGCTGCTCCTGAATAGGTCAGGTCCGACACGACCCGTTGCCAGGCCCTGTCGGTGTAAGGGGCGAGCAATGCACCCAGTCGTGTCTGTTCTCGGACGGCCTGCCCAATGAGGGCGCGGACTCTGGCATGTTCATGCACGCGGTTGAAGTCGATGGCCGGGTCATGGCTGGCCAGGTCCAGGGTCAGCTTGAAGGGCTGGGACAGGGCCTCTTCCAGCTCGAACTCGACTACCTCGAAGGCATCGCCTTGCAGGAGCTCGAAGGTGAAACGCAGGTCGCTTTGACGGGGCATGGAGACTCCTTGTCGAGTGGCCGATAGCAGGCTTTGCGCCGCTGGACGAACCTGAGCGACGCAAAGGGTGTGTCGGTGTTTAGGCAGGCTTGCGCCAGTCATCCGACGCTGCAGTGTTGGCCACTTCGTGGTTCCAGCTGACCTTGCGGTAGGCCAGGCTGGTCTTGATCAGTTGCGTATAGTTGGCGTTGTCGCTGTCTTGTGCATGAGGCAGCACGGTGTGGATGCCGACGACCGTGGCGTCTTCGAGTGTGGTGGTGAAGAAGTGCTCCTGTTTACCGTCGGTGGAGGTGCGGAACCATCGCACCTCCACGGTGGTGAGCGTTTCACCGGTGGCCAGGGCCTGGTAGAGCAGGGGGGAGGCCTTGCTCAGGGAACTGATGAAGGTCAGCGGGCCATGGACCCGCTGACCTGACGGCTGGCCGCTTTGCGGGTCGGTGGGGGTGCTGATCCGATGGTCGATTTCCTGGGCCAGAATCTCGTCTTCGTGGCCCTCCACAAAGACGTTGCCCACCGATTCGGCGGTAAAGGCACCCTGGGTGATATGGCCCTGGGTTTTACCGTGGATGCTGATGTATGCAGGTGTAGCCATGACAAACTCCTTGTCGCGATCAAGTGAACGACCCGCAGGTCGCGACCGTCGGTGTGACGGCGTGGGGGTTATGGCCCGGCAGGGGCCAAGGTTTTGCAGGCGCTCGAAAATGAGCGCGCTGAAAATCCGTTACAGATTGAGAATCCGCTCCAGTGAGGTGAGTACTTGCTGGGTGAGGGTGTTCAGGCGCACGGCGTAGATCGTGTAGGCGCTGGCCAGCACCACGGCCGCCAATGCCCAGGGTGTCCACAGCGGCCATTGACGATTGAGCCGATAGTGGCGTGGCGCGACATGGGTCAGCGGGTCGGTCAGGCACTCGGGCGTTTCACCGTGCCGGGGGCGGATCACCCGGTACAAACGGGTGATAATTTTTTGCACTTCTTCATCCCCCTTGGCCTGGTTGCCGTACTTGCCCTTCAGCCCCATGCACAGACACAGGTACATGAACTCCAGCACATGCTGGTACTTGGCCGCTTCGGCAGTCATGTGGGCGAGCAAGGTGAAGAACTTTTCCCCGCCCCAGGTTTCCTGGTGAAAGGCGCTGAGCAGCGAGCGCTGGCTCCAGGTGGAATATTTACCCCACGGGGTGTCCATGACGATTTCGTCGGCCAGCAGGCACAGGCTGTAGGAGTACGCCTTGAGGGTGCCGGGGTCGTAATCGAGTTGGCTGACTTCCTCCATCACCGTGGTGATCTGGTTATGGACGTTTTGATAGAGCTGGGCGACGTCCTTGTGGTGTTCAAGGCTGTGCAGGCGAATCAGCAGGCCGAACAGCGGCATGGCGGCGTCGCACAGCGGGCTCCAGGCCAGGCCACGTAACTCGAATCCGGTGTCGGCCCGGCACACAGGGGGAGCGTCAGTGATCGTGCCCCGTCGCAAGCCGATCACTGAGACGGTTTCTGCAGGGTTTGCCGTTATCGAGGTCGAGTCACTCATCCTGTTCACTCCTGATGGCCCAGAACTGCAGTTCCAGCTCCGGGAATTCGCCGGCGATGTGGAAGCCGAAACCGGAGCCGCTGCTCAGGCTTTGCCAGGCAGGGTGATGGCGGTCCAGCTCGAAGTAGCTGAAGCCGGCATGGAATGGCAGGTGACGCGGCGCGACAGGCAGCGGGATCAGGTCAATGCCCGGCAGTTGCAGGCTGACCAGCTTGCCCAGGGCCTCGGTGGAACTGATCTTGATCTGCTTGAGGAACTGCGAGCGCAACGCATCCGGCGGCAGTTGGGCGCGCACCGCGAGGATGAACTGGGCATTGTCCAGCAGGCGTTTGTCATGCAACGGGGCGCTCATGACCCCGTACTCCCGGGGTTCGATCGGCAGCGAAACGGCGCGCGGTTGCAGCACCGTACCCAAGGCGCGACGCAGGGTGTGCTCCAGGGGCTTGAACGACTCGCGCAAGGCGTCGTGCTGGTAGGCCGGATAGTCCTGGGGCAGGCGGCCATCATCGGTGAAGGTCACCAGCTCGCCACACGCCTGGGCGAAAGCGAGGTACACCTGCTCCGGATGCACATGGCGCCGCCGCGACAGGTGCTGGAACAGTGGAAACAGCCGATTGAGGGTCTGCAGCAGGTTGAAGTCAGTAACGTCGGCAACGCCCGACTGCCCCGGTGAACCGATGCGCTGGGCGAGGTTCTTCGCGCGTTCGCGCATCAACCCGGCGACTTCCGTGAGGTAGCGTTGCAACGCCGGCACAGCCTGCAGGGACACACTGGTGGGATAGAACTGCTCATCCATCAGCAGACTGCCATCCGCGCGTTTGTCCAGAATCCGCCCCAGGGCGATGCCGGTAAACGCGCTGCGGTCATCGCGGCCCAGCATCAGTTGCAGGTTCGGCACCGCCAGATCCAGGGGCACCTGGTCACCGTCTTCGCTGTGGGTATCGCGCACTTCGCCGCGTTGCGCCACGTAGCGGCTGTTGGCGTAACTGTCTGGCCAGCGAATTTCCAGGGCACCTTCGGATTTGTGCGGCAGCGTCAGGTAGACGAGCTGGTTGACCGCACTGCTGTCGGCAATCTCCAGTGGCGCGGGCGGAGCCAGGTCACCAGGAATGTCGAAGACCGTGCCATCGGGCATGATCCCTCGCGCCCGCGTGATGACGACCTTGCCAAAGCTCAGGTACTCGGTGTTCAGCTGCAGCTCGCTGAACCCGTACGATGCTTCGTTCAGGCTATTGAGGCGCTGGTGCATGGCGGCTTCGGTGGCGCGCACCTGTTGCTGGAAGTGTTGGGGTTTGACGAACAAACCTTCATGCCAGATGACTGGGTTGCGTGAACTCATCAAGGGATGCTCTGCGGGAAGGGAAAAGAAAGGGCGCTCATCGGTGTTCACCGATGAGTCCGACCCGGGTTTCGTCGAGCTGCACCAGCAACGCGTACTGCCGACCCTTGGGTTCGATGCGCAGGATCTGCTTCCACTGTGTGACGTCGGTACTGTTGTAGTCGGCAATCACGGCCAGGTAGCGGGTGTCTTCCTCGAGGGGCCGCAGGTTGATGAACTTGAACTGGCCGGGTTGCAGCAGGTAGTCGTCGTGGCGCAGGTAGGTGCTGCCCAGGTTTTTTTTCAGGTCGTGCGCCAACGCCTGCGCGCTGGCATTGAGCAGCAGCGAGTCGTCTGTCAGTTGCAGGACTTTGAAGGCGATAGGCGTGGCGATTTGCTCGGGCGCGGCGCTGTACTCCGGCGTGGACAGGCTCACTCCCGGATCGTCGTAGCTGCCGAGCAGCGACGGCTCGACCGGTGACATCAGCGTCGGGGGAGCCTCCTCGGCGGCCAACAACGATTGTGCCGGAGCAACTTCATACAAATGATTCAGCAAGCCCTGCAGCTTGTCAGTCAGTTCCAGATGGCTGACTGCCCGCAGGTTCACGGTGTAAGGCGAATGGGCCAGATCCGTCGAGCCGTGCGGCGCAGTGCCCGGGCTGATCCTGCGCAGGTTGACGCGGTCGCTGGCGTGCAGGCTCAAGGAGTATCGGCTGGGCTGCTCGTCGGGTCCGCCAACCGGGATCGATGGGTTCATGATCACTTGCCCGACCTTGCCCAGCGTCGTGCATCCGCCCAAGGTCACGCAAACCAGCAGCGCCGCGAACCTGAGGTTGCTGGTCAAGCGTGCGAAGCCACGAACCGGCGGGAGATTGACGGGCGAGCGATCGGTGCCTGGCGTAGGTTGGAGGAAGGACGCGTCGCTGTGGGCCGACCGGGGCAGATCCAGGACATCGCGCGCAGGCGCGATCGGCATCTGCAGTGCCAATAGCGGGTCTTGTTCTTCCGGCAGTCCAAAAGGCCTGCACAGCCGTTCGAACTCGGGGCAGGAGGCGGGCAGTTGCTGTTGAATTGGCAGCAATGGCAGCGTCTCGCCGGGCCAATCGTGCTGGTCATCGCGCAGGCCGTTGAGCAATTCGTCGAGCGAACACTGACTGAGGTGGGGCGGATGTTCCTCTGCCGTCCCGGGAGCCAGCACATGCGCGATGATTTGATAGGCACCGATCTGCAGGCTGTCGCCGTCATTGAGGCACACAGCAGCGTGTGGCCTCAGGGGCCGGTCATGGCCATTGATGTAGGTTTTACCGCTGTGGTCGATGACGCAGAAGTGCCCTTCTATAAAGCGAATTTCGCAATGGTTGCGGTGCACGGTGCGCCGCCGGTCAAGTAGCGGCCAGTCACAGGCGCCGCTGCCTATGCTGCCTCCGCTACGGTCGAAACGGTGGCTCGGAAGATAGCCATGGAGCAATTGCGCAGGGTTACCGATAACCAGGTTCAGGTTCATGCGCGCCCCCGAATTCGTACCACGGCGGGGTACCGCTGTTCCTGGCGCCGGATGAAACTGGTCCAACCCAGGTGCGTACCGCCTTCGCGTCTCAGGTTGAATGGCGGTACCTCCTCTTCGCGCAGCGTCAACTCGAGGTCGTAGGCGATCACATCGCGCAACAGGAAGTTGATCAGTTGGCGCAGGCGTTCAAACAGCGCGCCACGGGGCAGGAACTCACGAAAGCGCGCCTGGGTCAGGTGGGGAATCACCAACGTGAACTTGCTGCCGCGGGTTCGGGTGCGGTCACCCAATACAAAGCTTGTGCCCAGTACGCCGTTGGCCTGCCCCAACACCAGGCGTTGTGGATCGGGCAGGCGCACGGTGCGGGTTTCGAACTCACGGATGTAGACCCCCTGCAAGTCGAAGCAATGCTCGACGATACCGGCCACCACCGAAGGTGAACGGCTGCGGCAAGCGATCAGCCCGGCGAAACTGAGCAACCGTCCCCAGGGCAGGGGAGTGGCACCGCGCAGGTCGCTGTCATTGAGACCTATCAGGGAAAACACATAGCGTGAAAATCGGTCGCTGCCCTCGGCCTGAAAGCGGATGTAGTAACGGTGCTTGCGCCAACTGCGGTGGAGCAGGGTCAGCAAACGGTGATTGAAAAAATCCATGAAGGCCGGACGAATGCCACGCCCCTGTGCCTGCTCGTAGGCCAGGCGATCCAGGTAGTAGCCGGGCAGCGGCGAGTCGCTGCCGTGCAGGCCAAAAAAGCTGGTCTGCACCCGATAGCGCACCTCGTCCCCTTCGTTGTCGCCCAGACGCTCGGCCAGCACCACGTCGGAGGCCGGGAAGCCCAGGCCGGCATGGCTTTGCAAGCGGATCCGACGCCGGCTCGCCGAGCTGAGCGGGTCGGCTTCCAGGTCATCGCCATGCAAGGCGTGCAGGTGCTCCAGCAGACGGTGGAATGAGTAGTTCCGCGCATCAGCCAACAGCAGGTCTGCTAGATCACGGGTTGTCTGCCGGTCAACAGTGGCCATTCATAGCGCTCGTGGTTGGTGGTATTGATCACTTCCAGTTGGTGGAAGGAGTTGATGCTGGCGTAGAGGGCAAAGAAGTGCGACAGCACGCTGGCGAACAGATACAGCTCGCCTTCGCAGAGGAAAGCGTCCTGGTCCAGTTTCAAGCGCGTGCGCAGGCCGCGCACCGGCAGGCCTTTCATCAGCCAGTCGGTGGGGGTTGTCACGGCCTCACCGATACCGTCCAGGCGTTTGCGCGTGGCACGCGCTTGTTGCAGGTCATGCAGGGCGGCAAAGTCGTAGGCGCGGATGACCGCCTTGAGTGGCTCGGCCGAGAGCAGTGACAGGTAGTTCAGCGACAGGTTGGAAATCAGCGTCCAGTGCAGGCTGGCATCCAGCACGGGGCGGTAGGCGCGAGTCGGGGCGATAAGGTTGGTGTAGGTGGCGAAGGTGGGCGTGGCCTCGGTCGACCACGACAGATCACCAACCCCCAAGGCTTGTGGCAGGTCGCGGTTGCTGCAGGTCAGCTCGATTGACGCCGTTTCGTGCAAATTCACGTAGCTGCTTTCATCACCCCGGACGAAAGAGATGCGGTGCCGCAGACCTTCACGGCCCTGTGACTCTTCGATGTGGGTGCGGTAGTACAGTGCCGTGCGGCCGTGGGCGTGTTCGATTTCATGCTGGAACGATTCGAAAGGGGTAAACACCCGTAGCGGATCACCCGTATGTGCCCTGTTTGCCGCATCCCAACCGGCAACCCGATCGACACTGAATACTTCGTACGCATCGGGACGCTGACCTGCGGGGGTGACAGGCTGCTTGAGCTGGCGTCCATCGATGGCAATGGGTTCGGCATCGTGGTGTAGCAGATTCACCGCGGGAGCGCAGAACAGATGCAGATCAGTCTTGTGCAGACGGACTGTCGCCGGCATCGGTCGTGAGAAACGGAACTGGAGACGAATCCGGTCGGTGCTGACGGCGGGCCAGACCTTGGCCAATCGGGTCAGGCTGAAAAAATGAAAGCGCTGCGGGAACACAAAGTACTCCTGCAGAATGCGGTAGCCATCGAACACGTTGCGCGGGTAGGGCAGTAGCGCTTCATCGGCGCTGAAACCGGGAAAGCCGATAGCCTCGGGGGACAGCTTGAAGTGCTCTTCATTGATGTGCAGAGTGACTTCTTCCAGGTAGTGGGCGAGCCACAGGTACAGGGTCGAGGCGGTGGCGTTATCGCCGCCCAGATGGAAGTCCAATTGATCACAATCCAGGCTGTCGAGCGGCTGTTGGGTCAACACCTGCAAGTCGATGCGCATCACCGATTCCTCGCGGCTGTGGGCATCGCTGACCTCGTGCAACGCCAACGGGTACAGATTGACTTCGGTGCAGGTGCGAAACTCGCAGCTGATGCCATCCACCGGCCTGGCAAACAACCGCGTGCCCTTGGGCAACACCTTGCGTGTGCTGAGCGCCTCGGGCAGCGGTTCGAAGCGCACAATGGTCATGCTGGGCAGAGGCCGCAGATAGTTGGGCCAAAGCATTTGCAACAAGGGATGGGTCAGTTCCGGCAGGTCGTCGTCGATCTTCAGGCCCAGCCTGGCGGTGAGGAAGGCAAAACCCTCCAGCAGCCGCTCCACGTCCGGGTCGCCGGCTTTGTCGCCGAGAAACTGCGCCAATTGCGGGTTGTCCTCGGCGAACTCGCGACCGAGCTCACGCAGGTAACGCAACTCTTCGGCAAAACGTTGTTTCAAGCCCATGGCATCCTCATGTCACGCGGGTGTAGCGATCGCGGCCGTGCATGGCCAGATTGATCTGCACCTGTTCTTCCTTGTGTTCAAGTTGCACCCGACAGTCGAGGCGAAAATTCAGCTCCAGCGGCAGGTCCGGGTCAGGCTGGAAGTGCACGCCGATGACTTTGATCCGCGGTTCGAACGCCTCGACCGAACGCCGGATATCGGCGCTGATGGCAATCACCAGGTCGGTGCTGCCCGAAGCCGTGCCATTGAAGTCGCGCAGGCCCAACTCAGGGCTGCTTTGTGAGCAGCCCTGACGGGCGTTGAGCACCTGTTCAAGGTGACGTTTGATCGCTTCAATGGCCTGGCTTGCCCGTTCATCCCTGGAGCGTCGCCGGTAACGCGACGCATCGGGCACCAGGCGTTCGAACAGGCTGGAGTGGCCCATTTACTGGGTGTCCAGTCGGCCAACCAGGGAGATTTCGAAGGAGGCCCCCATGTACTTGAAGTGCGGGCGTACGACCAACGAGACCTGATACCAGCCTGGGTTGCCGGCGACGTCCTGCACCTCGATTTTTGCAGCACGCAAGGGGCGGCGGCTACGGACATCCATCGAGGGGTTTTCCTGATCGGCGATGTACTGCTTGAGCCAGGTATTCAACTCGCGCTCCAGGTCCTGGCGCTCCTTCCAACTGCCGATCTGTTCGCGTTGCAGGACTTTGATGTAATGGGCCAGACGATTGACGACAAACAGGTATGGCAACTGAGTGCCGAGCTTGTAGTTGGTCTGGGCCTCCTGACCTTCGCGAGTCTTGGGGAATACCTTCGGTTTTTGCACTGAGTTGGCCGAAAAGAACGCGGCGTTGTCGCTGCCCTTGCGCATGGTCAGCGGGATAAACCCGGCGTCCGCCAGTTCGAACTCCTTGCGGTCGGAGATCAGCACTTCGGTCGGGATCTTGGCCTGCAACTGGCCCAGTGATTCGTAGCAGTGCACCGGCAGGTCGTCCACCGCACCGCCTGATTGCGGACCGATGATATTCGGGCACCAGCGGTAGCGGGCGAAGCTGTCGGCGATGCGCGTAGCCATCAGGAAGGCGGTGTTGCCCCATAGGTAGTGCTCATGCTTGCCGTCGATGGCTTCGTTGTAGCCGAAGCGGCGGGTTGAGTTATCTTCCGTGCTGTAGGGCGCGCGCAACAGAAAGCGCGGCATCGTCGCGGCCAGGTACTTGGAGTCTTCCAGCTCCCGCAAGCTCCGCCACTTGGTGTGGGCAGGCCCCTCGAAGACATCGCTCATGTCCTTGATGCCGGGCAGGTCCTCAAAGCTCTTGAGGTTGAAGAGTTCAGGGCCGGCTGCCATGACGAACGGGGCATGGGCCATGGCACCCACGGAGGCGGCATAACTCAACAGTCGGATGTCCTGAGAGCTGGGACCGAAGGTGTAGTTAGCGATGATCGCGGCGACCGGTTCGCCGCCAAACTGGCCGAAGCCGGCGGTGTAGACATGTTTGTACAGGCCACTTCGAGTGATATCGCCAGCGTTGTCGAAGTCATCCAGCAATTCCTCCTGGGTGACGTGCAACATGTCCAGCTTGGTGTTCTCGGTAAAATCCGTACGATCCACCAACAGCTTCAGTCCCCGCCAGGCCGACTCCAGTTGCTGGAACCGGGGTTGATGCAGGATCACATCCATCTGTTTGCCCAGCGTGCGGTCGATTTCACTGATCATCTGGTCGACCCGGTGCTTATTGACCGGTTGCTGGTGATCGCCGCTCTGCAGGATTTCGGCAACGAATGCAGCGACGCCTTGCCTGGCCACGGCATAGCCTTCCTGGGAGGGGCGCATCAGGGTGTTGGCCAGCAATTGGTCCAGTAGCGCGGGTTGATCGACGGTCTCAAGGACCTGAGCGGCAGCACTTTCCATCGGCATGGGGGATTCTCCGTTTTTAGCTCGCAAGTAGGGCAGGGAAGAGATCAGGCGATCAGTCTTTGGGGGCGTCCAGGACCAGATTCAGTTCACTGGCCAGACGTTGGCGAGCGTGCTCATCGGCCAGCAGGCTTTGCAGGTGTTTGCGAAAGGCCGGGATATTGCCCATCGGGCCTTTTAGCGCCACCAGGGCTTCACGCAGCTCCAGCAACTTGTTGAGTTCCGGAACTTGCCGGGCAATCGAATCAGGGCCGAAGTCATTGATCGACTCGAATTGAAGTTGCACGTTCAACTCGCCGTCGGCTTCGGTACTCAGTACCGAAGGGACCGTAAGCGCCAGGCCAACGCCGGCTTTGGCGAGGACTTCGTTGAATGTGTACTTGTCAATACGCACGGGAGGGCGATCCTCGAGGGCGGTCAACTCACCATGACCTTTGAAGTCACCCGTTACCAGGAGCTTCAAGGGGAGTTCGATTTCGTTCTGCTGATTGCCCGTGGCTGGGACGTATTTGATATTGATACGTTCTTTGGGGGCGACGCTGCCCTGTGTTTTCGACATGAGAAAAGTCCTTTTTAGCGGTGGCGCTATTAAGTGCCAAGATGGCACTCATTGTCATGTCAGATAATTCTTTAAATGTCGTAGGGTTATTAAGTAATTCGATGGGTTGGTGGTTTCCCAAGGTGTAAAAGTTCTGATGTATTTATCTGACTTAACTTTCCTAGTTGAGTTTGAGAAACTTCCTACGTTCGACTTGTGTATTGTGCGGGCAACTTTCGAGTGACTTTTAGTGGGTTCGATGAGTATTGAACCCATTGCTCGTTTGCGTGATTCGCACAGGGACAGGAGAGCACATGCGCAACAGATGGCGAGGCTGGATATGGGGGGTGTGCCTGGGGTCGATACAGGCACAGGCATCCCCGGCGGCTCAGGATTGCAGCGCAATCGTGTCTTCGCTGAAGCGCCTGGAATGCTTTGATCTGGCCGCTGGCACACCTGTTCATTCGCCGGCGGTGCAGTCACGGCCGTTTGTCGAGCGGATTCCGAGCGTCGTCGACCTGGTACAACGCAATGAGGCCAGGCGTCAGCCCGAGGATTACCGGTTCCTGATGTCCACCTTTCCCGAGGCGGAGAATGACCAGCAACTTCGGATGGTGATCTCCGCGCCTGCACTGGGGGCGCTTCCTCCCAGGCCGTATCTGGCCATCAGTTGTGAATCGAAGATCTCACGCCTGCAACTGGTGTTGGACGAGCCTCCGGTGCCGAACAAAATCCGCGTGCAACTGTTCAAGGATGAGCGCCCGATATCCGAGGCTTACCCGTGGCGTGTCCTCGACTCCGGCCTGGTCCTCGACGCGGGCAGGGGGTTGCCGGCCATTGCCCTGCTGCGCCACATGGGCGGTGGCCAGCGCCTGCGGTTGGAGAGTGATTACCCGGCGCTGGACGGCCTGGTGTTCGACGCCGACGGACTGGGGGAATTGATCGAACAGGAGCGCCAGGTATGTCGTTGGTAATCGATGTACCGCTGGAGGTGGTCAACGGGCTGCTGGCGCCGATAGATCCACAGCAACCCTGCGGGCACTTCGACGTCGAGGACGAAACCTACCAGGCGATCGACCAGGAAATGGTCAAGCTCGGCGGCCTTCGCGAGAGCGGGATCGATTGGCCCTACATCGACGAAGCCTCCCGGCAATACCTGACGACCCAGTGCAAGCACTTTCGGATTCTCGGACATCTGCATGTCGTATGGCTGCGCACCCGACAATGGGCGCGCTGGGCCGATGCCCTCGACCTGTTGGCGGGCATGGTCGCAGGTTATTGGGACGGTGCTTACCCCAAGCCTGGCGCCACCGGCTACCTGGCCAAGCGCAGGCAGGTGAAACAACTGCTGGAACGGTTAGGGGAAGCGCTGCCGACCCTGGAGCGCAGCAGCTTTGCGCCGTCGCATCAGGCGGCGGCCGAGCGGGCGTTGGCGAGCCTGCAGCGCAGCGTCGAGATGGCCAGGCTGGATCAGGGCGCGATCGACGAATTGCAAATGCAACTGGACAAGTACCGCGAGCGGGTGCCGGCGCCTGAGCCTGTGCGCAGGGAGCCGGCATCCGGCAATCCCCTGAGTCCGGCGTTTTTTGCCAACGCCACCGCGCAACCGGCAGGTAATGAACGTGAGCAGCGTCGGGCGCTGCTGAGCATGGCCGAACAGATCAACCAGCAAGACCCTTACGACCCCACCGGGTATCAGTTGCGGCGTTTCGGCCTGTGGTCGCCTATCCGCGCCGTCCCCTCGATCACTCGCGAGCGCCGCACCGAACTGACCGCCGTGCCCCGCGACATTGTCGATGGTTATCAGGACGCCTTGGCCGCCAATGCCCTGGAGCCGGCCTTGCTGTATCGCATCGAAAAAAGCGTGACGGCTTCACCGTTCTGGCTGCGTGGCAGCTACCTGGCGGCCTGTGTGGCATCGCGCCTGGCGATGGACGAGGTGGCCTCTGTCCTGCGGCAAGCGTGTGCACGCTTTGTCTGCCGTCTGCCGGCACTCAAGGAGCTTTGTTTCAGTGATGGCACCCCATTCGCCGATCCCCAGACCCTGGCCTGGATGACCGGGGCCGATCAAGCGGAAGCCAGCGCCAGCCCTGTCCAGGAGTACGCCGGTCTGCGCGACGAACTGGTCGATCAACTCAATAGCGAAGGTGTCGAGGTGGTGTTGTTGCGTCTGCAGGCACTGCATGCCGCCGATGACGCCCCGCGCCCGCGCAACTACGCCACGGTGATCGCCGCCGACCTGCTGGCCGCCCGAGGGTTGGCGTGGCTGGCGGACGACCTCTATGCCAGCGTCGCCCGACAGATGCGCGACACGACAGCCCAAGCGTGGGAGCCGGCGTTGTACCAGAAGGTTGCCGCGTTCATTGGCAGTGACCCTGAGGACTAGACCATGCCCCGTCAAAGCGACCTGCGCTTCACCTTCGAGCCCCTGCAAGGCGACGCCTTCGAGGTGGTCGAGTTCGAG
>NZ_JBYTBK010000067.1:0-13082 GCF_058789115.1 Pseudomonas sp. FW300-N1A1 | reverse complement strand
TCAATGGCGCGGTGGTCGAAGGCCGCACCGCCACGAGCAACGCGCTGGTGTTCACCGTCAGCGTCGCCGCCAATGGTAATGTCACGCTCGACCAGCTGCGGGCCGTGGTGCATCCCGACGCCACCAACCCCGATGATGCGACGAGCCTGACCTCAGACAACCTGGTGACGCTGACGGCGACCAAGACCGACAAGGATGGCGACAGCGCCCAGGCGACCCTCAACATCGGCCAGAACCTGGTGTTCGAGGACGACGGCCCATCACTCGCGTTCGGCAACCTGATCGGGACCGGTAGTGTCCTTCCCCAATACGGGTTCTGGGACAGGTCGGCCGGAGCCGACGGGCTGGGGGCGGCCGGTCTGAATATCTCGTTGGTCAATGGCCAGTTCACCCTCGTCAGGCCAGACAACACCACCACGACCGGGACCGGCACGCTCACCGAGCTGGTGCCCTCACCGGACGCCAATGGCGCGTACCAGTTCGCCGGGAAGTTGACCGGTGATTTCGACAACAATGCCGCAACGGCGGATACCAGCGTCGACTACACGCTGACCGCCTTCGCCAATGGCAGCTATGCACTGGATCTGGTGCAAGGCTTCCGTTCGACGATCGTGCTCAGCAGTGCCGACGGCTCGCTCGCTGCCGGCGGTCCGGATCCCGTGCGCACCTTGTTGATTCCGGAGACGGACGATCCGGCTATTCCTTCGGCATCCGAGGAGGTTGTGTTCTTCTCCGCGAAGGCGCTTGCGTCGACTGCGGACATCCTGACCGGCATCGGACTCGGAGAACCCGACCCGACCGAAGCCACGCTACAGACCAACCCCCTGCCGTCGTACATCGACCCAGCGGCCATGAACGTCAGCACGGCCGGCATCGGCATCGCCAACAACCTGTTCCAGGGAGACAACCTGGCGGCAATCGGCGCCGCCGATGAAAGTTTCGTCATCAATCCAGAAAGCCTGCTGACGGGCATGAGGGTTTTCATCGACAACTCCGTGGGAGGTTACAACACGGCGACCGAGGACCTGTACTACAGGATCTTCTACGAGGATGGCACGTTCTCGAACCTCATCGAGGTAAACAGCCTGACTCCAGAGGACGGTGGACAGGTGTCCTTCCTCATTGAGAAGGAGGGCACGGCGCTGATCGATGCTGTTCAGCTCACGATGGCCAGGGGCGATATCAAGATCCCGGTGATCCAGTTCATTAAGGAGAGCGAGAGCCTGGCCAGCGATGTCAAGCTGGCGTTCAATGCGACGCTGACGGACAAGGATGGGGACTCGGCGACGAGTACGTTTGACGCCAACCTGTTCGCCAACGACTCGGCCGATGCGCTCTTCGACTTCAGGCTGGTTGGTACGGGCGGTGAGCGTGATGCCTTCAACATCGATTTGTCAGTCGATGAGAACCTGTACCAGGTCACTGGCTTTGATGTGGGCCCAGGGGTGCAAGACAAGCTGGTGCTCAACGGCGACCCGAACGCCACTGTCCAATCAATCGACAACAGCGGCGCAGACAGCATCGTGACGATTGCCGAGACTGGCGGACAACTAACGACCATCACCTTGGTCGGGGTCGATCTGCTGAACACCGACATTGTTCATGGCGGCGTCTGAGGCGTCGCGCGCGTGAAAGGATGCGAGGGTGGCGTAGGAACCACCCTCGCATTGCTTCTGCAGTCCTGATATGAGAGCCGCTTTGTTTCAATTGCTTGTCGTTTGGTCCTATGCGCAATCGTTGGCGTGGTGTTCGAGTGAAAGACCGCCAGGGTTGAATCATAGCGACCTGCTATCACCTCAGAGCCAGTGGATTCGCGTCATCCCGCTTCCCCTCCCAAGTAGTCTGAAACTCCCACCCCGCCTGGGAGTATCGGCCGATGTGCAACCTGTGGCGCTTATCCATAGTTGTGGCATGTACCAGAAATAGGTCCACGGTTCGGCCGCGGTCACGGGAATTGCTCGGGAGAACGTCATGTCTATTCGCAAAAACAACTCATCGCTAACGAGCGATGACAGTACGTCTACCTTCGTGAGCGCTCCGGCTCCCCTCTACACTCCGACCGTCACCACCACGGCCAGCACTCCGGTCGTCCTGTCGACCGGTGTGAACGTTACGCTGGACGAAACAGCCGGATTGCAGAATGGCACCGCCACGGCAAGCCCTGCGGGAGACGCTGACGACAATGACATTCTGGTGGCGTCCCTGCCCTCGATCTTCTCTACCCGGTTGACCGCGCTTGGGGCCGGTGCCGTAACGGCGGCCGCCTTGAGTGGCTATACGGGTGCTGCGGGCAACACGGGCGCCAATGCGTTCAGCATCAACGCTGCGCCCGGAGCAAACATTACCGATATCAGCTTCGTCGACAGCCTTGGCGCACCGCTCAATGGCGTGGACAGCGGACTGGATACCCTCGATGGCACCAATATCCTTCTCTATACGGACTCGAACAACAACATCGTTGTGGGTCGAGCCGGGGGGGCGGCCGGCGCGGTCGTGTTCGCTGCCTATATTGAAGAAACCGGATCGCCGGTCACGGGCGGCAAGATCTGGGTCGTGCAGTTCGAACCGCTCAAGCATCCGGACGCTAGCAACCCCGACGACGCTGTCGATCTGTCGGGTATTGTTTTCATCGGCACCAGTCAGGACCTGGTATTCAGTCTGGCCAACGCACCTTCCGGTCAGAACCTGTTCCTGATGTTCACGACGGCGAACCCGACCGTTGTCGACGACGGTGGTGTCTTGCGGATCACGGATCCCACCATCATTGCCACCGGCAAGAACCCCGCCGACCAGTCAAGTGGCGCCAATATAAACACTGGCGACACGATCAATACCAGCCAGGCGGGTGGGCCGACCACCTTCGGCACCAACAATCAGATGATTGTGGAACAAGAGGGCATCCGCTTTTCGTTCGTCACGGGCGCCAGGCAGGATGTGACCATTCCCAACCTTAGCCAGACCGAAGCCGATGTTGAATCCAACATCGACTTTACCAGCGTCTTAAATACCAAATCGGCCAATTTCGACGTCGTGCAGTTGCAAAGCGGCAAGAGTGCTGTCGTAAAAATCAGCGCATTCAGCACCGTTGCTGAACCTGGCGTGAATTTCATCAACGGCTATGCGAACGATACGGTGGTTGACATCACCAATGTTCGCGTCATCGACATCAGCACTGGGCAGGTGATCGAGAACTCAGACGGATCGGTGAATAGCTCGAGCATTGTCATCAGCTTTTCTGGCGGGGTTGCCACCATCACCGGCGTTTTGGCCGGCTACCAGATTGAATACACCACAACGGCGGATCACAACCGCGTGCTCATCGAGAACGGGGCGGCTATCGACGCCAGGGGCAATAACCACGCCGATTTTGATATCGGTGGCTTCACGCTGATCCAACCCTCTACTGCGACCGCCGAAATCGGCTCCAGGATCATCTTCGAAGACGATGGGCCGAGCATCAACACCACCGGCACGGAGCCAACGCTGACGGTGGACGAAACAGTTCTGGCGACCAACGACACCCAGAGCTTTGTCGCTAACTTCAATTCGGCGTTTGGCGCCGATGGGGCTGGCACCCTGACCTATGCGCTGGGTGTGGTGGCAGGGGCCTCCGGGCTGACCGACACGGCCACCGGTGAGGCGGTCAACCTGTCGCTTAACGGTGCGGTGGTGGAAGGCCGTACGGCCACCACCGACCTGCTGGTGTTCACCGTCAGTGTCGCCGCCAATGGTGAGGTCACGCTCGACCAGATCCGAGCAGTGGTGCATCCCGACACCACCAATCCCGATGATTCGAAGACGTTGACCTCGGACAACCTGGTGACACTGACGGCGACCACGACCGACGGGGACGGCGACAGTGTCCAGGCGACCCTCAACATCGGGCAGAACCTGGCGTTCGAGGACGACGGACCGAGTATCAGCACCACCGGCGTAGAGCCGACGCTGACGGTGGACGAAACAGTCCTGACCACCAACGATACCCAGAGCTTTGCCGCCAACTTCACCTCGGCGTTTGGCGCCGACGGGGCTGGCACCCTGACCTATGCGCTGGGTGTAGTGGCAGGGGCCTCCGGGCTGACCGACACGGCCACCGGTGAAGCAGTCAACCTGTCGCTCAACGGCGCAGTGGTGGAAGGCCGCACGGCCACGAGCAACGCGCTGGTGTTCACCGTCAGCGTGGCCGCCAATGGTGACGTCACGCTCGACCAGCTCCGGGCGGTGGTGCATCCCGATGCCACCAACCCCGATGATTCGAAGACGTTGACCTCGGACAACCTGGTGACACTGACGGCGACCACGATCGACAAGGACGGCGACAGTATCCAGGCGACCCTCAACATTGGGCAGAACCTGGTGTTCAAGGACGACGGACCGAACATCAACACCACCGGCGTGGAACCGACGCTGACGGTGGACGAAACAGTCCTGGCGACTAACGACACCCAGAGCTTTGCCGCCAACTTCACCTCGGCGTTTGGCGCTGACGGGGCCGGTACCCTGACCTATGCGCTGGGTGTGGTGGTGGGGGCCTCCGGGCTGACCGACACGGCCACCGGCCAGGCGGTGAACCTGTCGCTCAACGGCGCAGTGGTGGAAGGCCGCACGGCCACGAGCAACGCGCTGGTGTTCACCGTCAGCGTGGCCGCCAATGGTGACGTCACGCTCGACCAGCTTCGGGCCGTGGTGCATCCCGACGCCACCAACCCCGATGATTCGAAGACGTTGACCTCGGACAACCTGGTGACGCTGACAGCGACCAAGACCGACAAGGACGGCGACAGTGCCCACGCGACGCTCAACATCGGACAGAACCTGGTGTTCGAGGACGATGGCCCATCACTCGCGTTCGGCAACCTGATCGGGACCGGTAGCGTCCTTCCCCAATACGGGTTCTGGGACAGTTCGGCAGGAGCCGACGGGCTGGGGGCGGCCGGTCTGGATATCTCGTTGGTGAATGGCCAGTTCACCCTCGTCAGGCCCGACAACACGACCACGACCGGGACCGGCACGCTCAATGAGCTGGCGCCCTCACCGGACGCCAATGGTGCGTACCAATTCGCCGGGAAGTTGACCGGTGATTTCGACAACAACGCTGCAACGGCGGATACCACAGTCGACTACACGCTGACCGCCTTCGCCAATGGCAGCTATGCATTGGATCTGGTGCAAGGCTTCCGTTCGACGATCGTGCTCAGCAGTGCCGACGGCTCGCTCGCTGCCGGCGGCCCGGATCCCGTGCGCACCTTGTTGATTCCGGAGACGGACGACCCGGCGATTCCTTCGGCATCCGAGGAGGTGGTGTTCTTCTCCGCGAAGGCGCTGGCGTCGACTGCGGACATCCTCACCGGCATCGGGCTCGGAGAACCCGACCCCACCGAAACCGCGCTACAGACCAACCCCCTGCCGTCATACATCGACCCGGCGTCCATGAACGTCAGCACGGCCGGCATCGGTGTCGCCAATAACCTGTTCCAGGGAGACAACCTGGCGGCAATCGGCGCCGCCGATGAAAGCTTCGTCATCAATCCGGAGAGCCTGCTGACGGGCATGAAGATCTTCATCGACAACTCCGTGGCGGGTTACAACACGGCGACCGAGGACCTGTACTACCGGGTCTACTACGAGGACGGCACGTTCTCGAACCTCATCGAGGTGAACACCCTGACGCCGGAGGCCGGCGGCCAAGTGTCCTTCCTCATTGAGAAGGCGGGCACGGCGCTGATCGATGCTGTTCAGCTCACGATGGCCCGGGGCGAGATCAAGATCCCGGTGATCCAGTTCATTACGGAGAGCGAGAACCTGGCCAGCGATGTCAAGCTGGCGTTCAACGCAACGCTGACGGACAAGGATGGGGACTCGGCGACGAGTACGTTTGACGCCAACCTGTTCGCCAACGACTCGGCCGATGCGCTCTTCGACTTCAGGCTGGTTGGCACGGGCGGTGAGCGTGATGCCTTCAACATCGATTTGTCAGTCGATGAGAACCTGTATCAGGTCACCGGCTTCGATACGGGCCCAAGCGTGCAAGACACGCTGGTGCTCAACGGCGACCCGAGCGCCACTGTCCAGTCGATCGACAACACCGGCGCAGACAGCATCGTGACGATTGCCGAATCTGGTGGACAACTAACGACCATTACCTTGGTCGGGGTCGATCTACTGAATACAGACATTGTTCATGGCGGCGTCTGAGGCATCGCGCGGGTAAAAAGAGGCGAGGGTGGTGTAGGAACCACCCTCGCATTGTTTCTAGCCGTTCTATGAGTCGCCTCAGGTTTTGCGGACAACGCCACGCCTTGAATTGAGGTCATCACCCGTTTGAATCACCTGGCAACCTTTCGCCTGTCTAATACTCCGATTCAACGCCCATGGCCTGGCCGGAACTGCCGGGGCTCAACCAGCCATTCACACTTTCGACACTTTCGGCCGGTGGTTTTCCCGCCCAGCGATTGAGGGTGAACACGTTACTGAGGAATTCGTATTGCGTCTTGAGCAGGTCACGCCGAGCGCGGAATTCGTTGCGTACGGTGGCCAGTACATCGACGGCATTGACCATTCCGTAGCTCAGCGCTTTCTCTGCCGCCACCCTGGACAGCTGTGCCGAGGCCAGGGCCAGGCGATTCGCGCCGATTTTTTCGCCGTTCGAATTGGCGGTCAGGTAAGCACTGGTGATCTCCTTGACCACCCGACGGCGGATCGCTTCCAGTTCCTGTTCGGCGACAAGCTGATCCTGGTAGAGCCCACGGACCCGCGCCGAGGTCGAGCCGCCGCTGTACAGCGGCACCTGAACGCTGACTCCGGCGACATAATTGTCAGTGCGCGGCGTCAGGGAGTTGTTGTAGCCCTCGTTGGTCTCTTGTGCGCTCAGGTTCAGACTCAGGGTCGGATAGTGCCCGCCCTTGCCACCGCGCAACGCTGCCTCCGCGGCTTCGACGCCGCTCTCGTTGGCCTTGAGCGCCGGGTTCAACGCCATACCTTCGCGGACCCAGGTCTCCAGGCTCTGGGCCGAAACCCGTAGTTGCATGTCATCGCGAATCCGGTTGAGCTTCTCCTTGACCGGCCGGCCGACGATCTCCGCCAGTGCCTCGCGACTGATACTGGCCTGGTTGCGGGCATCCACCTCCTGCGCCGCGAGCAAGTCCACCCTGGCCTTGAGGTCGAGCTGATCAGTAATCAATGCCAGTTGCTTGTCGTACAACGCATTGACTCGGTCCAGGCTCTTTTGCGTGGTTCGACGCTCCGCCCTCACCAACTCCAGTTCATCCTCGGACGCCAACGCGGTGAAGTAACGCCGCGCCAATTCCACTGTGGCCTCGGCCTGGGATTCCAGCGCTTCCGATTCGGACTGCTTGGCCAGGCTTTTGAATTTTTGATAGTTCTCCCACGCGGCCTTGTTGTAGAGGAATTGACGCAGCACCAGGCTGTAGTTTTCGTTATCGTAACTCTGCTCTATCAGGTCGTTTTCCTGGTGAATCCGGTTCGTCCCGGCATTGAACGACAGTTGCGGCAACAGCGCCCCCATGGCCTCGCGCTGATGTTCCTGACCCGCCTGTGCTTGCGCAAAGGAGGCCAATATCTGTGGATCCTCCAGCCGCGCCTCGCGATACAACTGCATGAGGTCGGTGGAAAACGTCGAGGCACTGACCTCGGCCGGCTTTGCTGCAGTGGTTTGCGCCAGGGCGGCAGCCGTTGCCAGCATGAACGCACCGCCCAGTAGAACCGCCGACGCGCCCACGGTCATTCCTCGATCATCGATTGAGACATGGCATCGCGGGCCGGTTGCATCAAGTACTGCAAGAGCGTGCGTTGCCCGGTGATGATCAACACGTCCGCCGGCATCCCTGGCAACAACTTGCGATCACCCAAGGTGCGGGCGCCGTCCTCGGTTACCCGGACCCGCGCCAGGTAATAGGCATTCCCGGTCTTTTCATTGGTCAGTCGGTCAGCCGATACGCTGCTGACCTCGCCCTCGATCACCGGAGTGGTCGAGCTGTTGAACGCGCCGAAACGGATATCGGCACGCTTGCCGATGGCGATACGATCAATATCCACCGGCTCCACCTGGGCCTCTATGACCAGCTCGGAAACCGACGGAACGATGTCCAGCAGCGGTGTCGCCGGGCGCACGACACCACCAATGGTGTGCACGGTCATGCCAATCACCATCCCTGCTTCGGGGGCGCGGATGACGATACGATTGAGCCGGTCTTCCAGGGCCGAGGTTTTCTCTTGCAGGTCGTACATCCTGGTCTGAACCTCGGCCAGTTGCTTGACGACGTCGGCATTGAAGTCCTTGTCGATTTGCAGAATCTGCAGCTGCGTTTCGTTGATCTGCAGGCGAGTCCTGTTAATAGTGGAACGGTGATCAGCCACTTCCGACCTGAGCATCCCCAGCTTGCGTTCCTGCTCGAGCAGACGTTGTTTGTCAACGAACCCTTGCTTGAGCATATCGCCCAATTCATTGATTTCACCGCTGTAGGATTTCTCCAGGTAAACCTTGGTACCAATCATTGATTCCAGTCCCTTGATCTGTTGATTCAACTGGCCGACGCGCTCGCGCAGCACCGCTATCTGGCCCAGCCGCGAGCCCTGCCGAGCGTTGAACACCTGGGTTTCGCCATGGCGCGCTTCCACGCCTCGCAGACTGTCGGGATCGGCTATCTCCCCAAAGCTGATCGCCGACAGCGTGTCGCGTTCGGCTCTGAGCCTTGCCTCCATGGCTCTGGTCGCGACCAGCTGGCTTCGAGCCATCTCGTATTCGAAGCGTAGTTGGGCATCATCAAGAATGATCAGCGGATCATCACGCTTGACGATGTCACCGTCATGGACGAGCACGTCTTTGACGATCCCCCCTTCAATATGCTGGACCGTTTTGCGGTAAGCCTGCACGGTGACCACCCCCGGCGCGAATGCGGCACCGTCGAGGGGCGCGAGCGCCGCCCAGGTACCGAACAGGCCGAAAGTCACGCCGACAATGGCAATGCCCAGACGGCGAATTTTATGATCAGCTATTGGCAGGTCGGCGAAGCTTTCAATTTGACGACCGGGTATCGTAGGGTTCATCGGCATCACCCTTGCTGGTATCGACCGAAGCCATGCTGACGCCTGTTGGCGTGGCGTGCTTTTGTGCCTGTTTTTGCAGCGTGTTGAGCTCGGCCAGCACATGCTCGCGTGGCCCATAGAGACTGATAACCCCAGCGCTTATCACCATGATCCGGTCAAGCTGCGACACGATGTTGGTTCGGTGGGTAATGACAAACAGGGTCGCACCGGTCTGCTTGAGTTGCTGGATGGCGGCTGCCAGGGCGCGATCACCGACTTCGTCAAGATTGGAGTTGGGCTCGTCGAGAATAATCAGCCGCGGATTGCCATACAGGGCGCGGGCCAGCCCGATGCGCTGACGCTGCCCTCCCGACAGCATGACGCCCTCGCTGCCAATGACGGTGTCGTAGCCATCGGGCAACAGCAAAATCATTTCGTGAACGCCAGCGGTCCTGGCAGCCAGAATGACTTTCGCCGAATCGACCTCGGCGAAGCGGGCAATGTTCTCGCTGATACTGCCTTCGAACAATTCAATGTCCTGGGGCAAGTAACCGATATGCGGCCCAAGCTCATGTTTGTCCCAGGCGCTGATGTCCGCGCCATCCAGCCGAACCACCCCATGCTGCGGCACCCATACCCCCATCAGTGCTCTGGCCAGGGTCGACTTGCCCGCGGCACTGGGACCGATGATTCCCACCGCGCAACCGGCAGGTACGGTGAAGCTGATGTTTTTGATGATCGGGGTTTGCGAGCCAGGTGCCGCGACAATCAGATTCTCGACCTGCACGTGCCCCAGAGGCGCAGGCAAAGACATGCGCTCGGGTTGCGCCTGTTGTTTGTCGAGGATGTCTTTCAGGCGGCTGTACTGCGAGCGAGCCGCAATAAAGCCCTTCCAGCTGCCGATGATCAGATCGATGGGGGCCAGTGCACGCCCCAGCAGTACGGCCCCGGCAAACACCATGCCAGCCCCCACCTGATGGTCCACCGCCAGGTACGCCCCCAGCCCCAGCACCAGTGATTGCACGAGGATCCGGAACGTCCGGGAAAGCGTGCTGACAATGGCCCCTCTATCGCTCGCCAGGGACTGCAGCAACAGGACGTTTTTTTGCCGATGCCCCCAACGATCCATCAGGGTTTCAAGCATGCCCATGGACTCGATGACTTCGGCGTTGCGCAGGTTCTTCGTGGTGTAGAGCGTGGCGCCGATATGCTCCTTGTTGGCCTGGGCCAGTGGCGGCCCCGTCAGCTTCTCATTGACAACGGCGAGCACTAACAACAATAGGGCACTGCCCGTCGCTACCCAGCCAAACCAGGGATGAAACAGGAACATCACCGCGATATAGATCGGCAACCAGGGGGCGTCGAAAAAGGCGAACAAACCGTTACCGGAGAGAAACTGTCTCAAACCCGTCAAGTCGTTGAGCGACTGGGCCGAAGCATCCATGCCGCCACTGTCCAGGGCCCGTTTGAAACTGGCCTTGTAGACCTGGCGACTCAGCAACACATCCAGCCGGGTACTGACCCGAACCATGATGCGTGAACGAACCCATTCCAGGGAGCCGAGCGTGATCACCAGCCCGGTCATGATCAGCGTCAGCATGGCCAGGGTCGTCAGACTTCCGCTGGCCATCACTCGCCCATACACCTGAAGCATATAGAAGGTAGGAACGAGCATTAGCGCGTTGATGAAAAAGCTGAAAAAGCCCACAGAAATAAAGCTGTCTCTACAGGCTTTCAAAGCACTTTTCAGACTGTTTTCAGGTGTGTTTCGCATGGAAACTCCAGCTCGAAAAGCCAACCTTTGTGGAGCTTAGATCATGCGGAACGACTCCGCAGGATTCCCGGGCCAGCGGCGTTCGTCGTTCGCCTTCTTTCGCGTATGACAATCCGGTCATTGGCACCGACAAGCGGTACTTCGTTGATCATCAAAGTGCTTGTCCGGCTGAAGCTGCCTCCCTCCCAAGTAGTCTGAAACTCCCACCCCGGCTGGGAGTATCGGTCGATGTGCAACCTGTGGCGCTTATCCATAGTTGTGGCACGTACCAGAAATAGGTCCACGGTCAGGCCTTGATGACTGATATTGCTCGGGAGAATGTCATGACTACTCGCAAAAAAAGCTCATCGCTAACGAGCGATTCAGCCCCTCTATCCACGCCAACCGTCACCACCGATCAGAGCGACTACGCACCTGGCAGCACCGCCACCTTCACGGCCAGCGGCTTCGCCGCGGGCAGCACAGTGGCGTTTGAAGTGGAGCACGCCACCGGTGCTGGCGCGGATAACGTGTGGGGCACGCCCGATGATGTGCTCAATACCAACACCGGTGAGGGACACGAGCCCTGGTACGTGACCGACGGCGGCGCTGGTGATCTCGACGGAAAAGTCAACGGCAGCATCACGACCTCGTGGTACGTGAATCCTGATGACTCGGTAGGCGCGACGTTTCTGCTCACTGCGGCCTCTGCGGGCGCCGATGGTGTGTCCGGCACCGCTGACGACGCTGTGGCGACAACGTCATTTACGGACAGCGTTCTGAACGTCCTGGCGACCGGCGTGAACGTTACGCTGGACGAAACAACCGGGTTGCAGAACGGCGCAGCCGCTGATGATGACAACGACATTCTGGTGGCATCCCTGCCCTCGGCCTTCTCTGCCCGTTTGACCGCACTTGGGGCAGGTGCCGTAGCGGAAGCTGCCTTGAGTGGCTATACGGGTGCCGCGGGCAACACGGGCAGTAATGCGTTCAGCATTACCGCTGCGCCCGGAGGAGGCATTACCGATATCAGCTTCGTCGGCAGCACTGGCGCACCGCTCAATGGCTTGGACAGCGGACTGGATACCCTTGATGGCACCGCTATCCTTCTCTATACGGATACGAACAACAATATCGTTCTGGGCCGAGCCGGGGGCTCTACCGGCGCGATCGTGTTCGCAGCCTATATTGAAGAGACCGGATCGCCGGTCACGGGCGGCAAGATCTGGACCGTGCAGTACGAGCCGCTCAAGCATCCGGACACTAGCAACCCCGACGATGCGGTCAATCTGCTGAACAAGGTTTTCATCGGAGCCACTCAGGACCTGGAATTCAGTCTGGCCGGTGCTCCCTCCGGTCAGAACCTCTTCTTGATGTTCACGAAATTGAACCCGACAACTGAAATTGTCGATGGTGTCACGCGGATCACGGATCCCACCATCATCGCCACCGGCAAGAACCCCGCAGACCAGTCAAGTGGCGCCAATATAACGACTGGCGACACGATCAATACTAGCCAGGCCGGTGGCCCGACCACCTTCGGCACCAACAACCAGATGATTGTGGAACAAGAAGGTATCCGCTTTTCGTTCGTCACGGGCGCCAGGCAGAATGTGACCATTCCCAACCTGGATCAGAACGAAGCAGATCTTGAGTCCAACGTCGACTTTACCGGCGTCTTCAATGTGAAGATGGCCACTTTCGACGTCGTGCAGTTGCAAAGCGGCAAGAGTGCTGTCGTAAGAATCAGCGCATTCAGCACCGCTGCTGAACCTGGTGTGAATTTCATCAACGGATATGCGGGCGATACGTCGGTTGCAATCACCAATGTTCGCGTCATCAATATCAGCACCGGGCTGGTGATCGAGAATTCAGACGGGACGGTGAATAGCTCGAGCATTGTCATCAGCTTTTCTGGCGGGGTTGCAACCATCACCGGCGTTTTGGCCGGCTACAAGATTGAATACACCACAACGTTGGATCACAACCGCGTGCTCGTCGAGAACGGGGCGGCCCTCGACGCCAAGGGCAATAACCACGCCGATTTTGATATCGGTGGCTTCAAGCTGATCCAAGCCTTTGTTGCGACCGCCGAAATCGGCTCCAAGATCATCTTCGAAGACGACGGACCGAGCGCGGACGTGATCGATGGCGGCGGCGTGGTGACGATCGACGAGACGGCCGACAACCAGGATAACGACAGCGACGCGGCGGCGGTTCTGGCGCTGTTCGACACGGAAGTGTTGAACAAGGGCACGGACTTGAGCCCGACGGAGTTCGCGAT
>NZ_JBYTBK010000066.1:0-15260 GCF_058789115.1 Pseudomonas sp. FW300-N1A1 | reverse complement strand
GTTGGCGGCAAAGCTCTTGGTGTCGTTGATCGCCAAGACTGTTTCGTCCACCGTCAGCGTTGGTTCCTCACCGGTGGCGCTGATGCTCGGTCCGTCGTCCTCGAAGACAATCCTGGAGCCGATTTCGGTGATCGTAATAGAGGGTTGAACCAGCGAGAAGCCACCGATATCAAAATCGGCGTGATCATTGCCCCTGGCGTCGCGGGCCGCCCCGTTTTCGACGAGCACGCGGTTATGATCCGCGGTTGTGGTGTATTCAATCTGGTAGCCGGCTTTAACGCCGGTGATGGTGGCAACCCCGCCAGAAAAGCTGATGCCAATGGCCGGATCATTTACCGATCCGTCTGAATCTTCGATCACCAGCCCGGTACTGATGTTGATGATTCGAACATTGGTGATTGCAACCGGTGTATCACCCGCATAGCCGTTGATGAAATCCACGCCGGGTTCGGCAGCGGTGCTGAATGCGCTGATTTTTACGACAGCACTCTTGCCGCTTTGCAACTGCACGATGTCGAAATTGGCCGACGTTGTATTGTAGACGTCGGTAAAGTCGATGTTGGATTCAACATCTGCTTCGGTCTGACTAAGGTTGGGAACGGTCACATCCTGCCTGGCGCCCGTGACGAACGAAAAGCGAATGCCCTCTTGTTCCACAATCATCTGATTGTTGGTGCCGATGGTGGTCGGGCCACCCCCATGGCTGGTATTGATCCTGTCGCCAGTGTTTATATTGGCGCCGCTTGACTGGTCTGCGGGGTCCTTGCCGGTGGCAATGATGGTGGGATCCGTGATCCGCGTGACACCATCGACAATTTCAGTTGTCGGGTTCGCTTTCGTGAACATCAGGAACAGGTTCTGGCCGGAGGGCACATTAGCCAGACTGAATGCCGAGTCCTGAATGGTTCCGATGAAAACCTTATCCAGCAGATTGACCGCATCGTCGGGGTTGCTGGTGTCCGGATGCTGCAGCGGTTGGTACTGCACGACCCAGATCTTGCCGCCCGTGACCGGCGAACCGGTCTCTTCAATATAAGCCGCGAACACGATCACGCCGCCGGCTTTGCCTACAACGATATTGTTGTTCGAGTCTGTATAGAGAAGGATGGGGGTGCCATCGAGAGTGAGCAGTCCGCTGTCCAGGCCATTGAGCGGCGCGCCAAGGCTGTCGGTAAAGCTGATATCGGTAATGCTTGCTCCGGGCGCAGCGCTGATGCTGAACGCATTGGCGCCAGTGTTGCCCGCAGCCCCCGTATAGCCACTCAAGGCAGCCGCCGTTATGGCACCTGCTCCAAGTGCGGTCAACCGGGTAGAGAAGATCGAGGGCAGGGACGCCACCAGAATGTCATTGTCGTCAGCGTCTCCCGCGGGGCTTGCAGTGGCGGTACCGTTCTGCAACCCGGCAGTTTCATCCAGCGTAACGTTCACACCGGTCACCAGGACGCCCGGAACGCTGTCCGTAAACGACATGGTTGCCATAGCGTCGTCACCCGTGCCGGACACACCATCGGCACCCGCAGAGGCCGCGGAGAGCAGGAATGTCGCGCCTGCCGAGTCGTCGGGGTTCACGTACCACGAGGTCGTGAGGCTGCCGTTGACCTGACCGTCGAGATCGCCGGCGCCGCCGTCGGTCACGTACCAGGGATCATGTCCCTCACCGGTGTTGGTATCGAGCACATCATCGGACGTGCCCCACAGGTTATCCGCGCCGGCGCCAGTGGCGTGCTCCACTTCGAGCGCCACTGTGCTGCCGGCGGCGAAGCCGCTGGCCGTGATGATGGCGGTGCTGCCGGGTGCGTAGTCGCTTAGGTCGGTGGTGACGGTTGGAGTGGTTAGAGGGGTCGAATCGTTCGTGAGCGATGAGTTTTTCTTGCGCGTAGTCATGACTTCCTCCTGAGCAAATCCAGTTATCGAGTCCAGACCGTGGAGCTGTTTTTACTGCATCCCAAAACTATGAATAATCGCCGCAGGTTGTACATCGGCCGATACTCCCAGGCGGAGTAGGAGTTTCAGACTATTGGGGAGGGGACTACTGGGAAGGGGTAGACGGAATGATGCGAAGGAGCGGCGCCGCATATTCCGTTGGTGAATGAGGACATGGCGCCGGTGCTCAAGGTCGCCCGGGCTTTAACGGCCAGCGCGTCGAGCTGAATTTGAGCCAACTCAGGCGGCCAGGTGCGGGG
Organism: Pseudomonas sp. FW300-N1A1; assembly: GCF_058789115.1. Lineage (NCBI taxonomy): Bacteria > Pseudomonadati > Pseudomonadota > Gammaproteobacteria > Pseudomonadales > Pseudomonadaceae > Pseudomonas > Pseudomonas sp. FW300-N1A1. The sequence goes on along the minus strand of NZ_JBYTBK010000066.1, from coordinate 13,077 downwards.
GGCCGCTTTTTTTGACGGCGGTACACGAAGTCCTGCTTGCCGAAGCACGCGTCCGCCTTGCTACTGGACGTCAGCGGTTTAGGGATAAAACACGCAAGGTGAGTTGGGCGGGACGCTTACCCCATGGAATCAGGGGCTCGCGTCTATCAACCTGCAGTGGTCAACTAACCCCGGACTCGACGTTAAGTTCTCTCTCGGCCTTGAGCGCCGGCACCATGCCCTCATTCACAATCGGATTATGCGACGCCCCGCCTTCAGGACATCCCGTCTCCCCCTCCCAAGTAGCCTGAAACTCCCACCCCGCCTGGGAGTATCGGCCGATGTGCAACCTGTGGCGCTTATCCATAGTTGTGGCACGTACCAGAAATAGGTCCACGGCCAGGCCGCGCTCACTGGAATTGCTAGGGAGATCATCATGTCTATTCGCAAAAACAACTCATCGCTAACGAGCGACGACAGTACTTCTACCTTCGTGAGCGATCCGGCTCCCCTATACGTTCCGACCGTCACCACCACAGCCAGCACTCCGAGCGTCCTGGCGACCGGCGTGAACGTTACGCTGGACGAAACGGCCGGGTTGCAGAACGGCACCGCCACTACAAGCCCTGCGGGAGACGCTGACGACAATGACATTCTGGTGGCGTCCCTGCCCTCGATCTTCTCTACCCGGTTGACCGCGCTTGGGGCAGGTGCCGTCACGGCGGCGGCCTTGAGTGGCTATACGGGGGCGGTGGGCGATACGGGTAGTAATGCGTTCAGCATCACCCCTGTGCCCGGAGCAAACATTACCGATATCAGCTTCACCGACAGCCTTGGCGCACCGCTCAATGGCGTGGACAGCGGACTGGATACCCTCGAAGGCGTCAATATCCTTCTCTATACGGATACGAACAACAACATCGTTGTGGGTCGAGCCGGGGGGCCGGCCGGCGCGGTCGTGTTCGCTGCCTATATTGAAGAAACCGGATCGCCGGCCACGGGCGGCAAGATCTGGGTCGTGCAGTTCGAACCGCTCAAGCATCCGGACGCTAGCAACCCCGACGATGCGGTCGATCTGTCGGGTATTGTTTTCATCGGAACCAGTCAGGACCTGGAATTCAGTCTGGCCGGTGTGCCCTCCGGTGCGAACCTCTTCCTGATGTTCACGAAGGCGAACCCGACAGTTGTCGATGACGCTGGTGTCTTGAGGATCACGGACCCCACCATCATCGCCACCGGCAAGGACCCCGCAGACCAGTCAAGCGGCGCCAATATAAACACTGGCGACACGATCATTACCAGCCAGGCGGCTAACCCGACCACCTTCGGCACCAACAACCAGATGATTACGGAACAGGACGGCATCCGCTTTTCGTTCGTCACGGGCGCCAGGCAGGATGTGACCATTCCCAACCTTAGTCAGAACGAAGCAGATGTTGAATCCAACATCGACTTTACCGCCGTCTTCAATGCGAGGATGGCCAATTTCGACGTCGTGCAGTTGCAAAGCGGCAAGAGTGCTGTCGTAAAAATCAGCGCATTCAGCACCGCCGCTGAACCTGGCGTGAATTTCATCAACGGCTATGCGAATGACACGCCGGTTGGCATCACCAATGTTCGCGTCTTCAACATCAGCACCGGGCAGGTGATCGAGAATTCAAACGGATCAGTGAATGATCCGGCCATTACCATCAGCTTCACCGGTGGGGTTGCAACCATCACCGGCGTTAAAGCCGGCTACCAGATTGAATACACCACGGCGGCGGATCACAACCGCGTACTCGTCGAGAACGGGGCGGCCCTCGATGCCAGGGGCAATACCCACGCCGATTTTGATATCGGTGGCTTCACGCTGCTCCAAACCGCTGTTTCGACCGCCGAAATCGGCTCCAAAATCATCTTCGAAGATGATGGCCCAACACTCGCGTTCGGCAACCTGATCGGGACCGGTAGCGTCCTTCCACAATATGGGTTCTGGGACAAGTCGGCCGGAGCCGACGGGCTGGGGGCGACCGGTCTGGATATCTCGTTGGTGAATGGCCAGTTCACCCTCGTCAGGCCAGACAACACGACCACGACCGGGACCGGTACGCTCAACGAGCTGGCGCCCTCACCGGACGCCAATGGCGCGTACCAGTTCGCAGGGGAGTTGACTGGTGATTTCGACAACAACATCGACACGGCGGATACCACCGTCGACTACACGCTGACCGCTTTTGCCGATGGCCGCTATGCACTGGATCTGGTGCAAGGCTTCCGCTCGACGATCGTGCTCAGCAGTGCCGACGGCTCGCTCGCTGCCGGCGGCCCGGATTCGGTGCGCACATTGTTAATTCCGGAGACGGATAACCCGGCTATTCCTTCGGCATCCGAGGAGATTGTGTTCTTTTCCGCGAAGGCGCTTGCGTCGACTGCGGACATCCTGACCGGCATCGGACTCGGAGCACCCGACCCCACCGAAACCACGCTACAGACCAACCCTCTGCCGTCGTACATCGACCCGGCGGCCATGAACGTCAGTACCTCCGGCATCGGCGTCGCCAACAACGTTTTCCAAGGAGACAACCTGGTGGCAATCAGCGCCGCCGATGAAAGTTTCGTCGTCAATCCGGAGAGCCTGCTGACGGGCATGAAGGTCTTCATCGACAACTCCGTGGCGGGGTACAACACGGCAACCGAGGACCTGTACTACAGGATCTACTACGAGGATGGCACGTTCTCGAACCTCATCGAAGTGAACAGCCTGACTCCGGAGGCCGGCGGGCAGGTGTCCTTCCTCATTGAGAAGGAGGGTACGGCGCTGATCGACGCAGTTCAGCTCACGATGGGCCGGGGCGATATCAAGATCCCGGTGATCCAGTTCATTCAGCAGAGCGAGAGCCTCGCCAGCGATATCAAGCTGGCGTTCAGCGCGACGCTGACGGACAAGGATGGGGACTCGGCATCAAGTACGTTTGACGCCAACCTGTTCGCCAACGACTTGGTCGGCGCCTTCGACTACACGCTGGTGGGTACGGGCGGTGAGCGTGATGCCTTCAACGTCGATTTGTCATTCGATGAGAACCTGTACCAGGTCACCGGCTTCGATGCGGGCGCCAACCTGCGAGACACCCTGGTGCTCAACGGCGACCAGAACGCCGTTGTCCAGATCGACAACAGCGGCGCAGACAGCATCGTGACGGTTGCCGAGACAGGCGGACAAACAACGACCATCACCTTGGTCGGGGTCGATCTGCTGAATACCGACATTGTTTATGGCAGTGCCTGAGGCAGCGCGGGTAAAAGGATGCGAGGGTGGCGTAGGAACCACCCTCGCATTGCTTCTGCAGTTCGAATAGGAGATCCGCACGATCGCATCCGCTGTGAACGCTCGAGCACCACCAGGCTTGAAGAGCGCAGCGCCACACCAAGCAACGGCCTACCCTCTCCAGAAACACGCCAGGGACCCTGACAATTGCGTGCATGGCGCTCACAGTAGGGTTGCTTTCGGCCCAACTCAGACATTAATTCGAGACCGAAGCATAACCATTTTCATTGCTTGAACGGCGCTCCTGTCTCTTTAGATGTGCACTGGTCTAAAGTATCTGAGGAGCAGAACCGTGATCACCGAGGCTCCTTAGACACACTCGAGCTTATCGCGCAAAAACTCGATAAACCGTTGCGTCTTGGCCGGAAGCAGCCGGGTCTCGGTTAGCGCATAGACAGAGACGGGGGACGCTTGCCACTGCGGCAGGACTCGCTGCAATGTTCCATTCGAAACGTCCTGGGCTGCGATGCCGGCCGGCAACAAAGCAATCCCCAGATCCAGCGACGCCAGACGCCGGAGCATCCCAACGCTGTTGAGTTCGAATCGTCCGCCCACCGTCACCTGCTCATTTCCCGCCGCGCTCGACAGCGTCCAAAGATCAGCACCTGGTCCGCGCATTCTCAGACATTCATGGTCCGTGAGCTGTGAAGGATGATCCGGCTCCCCAAACAGCTCCAGATATCTGTGCGAGGCGTATAAACCGCGCTGCAGACTCGCGAGCTTGCGGGCGATCAGGTTGGAATCGGGCGGTTCGCCCATGCGAATGACAACGTCCACCGGGTCGCTGATGAGATCCACTTGGCGCGGTGTAAGGTCGAATTCGAAGCTGATCCCGGGGTACTCATGGGCAAACTCCGCGATCAGCGGTGCCAGGTAGATAGTGGCAAAATCCACCGGCAACGAGGCCCGCAGCAGACCGCTGGGCCGGGCCAGCATTTCGCCCAATTGCTCATGGGCCAGCCGCGCTTCTTCGACAATCCGCTTACAACGCTCGAAGTACAGCTGCCCCGCTTCGGTCAGCTCGATTTTGCGTGTCGTGCGATGCAGCAAACGCAGACCGATGGCCTTTTCCAGGCCGCTGATCCTTCGGGAAAGTGTCGAATTGGGCATGCCCAAAGATTCCGCAGCGCCGCGAAAGCCACGCATTTTCACGACCTCCACAAACAAGGCCATATCGTTCAGGTACTCCAAAAGATTGCTCCATTAATGGATCAGTGATTTCAGTTTTACCGGATTTATCCCGTATTCGGATTGATTGATGATAGCTACATCACTGATGAGGAGTACCGAAATGAACGCGCTTTTTTCTGAAGTCCAGGTGGGCCGCTACACCCTCTCCAACCGTATGGTCATGGCGCCCATGACGCGTTCGCGCTCCGACGACGCCGGCGTGCCGACTGATCTGGTTGCGACCTACTACGGGCAACGGGCGAGTGCCGGACTGATCATCTCGGAAGGCGTGTTTCCCGTCGCACTTGGCAAGGGCTACACACGAACGCCGGGGATCGAAACCACTGAACAAGTGGCGGCCTGGAAGCGTGTGCCTGAAGCCGTGCACGCTCGCGGTGGCCGCATCTTCATGCAACTGATGCATTGCGGTCGCGTGTCTCACCCCTCGCTGCTCGCTGACGGCGCTCATCCGCAGGCGCCTTCGGCCGTCAAGCCTGCCGGGCAGACCTACACCGCCGACGGCCTACAGGACTTCGTTATTCCGCACGCACTGACCATCGTCGAAATCGCGTCAGTCGTCGAAGGCTACCGTCAGGCAGCACGCCGTGCGATTGAAGCCGGTTTTGATGGTGTTGAGTTGCATGCCGCTTCGGGCTACCTGCCTGAGCAATTCCTTTCCACTGGTAGTAACCAGCGTGATGACGAATATGGCGGCTCAGTTGAAAACCGCGTCCGGTTTGTGCTGGAAGTGCTTGCCGCCATGGTTGATGAAGTCGGCAGCGATCGTGTCGGCATCAAGATTTCTCCCGAGATGAATTTCAACGACATCGTCGACGCCAATCCGCAAGAAACCTACACCCACCTGGTCGAGCAACTGCGTGGTTTCAACCTGGCTTATCTGCATGTGGCGCTGTTCGGCGCCACGTTCGACTACCACGCAGCGCTACGCCCTCTGTTTGAGGGGCGTTACCTGATCGGCAGCGGCCTCGATAAAGTCAGTGCAGAAACCTTGATCGCCAGTGGCCAGGCGGATGCGGTTGTATTTGGCGGCGCGTTCCTTGCCAACCCCGACTTGCCTGAGCGTTTCCGTACAGGCGCCGAACTGAATACTCCAGACAAAAACACCTTCTACGCGCCGGGCGCGGAAGGCTACATCGACTATCCAAGCCTGGCCCAAGGGGCCTGAGGAACATCGCCATGCTAGCCACCGCACGCTTGCAGCGCATGAACCACGGCAGTCGATTCAGGGCTTTCACTCTGCGCGGTGACAGGTACGCGAAACCGATCGACCCGTTCCTGGGTGTCGATCATGCCTGGATCAGTGGGCCGACGTTTCCAGCCCATCCTCATGCGGGATTCTCCGCCGTGTCTTACCTGTTTCTCGATTCGGAAACCGGCATCGATAACCAGGATTGTCTGGGCAATCGCAACCTGATTCGACCCGGCGGCCTGCACTGGACAGCGGCGGGTAAAGGTGTGGTGCACGAGGAAGTCCCGGCCGAGCCGGGCAAGACTGTGCACATGCTGCAAGTCTTCATCAACTTGCCGGATGATAAACAGGCGCAAGCACCTTTCGTCTTCAGTGTGGAAGCGCAGGATGTATCGGTCGTTCATCTGCCTGGAGCGAAAATCCGAGTGCCACTGGGCAGCTTCGAGAGCGTGATATCGCCATTGTCGTTACCCACGGATGTGCGGCTTCTGGACATATCTTTGGAAGGTGGTCACGCGCTGAACATTCCAATTGCGCCAGGGCACGTAGCGTTCGTGATGCCCATTGACGGAAAAATTCACGTCGATGGCCACCCCTTCGACCTGAATCAACCGCAGGTGCCGGTCAATCTCCCTCAGGCTCCGGACCGGATTGTGAAATTGACTGCGCCTGCCGGGAGCGCCAAGGCCGTTGTGTTTTCCGGCACGCCATTGAATCAACCTGTGCATTGGCAAGGCCCGATGGCGCTCGCCTCATCGCAAGCGCTGGCCGCTGCGGTAGAAAGCTACCAGCGCGGTGATTTCGGACATTTGAACGTTGTTTGATTCCACCACCGGGGGATTGCCCCCCCCTGTAATTGCCAGGAGAACCACCATGACCTACGAAAAATTCAGTGCTGACAATGCTGCTCTCCTGCTGATCGATCACCAGGTCGGCACCATGGGTTGGGCAAAGTCGATGCCTTTTGAAGAACTGAAACGCAATGCGTTGATGCTCGCCAAATCGGCTCGAATCCTGAAGATGCCGGTAGTCCTCACCTCCAGCATGGAAGAACATGCGCAGGGCCCGCTCCTGAGCGAGCTGGAGCAGATCCTGCCGGCTGAATTTGCCGGTCGCATCCAGCGACTTGGCATCGTCAACGCAATGGACGACGAACACTTCGCCGCAGCGGTGAAAGCCACCGGTCGCAAAAAACTCATCATCGCCGGCGTCACCAACGACGTCTGCACCGTTTACCCGGCACTCTCGCTGGTGTGCGACGGTTATGAGGTTCAGGTGGTTGCCGATGCCGACGCCTCACCGACAAAAATGGCCGACGACATCGCTTTGCGCCGAATGGACAAGGCCGGTGTCACGCTCACCAGCACCAACCAGCTGATTGCCGAGCTGGCGGGCAGTTGGGCGACGCCAGAGGGTGGCGAGTTAGTTCAAGTGCTGATGGAGTCCTTCGGTAACTGATTGGGTTACGTCTGTGCCCGGGAAAGTGTGCGATCGCGCCTTCTCGGGCAATGACCATTGGTTCTCTCTCGAAATGATACCCGCGTTGAGCCTGAAGCATTCTTTGAGTGAACGTCCGCTTCGCCCCCTGAGGCGCCAAGGTAACCCGAAGGTATCTCCGGGTACCGTTAGATACGGGTTCAATTCGGTCACGGCTCAAGTTGACCGGTGTTAGATCCGGAGATTCTGGTAATCCTCTGGAGGCCTTACAGAACAAAGGCTGCACTGCCTTTCAAGAAACAACCTTACGAGAGGATTAAAAAACGCCTATAGCTGAGTGCCAAACTCCATCGGCAGACCGAGCCTCTGCGGCTGATGGGTAGCGCACAAAGGTCTGGAGCCAGCCCTCCCTGTCGGCGACTCGCTGAACACCTCTTTCCTCTAAAAAGACGTATTTGTGTTTGCGTGTGACCGCGTAAGCGCTTGGGGATTTATTGTCGCTGGGGCGTGAGGGAAACACTCGGTGACAATCGGGCTAGCGCCCGTCGAAAACGTTCCACTTTGGCCACATCTCCCCGGGTTCGGTGGGTAATGACGCCATAGGCGTACGTCAGTGCGCAAACGCTTCAGGGTATTTGTCCAGGTAGGCATCATTGAGCTGCGTATCCTGGGAGCGCATGAAAGTTTTGAAATCGGGTACCAGAAAGACCAGCAGAGACAACAGCAGCACCATGACACCCAGCAGCGTGATTGTCAGTGCGACTCCCAGATTGGCGATCAGGGTGTTCATCGCGAAACTGCCCAGGGGGCTAGCTGCCGTAGACAGAAATGAAACCGTGGCAAAAATCCGATTGCGATGGAGCTTGGGTGTCGCCAGCAACCTCACAGCGGAGGTGGGGATGTTGATCAACATCAGGCCGACGCCGCCGCAGAAAAAGGCAGCGGGCACGATGAACGACGATGAAACGGTGCCGACCACCACCAGGTTGCCCCCCAGTAATGCAAAACCTGCGGACACACACATGTCACGGGGGACCCGGTCGGATAACCAGCCGATGATCTTGTAACTGCCCGCCAGAATGCCCAGTCCGAAGCACGAATCCAGAAGCCCGACGTAAGTGACCGGGTACTGGATGACGTCCTTTACGTACAGTGGGATCAGGATGGTGAAGAACGGAAACAGGGCAAAGTTGATCAGCATTGCAATGATGGCCAGGTAAAATTCGACTTTCACTCCGTAAACCACTTTGAAGCCGGAATAGATCATGCTGAAGCCGCTGGCACTCGGGGATTTTTCGACTTGGCCAGTGGCACCGATGTGGCTCGGGATGGTCGCGATCAACGCCCCGGCGATGAGAATCGCAATAAAATCGGCGGCAAAGGCGAACGTGATACCGAACCCGTAAATCAACCCGCTGGCCAGTACCGGCCCCAGCAAATTGGAGAAGGACGACATCACGCTTTTAGTCCGAAAGGCCTGGGAGACTTTATCGTCGTCTGCAAACAAAGGAATGATCGACGCCTGGAGAGGGTCGCGCACGCCGACGATCGCACTGCTGATCATCATCAGCGCGCCCACCGTCCAGGGGCTGAACGACCCCGTGGCGGATAGCACCACCATCAACAGCGCTGTCAGCAGGCTGATCCATGAGGCCAGCTTGATGATCAGGATTTTGTTGTACTTGTCCCCCAGCCATCCCAGCAGGGGTTTGGCTAACACCTCCGCTGCGATGGAACAGGCAATCATGTTGGCAAAATAGAGCGCAGAGCCTGTTTCCTGCAAAGCCCACCAGGCCACCGCCAGTTGATTGCACCGCCCCCCCAGAACCATCAGCAAAAAGCTGAACTGCACTTTCAGCAGACGCCGGCCGATGCCGAGAAAGCCCCACGTAATGCCTGAAAAAATTGCACTCATTGACGTACCTTTGATCCGGATAGGGCGACTGCGCAAGCAGGGGCGTTCAAGAAGCGACGGGGTGACGTTCACCAGGGTAAATTTCCAGATATCGCTCTATGCCACCCTCAAGGCTATAGAGTTCCGCTTCCTGGCTGACGCTGCGAACTACAAGCAGGGCCGCCTTGCTCCTGACGCCGGATTTGCAATAGAAAACGATACGGCGGGTGGTATCGAGTTCTTCCTGGCGCTTGATGATGTCTTTGAGCGGAATCAGTCTGCCGTCCAGCCCGGTCCGGTGTCCAAATCATTGATTGCACTCACCTGTGTCGAGAGCTTGAGCAGCCAGTGGGGTATTTCAACTCTCAACTCAAGCGCAACAATCTGGAAACTGCGCTCTCACTAGGGGCCTGGCTGAAGGACTACAACTTTGCGTTCTAGCGAACCTGTTCGGCCAGAGCACCTTCGAGTTGAGGCTCTCTGCTGAAGTCGAGCATGGAAATAAAGCTGTCCATCAGCGGTGATTCGTTGTGGGTATTCCAGCTCATGTACAGCCCGACGGCAGGGTTGGGAGACTCTGTCACCGGGAGGATTCTGCGAAACAGAACCTTGTCGCGCATGATCGAGTTAGCGATGGATTCGGGCACCAGGGCCACGCCGAAACCGCAGGCCACCAGGCCGATCAGGGTGTGGATCTGCGCGGCTTCCTGCACCACTTTCGGGTAAAAATTAGCGGCTTCGCACATGGCAATGAGCTGGCTGTGATAGCCAGTGCCCAGGGCTTCGGGTGTGAACACGAAGTCTTCGCCGGCGAAATCCCGCAGGTCGATTTGCCCGGTCTGCGCTTTTGGATGAAGAGTGGGCAGCGCCATGACGATTTCTTCTTCGAGCAGCAAGCGCGATTCGACGTTTTCCGCCGAAATGGGCAGCTTGCGCATGAAGGCGATATCGGCCTCTCCGGACAAAATCGCCTTGGCCTGGCTGGAGGACGGCATTTCCTTGATGATCAACTGGACCTTGGGAAAGGTTTCGCGAAACTGCCTGAGGGTGTTGAGCAACGATTCGTAGTAAGAGATGGACACTGCGGTGACAGTCAGTTTGCCGGCGATGCCTTCGGACACTTGGCGGGCGTGCTCCACCCCCAGTTCCAGTTCCTTGAGTGTGCTATAGGCGGAGATCAGAAAGGCACTGCCTGCGGGCGTCAGTTTTACCCCGCGCTTGTTACGTGTGAACAGGCTGAAACCCAGTTTGCCTTCCAGGCGGTTGATGGCCTGACTCAGGGGTGGCTGGGCCATGTGCAGGCGAATCGCGGCTTTGTGAAAATGCAGTTCTTCAGCCACTGCGATGAACTGCCTGAGCAGTCGGGTTTCGATCATTTCTTCCGTTCCTTCATTTGAACTGATCAGTGTTGCCCGCGCAGGGGTGGCATGTACATGGTCAATGTCGAACTCCGGGGTTTATCAAGTGATATGTTCCCTAAACAAGTCACGGAATTTAAGCAATAGTTTGATATGAGCAGGGTATCAACTTCGGTCCTGAATAGTATTAAACAACCTGCATATTCATTGTTAAGGTGAGGTGGCAATCAAGAGGAAAAATCAATGAAATTTACAGGGAAGACTGCAATTGTAACGGGCGCTGGCCGAGGCCTGGGTTTCATCTACGCTCGGGAACTGGCAAAGCTGGGCGCGAATGTCGTGATCAGTGATATCGGTGCGGACAATATCGGCGATGGTGCGGATACATCCATTGCCCTCGATGCCGCACGAACGCTTCAGTCCGAGGGTTATAGCGTCGTCGGTCATCACGGCAATCTGGCCAGCGAGCAGGGTTGTCGGCAATTGATCGAGACGGCCATCGAGGCGTATGGGCAACTCGATATCGTGATTCACAATGCCGGTTGGGTCGGTTATCAATCGATTGAAGAAGCTGAGTCGTCATTTATCGAGCGTGCGGTGGATATCAATATCTATACGCCCATCTGGTTGTGTAAGCATGCATGGAAGTACCTCAGGCAATCTGCTGTTGCGCGCGTGGTACTGACCTCTTCGGATCGGGCGATGTACCAGCAATATGCTCAGCCAGGTCTGGTGGCTTATGCGGCAGGCAAGATGGCGCAACTGGGCATCATGAATGCGCTGAGCATGGAAGGCGCGACAGATGGCATCCTGGTCAACGCGGTATCGCCGGTCGCCAAAACCAGAATGTGGGGCGTGACCGGGGACCCGGACCACCTGAAGCCTCAGTGGGTGGCTCCTGGTGTGATCTTTCTGGCCTCGGAACTGTGTCAGGACACCGGCTACATTCTGCGGGCCAGCAATGGCCAATTCACCGCTATACGGTTTGCCGAGAATGAGGGTGTCGACTATCCCGTCGACCTGGCCCGGGTCAAGGCATCTAGCGCCGAGCAGATTGCTCAATTGTGGGATCACATCAAGGAGTGTTGATATGCCTGCTCAGGAAGAGCTGCGTCTTTTTTCACCGTGTCAGTCTGATCTGGGCGAAAGCCCGGTCTGGGACGAAACCTGTAATTCCCTGTTGTTCGTGGATATTTCCGGAGGGCAGATAAACGTCCTGGACGAACAGGCCAACCTTACGCGGCTTTACGAGTCCCCATCACGGATCGGCGCGTTGGCATTGACCAACGCCGGCAACCTAATTTTTACCCAGAATGCCGGCGTCGCCATTCTGAATCGCTCCAGCCTTCGGGTGAGCACCAACTCGAAACTGGCCATTGCGCTCTCGTCCTATCGTTTCAATGACGGCGCTTGCGACCCCCAGGGACGCTTCATCACCGGTTTGATGGACGAAGCTCACAGCAAAAACACCGGCAAATTGTATCGATATGACGCAAAGCTGAACGCCTCGGTGGTGCTGGACAATATCGGCCTGCCCAACGGCCTGGTGTGGTCAATCGACGGCAGTGAACTGTTTTTTGTCGACTCGGTAGCCCGCGCTATTTATCGCGCCCGTTATCCGGCTACCGGCAACTACCTGGAGCAGGTGTCGGTGTTTGCCCATACACCGACAGACCTCGGTCGCCCAGATGGGTTGGCAATGGACACGGAAGGAGGCATCTGGGTGTGCCAGTTCAATGGAGGCTGCCTGCTCAGGTACGATCGCCACGGTGAGCTGACCCGGACTCTTGAGATGCCGGTCCCGCGCCCCACCAGTTGCTGCTTCGGCGGGGCCGACATGCGCACATTGTTCATCACCAGTGCCAAATTTGGTATGTCGCCTGCCGAGCAGGCCGACTTCCCCGCCGCCGGGAATATCTACAGCATCCGACTGCCGATCCCCGGCGTTCCCCGGCATCGGTTCAAGGAGCCTTGAGGGGTTTATGGCTCTTTTGCGTCGGCGGTTGGTCCACAGCACTGGCGGAGGCAGGATGTGAGCAGACCTGTGACCGTCATGAGATGGAAGTCAAACTGCAGGGTCGCCTGGCCCAGTGGCATTCCAACGCGGTGGCGCCGACACGCAGCAGTCCGTGACCACCACTCAGGGCGCACCGAACAGCATCGTCCAGTAAACGCCCTCGTCGCTACGCGCGTCCGTGGCATAGGCCGCGCCCATCTGGGTAAACATCGGGTTCATCAGGTTGGTGCGATGCTCGGTGAGCCTCGCCCGTGCCGTATTGACCTCTGCCAGCAACGCCTTGCTCTCTGTTCGCCCATCGCCCATATGACTGTCGAGCACCGGCTGCGCCAGCAACACCTGCCACTCAGTCCGGGCGCAGCTGACGCCGATATCGGCGAACTGGCTATCGACCAGAGCCCTACAGTAGTCGCGTTGGAAATTGTCAAAAGCCTCCTCGGCATCCTGCGCGCCGACCAGGCGGATGGTCCGCACCGACACTGCCTGTTTGTGTGTATTGATTAAATCAGGTGAAAACAGTTGAGAGCGGTTAAGTGTCGTGCAATTGGGTAGCAAGACACCAAGCAACGGCCTCCCTCCTCCAGAAACACGCCGGGGACCCTGGCAATTTAGTCGGGGGACGGGTGCGAAGTGTAGTGGTCAACTAATCCCGGACACGACTTTAAATTTTTCCTCGGCCCGCGCTGGAGCCAACCCATCGTTGAA
>NZ_JBYTBK010000065.1:0-17509 GCF_058789115.1 Pseudomonas sp. FW300-N1A1 | reverse complement strand
GAACTCAGCAGTGAAACGATGCATCGCCGATGGTAGTGTGGGGTTTCCCCATGTGAGAGTAGGTCATCGTCAAGATTGAATTCCGAAACCCCTGTCTGCTCACGCAGACAGGGGTTTTGTCGTTTCAGGAGTGGTTAAAAGCGTTATCGGTATCGACCGCAAGTCCTACGTCTTGCGTGCCTTGCTACTGCGCCGGGCCAGCAGCTTGCGCCACCAGATGTAGATCCCTGTGGCCGACAGCACCGCAATCATCAGGCCCAACAACGCGATGATCACCTGTCCGGTAAGGCCGATAATCCGTCCGCCATGTATCGGTAATTGCAGGCGATAGAAACGCTCTCCCAAGGTACCCTGGCCAGCGATTTCCTGGCCCAGCAAGCGCCCGTCGGTGCCGTGGAAGAACAACCAGGATTTACCCTGGGCGTCAGTGTCATGCTGACCAAACCCGGCCCCATAGAAGTTGTACTCGAAGCTGTAGTACAGCTCACCGATCGCCACCTTCAAACCTAGCCGCTCGCCTTCCTTCAACGCCAGTTCATACGCTTGCTGATAGCTCAGGCGGGTTACCCCCAATTGTTCGGCAGGCAAGCGCCCACGGGCTTCATAGACGCTCGGTTCAATGGGTGAAAACAGCGAGACGACAGGCTTGAACACCTGGCTGGGCAGGTTCATGGCGACGCTACTGATTGCAATGGGCAGCAACAATAGCCACAGCCATAGTCCACCTGCACGATGCAGGTCGAAATTCAGCCGATAAGCATGCCCGCCCTTGATCTTCCAGGCACTCGACCATTTCTTCCAGAAGGGTTTGCCCCGTGGAAGGGTCAGCCACAGCGCAATGAAACAATCGATCGCCCAGGCAATCGCCACCAGGCCCATCAACAGCAAACCCCAATTGTCGGGCAGGGTCAGGTTGTAATGAAACTCCAGAATGAAAGGGATGAGGTTCTCAGGCTCAAAGCAGCATTCCCCCCAGTTGCGATGCCCGGTTTGTTCACCACTCACGGGGTCCAGGTAAAACACCTGATTTGGTTCTTCGAAAGGCTTGCCCGTGATGGGGTTGTTGCGTGGCACTGCTGCGAGCAGCGCGGTGTGCCCCCCTTCATTCGGGTACTCCATGTACCAGACCTGAAGCTTGGGATGTTGCCCTTGCAACCGGTCGACCAGCGTGCCCGGAGGGAGCTGCATGCCTTCAGAGGAAGCCTCGTAGAACGTTGGATTCAGCCATTCATCCAGCTCATGATTGAACGCCAGAAGACTGCCGGTCAGGCCAGCCATCAACAGAAACAAGGCCGTGGCCAAACCGATGTAACGATGAAGCAGAACCCATACTGCACGCATGACATTTTCCCGCAGAGACGACAAAGCCAGCGTCTGAAACCAGACACTGGCTTTGAGGGAGTGACGAAGGATTAGAACTGGTAGCTCACCGTGGCGGCGACGTTACGTTCCTCACCCATGTAGCAGAAGCTCAGACTGGCGCAGGAAGCGATGTAGGATTCGTCGGTCAGGTTGTTGGCGTTCAGGCGCACATCCACCCCCTTCAGGCCCACTTTGCCCAGGTCGTAGCCAATCGACGCGTCGAATAGCGTGTAGGACGGCACCTTCATGGTGTTCTCGGCATCGGCCCAGCTGTAACCGACATACCGCACGCCACCGCCCAATCGCAGGCCGTCGAGCGCTCCGGCGTTGAACGCGTAGTCAGCCCAGAGCGAGGCCATGTGCCGTGGCGCCTGGGTCGGTGAGTTGCCCTTGTTCTCGATCACATCGGTGTCGGTGCTCAGGGTGCTGATCATCGACTTGGAGTACTCGATGTCGGTAAAGGTGTAACTGCCCAGTACTTTCAGGTTATCGGTCAGCTGCGTGTGGGCTTCCAGCTCCAGGCCCTGAGAGCGAACAGCCCCCACCGCGCGGTAGAAGTTTTCCTGCGGCAACTTGGTCGCCAGGTTCTCCTGGTCAATCCGGAACAGCGACGCGGTGAACAGGTTGTCCGTGCCTGGTGGCTGGTACTTCAGGCCGACTTCCCATTGGGTGCCGTCGGTGGGAGGCAGCGGGTTGCCAGCGCTGTCTGCGTAAGAGTTCGGGTTGAACGACTCGGAATAGCTGATGTACGGCGCAACGCCGTTATCAAACAGATACAGGGCACCGGCGCGGCCAGTCAGCTTGGTGCGTTTGTCGTTGACCTCGGTACCCACCGGGCGGTTGAACTCGGGCAAGCGGTTTTCTTCCGAGGTCTCCACCCAGTCCTGGCGCAGGCCCAGTGAGAACCGCCACTGATCCATTTCGATCAGGTCTTGCAGGTAGACACCGGTCTGCTCCAGGCGACGCAGGTAGCTCAGCGGATCGTAGTAGGTGATCTCGGCGTTGCCATAGACCGGGTCGAAGGCATTGATCGGTGCCACCGAGCCGCTGGTCCAGTCGACCACCGTTTTACGGCGCTGGTAATCGGCACCCATCAACACCGTGTGTTGGGTATTACCGGTCAGGAATTCGGCTTGCAGCATGTTATCGACGATGAACGCGTGGAGTTTTTCGTCACCACCGGTGTAGTAGCGGTTCAGCTCATTGCTGGTGGGTGTGGTCCAGCCATAGCCGTAGATCTGGTCGAGATTGACCTTGGAATCCAGGTACCGGAAGTTCTGGCGGGCCGTGAACACGTCATTGAAGCGGTGTTCGAACTGGTAGCCGATCGATTGCTGGTCGCGCTTGTAACCGTCCACGCTGGGTTCACCTTCAAAGAAGTGTTCCGAGATGCGCTGGCCGTTGCGCTGATGCAGGGCGCCGTCCGCTGGCATGCCGCTGTGATAGCCACCGTCGGGGTCGTGCTGCAGATAGGCTTGCAGGGTCAGCGACGTGTCGTCGGTGAAGTCGATGCTGAGGGTGGGGGCCAGTGCGTAGCGTTTCTCCTTGTTGTGATCGAACTGAGTGTCGGACTTGTCGGCAAGGCCGGTCAGTCGGTACGCAATACGCTTGTCGTCATCCACAGGGCCGCTGAAGTCAAAACCCATGCCCTGTTGGCCTTGGGTGCCGACCGTGGCTTGAACCTGATGATAGGCCTCGTACAGCGGCTTCTTGCTGGTGAGCGCTACCAGGCCGCCCGGTGAACTGCGCCCGTAAAGAACCGAAGAGGGGCCCTTGAGAATATCGACGCGCTCCAGGAAGTACGGGTCGATTTGCATGCTGCTGTAGGTGCCGCTATCGCCCATGGACTTCAAGCCGTCGAGGTAGATGTTATCCACCGAGCCGTCGTTGAATCCGCGCATGGCCACATAGTCATAGCGATGGGTGGCGCCATAGGGGTTGGTCAGCACGCCTGGGGTATAGCGCATGGTCTGGGATACGGTTTGCGCGCCCTGGTCATCCATTTGCTGGCGAGTGACCACGGACACGCTTTGCGAGGTTTCCAGCAATGCGGTGCTGGTCTTGGTCGCGACCTGGGAGTGAGTGGCGTTGTAGCCTTCCATGCTGCCCAGCGCATTACCGAGGGCGAAGCCCTTGATGTCGGTGGTTGGCAGCGACAGCGCTTCGGTCTCGGCCTGCTGATGCAACACATAGCTGCTGCCGTCCTGGCTGACGGCTTGCAAACCCGATCCGCTGAGCAAATGGCTCAAGGCTTGATCAGCCGAGTAATCACCTTGTACGCCAGGCGACTGGCGGCCCTGGGTAAGTTCGGGGGTGGTCGAGAGGGTGATCCCGGCCTGGCGCGCGAACTGATTGAGGACGTCGCTCAATGGCCCTGGAGCGATGTTGTAGCGGCGACTGGCGCTGGCAACGCTGTCATCGGCCGCCTGACCGAGTGCAGGCAGGGCACTGACCCCCAGCACGGTGGAGAGCAGGGCGGCACGAATGGCGTGGCGCAGCAGGCCACCGGAAGGGGTGTCGGTGACGCAGGAAAAGGGCGGCGGGCAGGTGGCGCGAACAGTCATCATGGGTTTCCGTTGGAGTCGCTGAAGGCAGATTGAAGTGCTTACTGTCTAAGCCGGACTCACGCTGAAAACCCGCCAAAGAAATCAGGCCTGTCGTTCCAGTGTCACCCACCAGCGTGTTCGGTAGCGCAATTGGACCGGGAGCGTGCGGGGCAGAATCGCCAGCAACTTGTCGGTGTCTTCCAGGCGGAATACACCGGACAGGCGCAAGTCGGCGATGCCCGATGCACAGGCCAGGTAACCGCGGCGATAGCGATTCACCTCCTTCAGGAAGTCCGCCAGGCGCATGTCCCGGGTGACAATCAGGCCATCGACCCAGGCGCCGGCCTCCATGGCCAGCGGCGGTGCCAGGGTCACGTGCTCCGGCGTGACCAGGTAGCTTTGCCCGGCCTGCACCAGGGTCGGGGTGCCGTCTGCCGAACGCGGCGCAAGTATGGCGACACTGCCGCGGGTGACGCTGAGGCGGGTGCAGTCGTTGTCCTGGCGTATCACAAAGCGTGCAACGCTGGCTTCGAACATCCCGTGATGACTTTGCACCCGCAGCGGCCGTTCGAATGCCTGCGGGGTGGCGCCACAGGTCACCATGATTTCGCCGCGGGCGAGTGTGATCAGCCGTTGTTGGGCCGTGAAGTCCAGATTGGCCGCACTGTCGGTGTTCAGTCTCAGGCGAGTGCCATCGGGCAGTTGATAACCGCGTCGCTCGCCGGTGGCGGTGGCGAAGTCGGCGTTCCACTGCTGCCAGCCGATCTGATCCTTGCCGAGCCACGCTGCCGTGCCTATCAACAGGGCGCCGGAGAGTAACTTCAGGGCCTGGCGCCGACCGAGGCGTTGCGCGCTGGTTTCCAGTGTGTGCAGGGCAACCTGTGTACCGGGTACCGCGCACAGGCTGGCGGTCAACTCCTGTTGCAGCGATTGCACCCGTTGCCAGGCCAGTTCGTGCTCAGGGTGTGCGGTGCGCCAATGCTCGCATTGCTGGTGCAACTTGAGATTGCCGGTGTTGTTACGCAGGCGCAGCAGCCAGCCGATCGCCTGCTTGACCACCCGATGGTCAGGGCTGCTGTGGGCGCGCAGGTTCATCGTGGCGTTATCCATGGGCGTCCGACTCAAAGCGCAGCACGTAGCAGTGATAGAGCGCATCGGCCACATGACGCTCCACCGAACGCAATGACAAACCCATCTGTTCGGCGATCTGCTTGTGGGTCAGGCCGTCACACTGCGCCAGGAGAAACGCCTTGCGCACTTTCGGTTTAAGGCCTTCAAGCATTCGTGCAATGCGCTCCAGCAGCTCAAGCACCAATGCCCGGGATTCGGCGCTGGGTGTTTGCGCTTCGGGCAGGTGGGCGATGGCGTCCAGATAAGCGCGTTCGATTTCTTCCCGACGCCAGTGGTCGATCACCAGGCCACGGGCAATGGTCCGCAGAAAGGCGCGAGGCGCCTTGAGTTCGAGTCGTTCGGTCCGTTGCAGCAAGCGGACGAAGGTGTCCTGCGCAAGGTCCGCGGCATCGGCGGCATTGCCCAGGCGACTGCGCAGCCATGTAGTGAGCCAACCGTGGTGGTGGCTGTAGAGCACCTGTACTGCAAACTCGGGAGAGGACATGAACGCGACAGCCTGGACGTCACAAATGATAATTAGTCGCATTGTCATCAAGGGTCGTGGTTTTTGCAACTGCCGCTAAATCAACGGCCTCGGCAAAGGCCAGGCCGAGCGCTCTGGAATGCCGTTTGGCGGCTTTTTTCAGCAATTGCCCGCGGTTTTGCACAAAAGCCTAAGTTTTCCCGTGGTGGTGCCGAAAGAGTAGGGGAGACATGCGTGCACCAATGTAGAGCAGGCCTCAGAGCGGCCTATGGCGTCACATGGAATGTTGCACTCGGAACGCATCCCCACTCATTGCATAAGAAGTCCCCCTGACATGAATCTCAAATTCAGCCATAAAATCCTTTTGGCCGCTTCGGGCGTAGTGGTACTGGCGTTTGCCCTGTTCACTTTGTACAACGACTATCTGCAGCGAAACACCATCCAGCAAAACCTCGACGCCTCGGTCCAGCAAGCGGGCGCGCTGACGGCCAGCAGTGTGCAAAACTGGCTGGGTGGCCGGATCCTGGTGCTGGAAAACCTGGCCCAGAACGTCGCGCACCAAGGTGCCAACGCCGACTTTGCAGGATTGGTTGATCAACCGGCCTTCACGTCCAATTTCCAGTTCACGTATGTCGGTCAGGTAAACGGTGTGTTTACCCAGCGTCCTGACGCCAAAATGCCCGAGGGCTATGATCCGCGTCAGCGCCCTTGGTACAAGCAAGCGGTCGCCGCCGACACAACCATGCTCACGCCGCCTTACATGGCCGCCGTTGGCGGACTGGTGGTCACCATCGCCATGCCGGTGAAAAAGAACGGTGAAATGCTGGGCGTGGTTGGCGGTGACCTGAGCCTGGCGACCCTGGTGAACATCATCAATGCGGTGGACTTCGGCGGCATCGGGCATGCGTTCCTGGTCAGCGCTGACGGTCAGGTGATCGTCAGCCCGGACAAAGACCAGGTGATGAAAAACCTCAAGGACATCTACCCTGGCGCCAATGTCCGCCTCGATAAAGGCAATCAGGCGGTGCTGTTCAACCAGCAGGAGCGCATCCTGTCCTTCACCCCGGTCAATGGCTTGCCGAACGCGCAGTGGTACATCGGCCTGTCGATCGACAGCGACAAGGCCTATGCACCGCTGGCTAAATTCCGCACCTCGGCACTGATTGCGATGTTTATCGCCGTGACGGCGATTGCCGTGCTGCTGAGCCTGTTGATTCAAGTGCTGATGCGCCCGCTGACCACCATGGGCCGTGCCATGCAGGACATCGCCCAGGGCGAGGGTGACCTGACCCGTCGTCTGACCGTGGAAAGCAAAGACGAATTCGGCGAGCTGGGTGGTGCGTTCAACCAGTTTGTGGAGCGGATCCACGCCTCGATCAGCGAAGTGTCTTCGGCCACGCGTCAGGTGCATGACCTGTCGCAACGGGTCATGGCCTCGTCAAACGCCTCGATCATCGGTTCCGATGAACAAAGCGCACGGACCAATAGCGTCGCGGCGGCCATCAATGAACTCGGGGCGGCGACCCAGGAAATCGCCCGCAACGCGGCGGACGCTTCGCAGCACGCCAGCGGTGCCAGCGAGCAGGCTGACGATGGCCGTCAGGTGGTGGAGCAAACCATTCTGGCGATGACCGAGCTGTCGCAGAAAATCAGCCTCTCGTGTACCCAGATCGAAACCCTGAACGCCAGCACCGACAACATCGGGCACATTCTCGATGTGATCAAGGGCATCTCCCAACAGACCAACCTGCTGGCGCTCAACGCGGCGATCGAAGCGGCGCGTGCCGGTGAGGCCGGACGCGGGTTTGCGGTGGTGGCCGATGAAGTGCGCAACCTGGCGCATCGCACCCAGGAATCGGCGGAAGAGATCCACAAGATGATCACTTCGTTGCAGGTCGGCTCGCGTGAGGCGGTATCGACCATGAACGCCAGCCAGGCTTCCAGCGAGGAGAGCGTCGAGGTGGCGAATCAGGCTGGTGCGCGCCTGGTCAGCGTGACGCAGCGGATCACCGAGATTGACGGCATGAACCAGTCGGTGGCGGCCGCGACGGAAGAGCAGACCGCAGTGGTGGAAACCCTCAATGTCGACATCAACCAGATCAACCTGCTGAACCAGCAAGGCGTGGCCAACCTCAATGAAACGCTGAAGGATTGCGATGCGTTGTCACTGCAGGCCAACCGCCTCAAGCAACTGGTGGACAGCTTCAAGATCTGATCCATGACCACAATGGGCACCTCAAGCGTGAATGCTGCCCAGTGGCGAGCGAGCTTGCTCGCGCTGGGCTGTGCAACAGCCCCAAAAAGGTCACCGCGCCGCTCTGAAAGATCGCAATCGCCTTCTGGAGCACCAGCCCGGCCCAACGGGAGCAAGCGCCCTCGCCACTGGGCAGCGTTCACTCGCTTTGAAGGTGCCGTTCAGGTCGACGTTGAGTTGCGCTGGGATTCAAGGCTGTTCAGGTAGCGGGTGATGACTTCAACGGCCCGGTTCAGATGGCTGGCAAGCTTCGCCACGCACAGTTCGATGTCCCGGGCTTGTGCGGCGCGCAGCAGCTCACGGTGGTCTTCCTGAGTGAGTTTGCCGAGCCCCATGGCTCCCAGGTTGAAGCGCAGAAAACGCTCTTCTTCCCACAGGCCGCTTTCGATCAGGCTCAGCAACCGGCGGTTGGGGGCCTTGCGGTACAGCGCCATGTGGAACAGACGATTGAGCCTGCCGATATCAGCGTAATCGGTGGCTGTTTCCAGATCCTGGATGTGACGGGCCGCCTCGGCAAAATCTTCTTCGTCGAGCAAGGGGATCGACAGGCGCAGGGCTTCGCATTCCAGCAGGATGCGCAGGGCGTAGGTCTCGGTCGCATCTCCTTCGATCAGTGGCGCCACGACGGCACCCTTGTGTGCCACGACGTGCAGCAGCGATTGCGCCTCGAGTTGACGCAGGGCTTCACGCACCGGCATGCGGCTGACGCCGAACAGGTCGGCCAGGTCTTGCTGGCGCAGCGCCGTACCGCAGGGCAAGCGGCCGTCAAGAATCGCCGAGCGCAGGGTTTCTTCGATCACCGAGCGCGCCAGATGGGCCGGAATCGGTCCGCTGACCGGGATGCTGCTTAATGGGTTGGGCTTCTGTGTCACGAAAACGCACCCTGATTGAGTAAACGTAAATATTGGATCCAATGCACACTAGTAACGGCTTGGTGAGTTGTCAAATTGGGGGGCAGACAATGCCGTTTTCGACCGTCTTATGCCACCGTTTTTGCCATCAGATGTCGCATTGTCAGTTACCGTATCCGCTCTTCCAAGTTTAGCGCGCCCGCAGTGATTGCATCGTGCCATTGTCTTTTGCCTGGCAAGGCTTCACCATCCATCGATTACCCAATGCCCTCCGGACTCACTGCATTGCTGGCACGTTTGGCTATTCCACGGACCTTGCGTTGGCTGTGCTCGGCACTGCTGATCGCCAGCGTCATGCTGGGCGCATTGCAAGCCGATTGGGACTTCTCGCTGATCAGTCGGCGCGCTGAATCGTTGTATGGCCCGTTAGGCGAGGGCAAGCAACGGATCGATGCCTGGCAGCACCTGCTGGCGACACAGCAACAAACCCCGGAGCTGGCCCAGCTCAAAGCGGTCAACCTGTTCTTCAACAAGCAGATGCGCTATGTGGAAGACATCGACCTGTGGCGCGAGGTCGACTATTGGGAAACGCCCGTCGAAGGCTTGTGGAAAGGCGCGGGGGACTGTGAGGACTATGCGATCGCCAAGTATTTCAGCCTGCGCCATCTCGGGGTTTCCAGTGACAAGCTACGCATCACCTACGTCAAGGCCCTGCGCCAGAACCGCGCGCACATGGTCTTGACCTATTATTCCAGCCCGGATGCGATGCCATTGGTGCTCGACAGCCTGATCGACGGGATTCAGCCGGCCAGCCAGCGCACCGATCTGCTGCCGGTCTACGCCTTCAACGCCGAAGGGATGTGGCTGCCCGGCGCCAAGGGCAACAAGAAAGTCGGCGATACCAAGCGCCTGTCCCGTTGGCAGGATGTGTTGAAAAAAATGCAGGCCGAAGGATTCCCGGCCGAGACGATTAACTAGGAGCACGCGCTCAGATGTCTTTGTTCAAACAGCTGTTGATCGCTATCTGTCTGTTCCTGGTGGTCGCCTTCAGTGGCAGCTTCATGGTCAGCCTGGAGAGCTCGCGCACCCAGTACGTCAATCAATTGCGCTCCCACGCGCAGGATGCGGCCACGGCGCTGGCGTTGTCGTTGACACCGAACATCGACGATCCGGCGATGGTCGAGTTGATGGTCAGCTCGATCTTCGACAGTGGTTATTACGCGAGCATCCGCGTGGTGGACCTCAAGACCGACACCGTCATCGTCGAGCGCAGCGGGGCGCCCGAGGTCAGTCAGGTGCCGGGTTGGTTCGTCCAACTGATCGGCCTTGAGCCGGCCGGTGGCGATGCCTTGGTCAGCCGTGGCTGGGAGCAGGCGGCCAGGGTCGAAGTGGTCAGCCATCCCATGTTCGCCGTGGCCAAGCTCTGGCAGAGCGCATTGGGTAGCCTGGGCTGGTTGTTGATCTGCGGTGCGATCAGCGCCGTGCTGGGGGCGTTGCTGCTGCGTCGACAGCTCAAGCCACTGGACTACATGGTCCAGCAATCCCATGCCATTGCCCGGCGCGAGTTCCTGAGCCTGCCTGAGCTGCCGCGCACGCCTGAATTGCGTCGTGTGGTGCAGGCGATGAACCAGATGGTCGAGAAGCTCAAGGCGTTGTTCCAGGAGCAGGCCGAACGCAGCGAAAAACTGCGGGTCGAGTCCTATCAGGACAACCTGACCGGGTTGGCCAACCGGCGTTATTTCGAGATGCAGCTGAACGCCCGGGTGAGCAATGCCGAGCAGGCCAGTTCAGGTTATCTGCTGCTGTTGCGGGTCAAGGACCTGGCCGGCCTGAACCAGCGCCTGGGCGGTCAACGCACCGATCAGTTGTTGCAGGCGGTCGGCGAGCAGCTGTCCCGGGAGTGTGCCAAGTACCCGGAAACCCAGAATCTGGTGACGCGTATTCGTGGCGGTGAGTTTGCCGTGCTGGCGCCGGGGCTCGTACGTGAAGAAGCGCTGCAGTTGGCGCATAACCTCGACAGTGCGCTAGCCAGCCTGCATGCCACCGGGGCGACAGACGTGGCGTCGGTGGCATCGATCGGGCTCGCCCCGTTCGCCCACGGCGACACACCGCTCACGGTGCTTGGCCTGGCCGACCAGGCGTTGTCACAGGCCGAAGCCGAGGGCGAGTCGAATTGGGCATGCCTGGATCACAACGCGGCAGCCATCGTTGGCGACGACCATCATGCCTGGCACACCTTGCTTGACCAGGCCTTGGCAGAGCAGCGCTTCGAGCTGTTTTTCCAGCCTGTCGTGGCCAGTCAGGACACGCAGGTAGTACTGCATTACAAAGTGCTCTCGCGTTTGCGCGACGAACAAGGCCAGACCATTCCCGCCGGACGTTTCCTGCCGTGGCTGGAGCGTTTTGGCTGGACCGCCCGGCTGGACCGCTTGATGCTTGAGCTGGTGCTCGAACAGATGGCCGGCCATCAGGACTCGCTGGCGTTGAACCTGTCGGGTGCGACCCTCGCGGATGCGCAGGCGCTGAACACGGTCTTCGACATCCTGCGTCAACATGCGGCGCTAGGGCCACGATTGACCCTGGAAATCGGCGAAGAGCAATTGCCCGATCAAGCCGTGCTTGAACAACTGACTCGTCGTCTGCATGAGCTGGGCTTCTCCTTGAGCCTGCAGCGTTTTGGCGGTCGGTTCAGCATGATCGGCAACCTGGCGCGACTGGGCCTGGCTTACCTGAAAATCGATGGCAGCTACACCCGCGCCATCGACCAGGAAAGTGACAAGCGTCTGTTCATCGAGGCCATCCAGCGCGCCGCCCATAGCATTGACCTGCCGTTGATTGCCGAGCGGGTAGAGACCGAAGGGGAGCTGCAGGTGATTCGCGAGATGGGTTTGTACGGCGTGCAAGGGCAGCTGTTTGGCGAACCAAGGCCCTGGCAGTCAGGCGTCTGAAGTGATCGCTCCCACGCGGGAGCGATCAATGCTTAGCCTTTAAATCAATCCGCTTTCGTCTTCATCAATCAGATGACTCAAGCCACCCAGCGCTTCACGTGCCTGGGTGCGGTCCATCAGCTTGGCTTGTGCGGCCGGCGGCAGGTCGGTGACGCGAATCACGCCCTTGCTGGTCAACACCTGAATCAGGTCGTCGAGTACCCGGATCATTTCCAGGTCGCTCTGTTTAAGCTGTTTTAGGCTGGTTTCCACCACTTCGTTGGCATACCAGGCCTGGATCTCGTGGTGGTCAGCGGGCAGTGTTTCCGTCGCCTCGGCGTAGGGCGCTGCCTCCACGCGCACCAGCAGACCCTGTGCATCGCGTTGCACGTAGAACATCGTGAATCCCTCATGAATGAACCCGCGTGGTGCTGTCGGCAGCATAGGCCAACGCAGGTGAGTATGCGGTGCTACGGCGAAATCGTCACCCGGTGGTCACAGACACAAACGTGAAGGGCCGCTCATTGCGAGCAGCCCTCCAGGGTTTGATCAGTTGTTGTGGTCGATCTTGATGGTTGGGTCGCTACCGGCGATCAGCGAGTTGATGCTCTGACCGGACCAGTTGTTGCCTTCCAGTTTGATCGTCACGTCGGCGTTGGCAATCCCGCCAGCGTTATTGAGCTTGCCTTCGGAGCTGACCTGCAGCGTCGACACACCTTCAACCGTGGTGATTTTCAGGAAGTTGTCGATGGTGCTGGCGCTTTCGCCCTGCAACAGATCACGCAGGTCGATGCGGTCGCCTTCGTTGGCCTTGAAGTCCTTGATCACGTCGTTACCGGTGTCGCCGGCCTTCCAGACGAAGGTGTCGGCACCCGAACCGCCAATCAGGATGTCATTGCCCGAACCGCCCAGCAGGATGTCATTGCCTTCACCGCCGAGCAGTGTGTCCTTGCCGGTACCACCGAGCAGGATGTCATTGCCCTTGCCACCATCGAGCACGTCGTCGCCACCCTGGCCGAAGATGATGTCGTTACCGGCACCGCCCAGCAGGTTGTCGATACCGTCACGCGCCCCGGACACATCGAACGCGTTGTAGTGCTCGGTGATGTACTGGTGCACGTTGCTGGCAGTGACTGTGCTGGCCTCCACACC
This sequence comes from Pseudomonas sp. FW300-N1A1, assembly GCF_058789115.1. NCBI lineage: Bacteria > Pseudomonadati > Pseudomonadota > Gammaproteobacteria > Pseudomonadales > Pseudomonadaceae > Pseudomonas > Pseudomonas sp. FW300-N1A1. The sequence continues at coordinate 4,823 of NZ_JBYTBK010000065.1, read as the reverse complement.
GGTCTGCTGGCCCACGTAGGCCTGCATGGCCTGATAACCCTCACCGGCAATACCGTTGAAGCTCACCAGGTCGCCGAACAGGATGTCGTTGCCGTCACCACCATTGACCGTGTCGGCACCGGGCAGGGTCGCTTCGCTATGGCCCAGGATGGCGTTGGCCAGGTCCTTCGGATCGATGTTGGCTTGCGGCTTGCCATCGGTGTCGAACGGAATCAGGTCGGCCGGCTTGATGGTGTTATTCAGGCCGATCGCTTCGACCTGCGACAAACCACTGAGCAACAGGAAGCTGCTGTTGGAGTTACTGATCGTGCCACCATTGTTTTCGGTGGAGGAGATCTCATAGGTACCGTCACCCTGCGCCCGGATCGTGCCGAGGGTGTTTGACTTGTACCACTTGCCCGGCTCGTACTCCGTCCACTTGTTGACCTGGCCGTTGCGGTTGATCAACTCACGGCTCTCGCCACCCAGGGTGATATAGGCGGTATCGCCCAGTTTGTAGTTGTTGACGTTCAGGTAGTCATCCAGCGTGCCGTCGTTTTTGCTGGACGAGTAGTAGAAGTCAGCCACCACCGGGTTGGTCTGCTCGCGGTTCTGGAAAGAGTTTGGCTGACCGTCCGTGATGAAGTAAGTCAGATTGGTAGCGCCTGTATTGTCCTTGGCCTGAGCACTCTGGAACCAGTTGGCCGTGGTTTTGAACACGTCCTCGTAGTTGGTGCCACCGCCCGCCGCCATCGATTTGACGATGTCCTGCAGTTGCTCCAGCGCGCCCGTGTCATTCAGGTTGACCGACACGGTCTTGCTCACGCTGCTATCGAAGGTCGCCAGGAAGATGTTGACCGTCCCCGAGGTGTTCGCACCCAGGCTCTGCTTGAGGGTGCTGAACATCACGGCCAGCGAGTCCTTCGCGGCCCTGATCGAATTGTCCATACTGCCGGAGGTGTCGACCATGAACGCAATGTTGTAGTTCTTGCCCTGAACCACGTTCAGGCCACCGATGTCGGCAACGATGATGTCGTTGGCATCGGTGCCGAGGATGGTGTCATCCTGGGTCGTGCCGATCATCGGGTTGTACGTCGCCGGGTAAATCGTTACCGGAATCTGCGCCGTGCTTGTCGCCGAGCCACCCAGGCTTTCAGTGGAGGTCGAGGTCACGGTCAGGGTGAACTGGCCGTTGTAGTACGGCGGCGGGGTCAGTGTCAGGTTGGCCAGGTCCCAGCCGGTCACCAGCGCTGATCCATCGGTGCCCACGGTGTAGTTGTGGCCCGCGCCATCGCTGATGACCATGCCTTCAGGGAAGCCGCTGATGGTCACGTTCAGGCTTTCGGAGCCGTCGCGGTCGGTCAGCTCGGTGGTGATCTTCGACAGGTGGACGCTGCCGTTCTCCGCACCCTCATTGAGTTTGTAGCCTTCGTAGTAGCCTTCGCCATTGGTGCCGTGCAGATCGGAAACCGTCACGCCAGCGTTGATCAGATCGGCGACGTCCCTGTAGATCGGCACACCGGCAGTGCTCAGGTCCATGACCGGACCTGCCACCGAGCCGACGCTGACCTGCAGGTTGACGTCGTAGCTGCCCGCACCACTCTGGTTGTGGTGGTAGATGTCCAGGGTGTAGTAGCCGCTGGTGGTTGGCGTGAACGAACCATTGAGCGTGCCGCCATTGCCCCACAGGGCGCTGGCCACGTTTTTGCCGCCAATGGTCACCAACAGGCTGTCATCGCCGGTGCCGCTGAAGGTGTAGGTCTTGCCGGCTTCGAGGTAGATCAGGCCGGACGTTTTCGACGCAATACCGGCTGTCACGCTGCCATTGGATTGCACGTTGGTCACGGAGCTGCTGCTGTTCGGAGTACCGGCGGCATCGATCACTGATTTCAGGGTATCGGTTGGCGCACCGCTGCCCACACCGTTAAAGCCGGTGTTCAGAGCGGTCAAGCCGGTCCAGGTTTCCTTGATCAAACCCGTCGAGTTGACGTTGTTGCCCGCGATGTTCAGCGTTGGCGCATCGGCCACCGGGGTGATGTCGACTTTCAAGGTCGCTTCAGTGCCCTGGTTCGAGCCGTCGGTAGGCTTGAACTTGATCTGCGCATAGTCCGCCGCTTTGTTACCGACACCCGAGCCACCGTAACCGTCTGCACCCGACTCGTTGGCAGCTGGCACGAATGTCAGCTTGCCGAGGGCGATATCCGCCTGGCTGATGGTCTGGCCGACGGTGACCTTCACGCCGTTGAACATCAGGTCGCCACCGCCCGACAGTTGGGTGATGGTGATGCTCAGCGGGCTGTCGTTATCGACATCGCTGACCTTGAAGTTGTCCCAGGTCAGGGTGATGGTCGAGTCCTCGAGGCCGGTCACCGCACCGCCAGCGGACACTGGCGCATGGTCGTTATCGACAATGGTGGTGTCGACGTTGGACTTGTTCGGGTCGATCACCAGATTTTCGAAGTTACCACCGCTGACCGAGTCGATAGTGATCTTGAAGTTTTCGGACCCTTCGACCAACTTGTCATTGATGGTGTTGATGTCGAAAGCAACGCCATTGCTGTTGGCTGGGATCTTGACGGTGACGACACCGGAGAAGTCCACGCCATTGGTCGCCGTGCCGCTGTACTTCAGGGTGACGGTCACTTCGGTCTGAGCGGTGTTGCTCAGGTTCAGGGTGTAATGGGCCGTCTGGCCTTCGATCACCGAGGTGTCGCCACTGATGCCAACGGTGGTCTGGTCGCCATCGTCGGTGACGGTGGTGGTCAGCGTGGTGTCTTTCAGCGTCAGTTGTTCGAACTTGCCGTTGCCGCCACTGACGGACTCCAGCTTGTTGACCAGCGAAGGTTGGCCACCGGTAAACACGTCGTCGTTGACCGTGACAACCGCCGAGCCGGAGGTGCCATTGGCCGGTACGGTGATGGTGGTGCCGTCGCTGAGTTTGAAGGTCAGGGCCGCGTGGTTGTTGATCGGCAAGCCGGCCGCGTTGGTCAGGGTCACGGTGTAGGTGACCTGGCCGCCTTCGGTGACGGTGGTTTTATCCACAGACAGGGTGGCGATGACTTCGCTGATGGTGTCGTTGATCGCCACCGTCGCGGGAGTGTCGCTGATCACCAGGTTCTCGAACGTCTTACCGGCGACGGTGGCACCGCCAACGGTCAGGCTCAGGCTGCCGGCGTCTTTGTAGACATCTTCACCCTGGATCGGCGCGGTGTAAATGACCTGGGTCTGACCGGCAATGATCGTGACTTTACTGCCGTTGCTCAGGGTCACCTCAAGGTTGTCGGTCAGTGCCTTATCGATCTTGACGGTGAAGCTCGGTGCGGCGTTTTCCAGCACGTCACCGTTGCCCTGAATGCTCACGGTGACCTTGTCGCCCTGGCCGCTTGGCTCGTCGGTGACGGTGGTGGTCAGCGTGGTGTCTTTCAGCGTCAGCTGTTCAAACTTGCCGTTGCCGCCACTGACGGACTCCAGCTTGTTGACCAGCGAAGGTTGGCCACCGGTAAACACGTCGTCGTTGACCGTGACAACCGCCGAGCCGGAGGTGCCATTGGCCGGTACGGTGATGGTGGTGCCGTCGCTGAGCTTGAAGGTCAGGGCCTGGTGGTTGTTGATCGGCAGGCCGGCAGCGTTGGTCAGGGTCACGGTGTAGGTAACCGAACCGCCTTCGGTGACGGTGGTTTTATCCACGGTCAGGGTGGCGGTGACTTCGCTGATGGTGTCGCCGATGGTCACGGAGGCTTTGTCGCCGAGTACCAGGTTTTCGAAGGACTTGCCGTCGACTGCAGCGTCAGTAAGACCGACGTCGACGGTTTGACCGTCTTTGTAGACGTCGTCGCCCTGAGCCTTGAGCTCGTACGGAGTTTCGGTGGTGCCGGCCTTGATCACGACGGTGTCGCCGTTGCTCAGGGTCACGGTCAGGTCCTGCTTGAGGACCTGGTCGACCTTAACGGTGAATTTCGGTGCGGCGTTTTCCAGCACGTCGCCGTTGCTTTCGATGGTGACGGTGATCTGGTCACCTTCGCCGGGCGGTTGGTCGGTGATGGTGGTGGTGTATTCGTCCTGGCCGAGGGTCAGCTTCTCGAACTGCTCGGCGCCGCTGACGGATTCCAGCTTGTTGACCAGCGAAGGCTGACCGCCAGTGAAAATGTCATTGTTGGTGACGACCGTTGCGCTGCCGGTGGTGCTGTTGGCTGGCACGGTGATGGTGGTGCCATCGGAAAGCTTGAAGGTCAGCTCGCCGTGGTTGCTCATTGGCAGGCCAGCAGCATTGGTCAGGGTCACGGTGTAGGTGACCGAACCACCTTCGGTAACGGTGGTTTTATCCACGGTCAGGGTAGCGACTACTTCAGTCACTGTATCGCCGATGGTCACGGCAGCCTTGTCGCCGAGCACCAGGTTTTCGAAGGACTTGCCGTCAACGCTGGCGTCAGTCACGCCGACTTCAACGGTTTGGCCGTCTTTGTAGACGTCGTCGCCCTGTGCGTTCAGCTCATAAGGCACGCTGGTGGTGCCGGCCTTGATCACGACGGTATCGCCGTTGCTCAGGGTCACGGTCAGATCTTGCTTGAGAGCCTGATCCACTTTGACAGTGAACTTCGGTGCGGCATTTTCCAGCACGTCGCCGTTGCTTTCGATGGTGACGGTGATCTTGTCGCCTTCGTTGGCCGGATCGGTCGGATCGCCCGAACCAGGTTCGTCGGTCACGGACGTGGTCAGCGTGGTGTCATTCAGCGTCAGTTGTTCGAACTGCTCGGCACCGCTGACGGATTCCAGCTTGTTGACGATGGCTGGCTGGCCGCCGGTGAAGATGTCATCGTTGGCGGTAACGCTGGCAGTACCAGAAG
>NZ_JBYTBK010000064.1:0-17994 GCF_058789115.1 Pseudomonas sp. FW300-N1A1 | reverse complement strand
CAGGCCGACCTGGTAAAGCATGGCCTGCCTAACGGCAGGCCGTTACCGGCCCGCACACAAAATATCTGACAGTCCCGGTCTCACCAGACTATTGAGTTGGATCAGTGTTTCAAATCTTCCTTCAGGTCCCCGAGACCCGCTTGAATAGTGCCAACGGTTTTCTCAATCTTTCCTCTTTCCTCCAGGCGTTTGTTGTCAACGGCTTTGCCTGCGACTTCCTTGATCGTGCCTTCAATTTCTTTAACCCTGCCTTTTACTTGATTCTTGTTCATGGTGTTCTCCAGTCTCTGCTTGCAATAAATTGTGCTTGTTGTCGCGCGTTTATAGCGACCACGTTCAAGAAGTTCGGTGCAAAAGAGTTTGAAGTCTGTACGGCAACACACATACCTGCAGACCAGCGGTCCGGAACTGTTGTTGTGCTCGCTTATTTCTGGCACTCACCGTTTCCAACGATGTGGATTGTGTGCGGTACCGTACAGATCGCCGCCAGCAAAGAGTTCACTCTGGTGTCGTCAAATCGCTGGGCATGCGCGACAGCGATCAAGCCTGTTCTTTCGCGCGCTTGAGGAAATAGCCATGAGCGTGGGCACAATCCTACTAATCATCTTAATCCTGCTACTGATCGGTGTGCTTCCGAGCTGGCCGCACAGCAGGAACTGGGGGTACGGACCGACTAGCGGGTTGGGCATCGTGGTGATCATTATCATCGTGTTGCTGCTGATGGGGCGGATATAACCGACTGACAGGTGTCAGTCGCATAACCAACGATGACTTCCTTTCTATTGCTGGCACTGGAGTTCAACAATGAAACATTCATTGCGATTGTTGTTTTCGATGTTTTTTGTCGTTTTGTCATTGGCATCAGCAGGGCTCATTAACAACGCTAGTGCTGCAACGGCCGCTGACCTAGACAAAGACTCCCAACAGGCCTTACAGATGCTCTACAAGGCACACCCATTGGCCGAAACCATGTCGCGCACCGCCAAGGCTGTGCTCGTATTCCCTAACATCGTTAAGGCGGGCCTGGTGTTTGGTGGTAGTTATGGTGAGGGTGAGTTGTTGATAGGTTCTAAAGTAGACGGCTACTACAACTCTGTGACTGGCTCCTGGGGGCTGCAGGCAGGTGCGCAATCCTACGCTTATGCAGTGTTCTTGATGACCGACAAAGCCCTTCAGTATGTGCGTGATACGAAGGGCTGGGAGGTCGGTGTAGGGCCCACTGTCGTGGTTGTCGATCAGGGTGTAGCGAAAAATTTATCGAGTTCGTCGTTGCAACAGGATGCTTATGCGTTTGTCTTTGATCAGCAAGGATTGATGGCGGGTATCAGCATTGAGGGCTCCAAGATTTCGCTCATCAAGCGCTAGCCCAGCGTACGCCCCGATCAATGTTGGGGCGTTCATCTCAGGCGCAATGCCCATGAATATCTTGACCATAGAAGGCTGGTATAAGACCAGTAGCGGGGCAACACCCATCGAACTGGGGCAAATCCATTTCCACGTCAGTGGGGCGAATCATGTGCGGCTTGAGGCGGCTGAAGAACAGCTGAAAAGGACCCAAGCGCCCGAGGTGATGGTCGATATCAGTCAGATGGATTTGATCCTGCCTCAGGAGTATGCCCCATTATCTGATTGCCAATACAGCGACCATCGATAGGTTGAGCGACGAAAGCAGAATCATGATGCAATGCAGCTTTGCATTCTGAGTAGTACCGCACGAAACTGTCTATTTCTGGCCCGATCTGCTTTTTTAGGAAAAATTGCAGAGGCAACACTATCCTGCCACCGGAGGTAAAATGCGAAAACTAAGCACAAGCCTTTCTTTTATCGTCGAGATATTCGTGTCCGGACCACATCCAGTCCACCCTGAAAGAATAGAGCGAAGGCCCTGGTTTCTCCGCCGCCAGCAGTGTCCAGGCGAGCAGGGCGCTGCCTACTGAAATGATCAAACCGGCGTTGAGCAGCAGTGCACCCCATGATCCGGTCACGGCTTCAATTACGCCGGCCATCGAGGGGGGGGCAGCGCCGCTAGATCAAGTAGTCATGGCTGTCCCCAGGAGACGCGAGTTCTGCATTCATCGAATGTGATTGGTGCAACGACGGTCTCTAGTTCCTGCTGAACGTCCCAAGCATAACTCAACTAAATGACTATTTAGTTGAGTTATATCTAGAGATTATAAGAAAGGCTGTCACGGCATACAGTGGAAAAGGGCGCGAACACGCACTGTAGAGGTCAGTTCAAAGGGGGTAACAGGCACAAAATACTCGACTTGCCACCTTTGAGTTTGCCATGCCTGCCGGGCTGAAGGCTTACTCCAGGGTGGGTAAACACGCAGTGCACGCTTGCCGCCGACACCACTTCTGGACATGACACCTAGGGAGAGCAAGGTTTCACGATCAAAAATGAACTGGCCACTTTGTCCTTCGTCTGTCACATGAACTACCACAAAATCGATGCCAACCGCGCTGTCCAGCGGTGCAATCACGCCGTCTGCACAGGCTCGTTTCCACAGAGTGACGAACTGACCGACCTTTGTCGGCGTGATTTTGGCAACCCGAAAGACTATCTGGCGATCATCAAGCGTGAAGCGGAACCCGCCATATTCTCGGGCTTCAATATCCGCTGAATAGTCGGCCGAGCATTGCAATGCGGCGGGCAAATACAGGGTGTTGATAGCCGTCAGCAAGGGCTGCGGGAAGATCAAGCCTTGTACGCCATCAGATACTCGCCATGGCCCGTTTGATCATCAACTTGCTCCTTGATCACCTCAAAGCCTTGCGACTGGTAAAAGGCGAAACTGGGCGTGTTTTCCTTGTAAACCGCCAGGGTCAACTCGTCACGAAGCTTTTTCGCGTGCTCGAGCAACTGCTTGCCCAGGCCTTTACCTTGATGGCCGGGATCAACAAACAGCGCAGCCAGTTGATTGCCCAGCAAAGAACAAAACCCCAGAACCCCGGATGGGTCCTCAATGACATAGGTCTCTGATGCCGGGATGTAAACGTCACGCATCGTCTCTGTATGGGATTGCCAGTAAGACGCATCGATAAAGTCATGGGCCTTGATCGACGCACTCAGCCAGATTTCCAGAATACGTTCCATGTCGCGATGTTCAAATGCTCTTGTCATTTGTCATTCCATTGTGGCGTGTGCAGTGCAAAGACTGTGATTATGCCGCAAAGCAAACATTCAGTGATCCGCACAGAATGAGTGAAATGTTCGAGGTCGATGGCGTCAGAACAAGGATTGGCCAAGAGAGGGATTTCCAGGCTTGAAATCTGACCTCCACTGACCCTGACACTCCAATACGAAGGTTCGCATAATGTATATTATGTTAAATCATGTGCTACGTCGGATATGTTCATGAGCAGCTTAAGCCACTGATTCGACAAACCCGGCTCTGACGTCCACTCTCTCGACGGGCCATGTACTGCGTGATCATGGTGAGACATTGAATGAAGTGGCTGCCGATGAAGCTGACTCAGTATCGTTACTCTTCTGGTCAGCGTGTACTGCTGCTCGTGCAGACTGGAGATGCGGCGCCGTTGCGGAAACTCGTCCCGTTCATCTACGTCCAGCTCAAGCTAAGGTACCGCGCTTGCAACACTACTGCGGCACATCTGCGTGCGATCCAGGCTTTCTACACCTATGCCAAAACTCGAGGTCTGGATATCGAAGAGACCATCTTGGCCTGCCACTTTAACGCGATTCTGGCTTTACTGGACGGCTACGCCATTTGGCTCCAAAGCAGCCGTCAAGCCGACAACCTGGTCGCCCGAATCGGCAAAGCTGAAACGGCACTTTTTCCGCAGATCGATCCGCGTACCCGTGACCAGTACCTGCGTTTGCTGAAGAAATACCTTTCCTGGTGCGTCACCCGATACATTCCGCGCGCCCGCCAAAACTCAACCACCCTGGCTAACATCGAGGTTGTATTTCCAGATGTCGCCGACGTCATTGAACGACGCTTTGAGAGCCATATCATCAATGTTCGTCCCGACCACGCTCGTTACCGCAGCCTGACAGTTACGCAACTCCAGATAATTCGCACACTGATTCGCCCGGGCGCTGCGGAGAATCCGTTTCCGGAACGATTGCAGTTGCGCAATTGGCTAATGATTGAGTTGCTGCTGGAGACCGGTATCCGTGGTGTAGAGCTTCTGAAGCTCTACACCACGGATATCAATCAGGGTTCTCAGCATGCCTATGTCAGCATCAATGACCGCGAACATGACCCAGGTGACCCGCGCGCTGAAGAGCCTGCGCTGAAAACACAGGGACGGACGGTAGGTATCTCCGCGCAGTTGTATGTGGTCTACGAGCACTATATCCAGGGCGAACGGCGCCCTCTGCGTAACGGAAAACCAATGAAATTGCTGTACCGCTATTTGTTCATCTCTGACCAAGGCCGTCCACTGTCGATCCGCGCATTGTCTAACGTCCTTGATCGGCTGTTTCTGACCATTGAACTGGCTCATCCGGGGTTGTTGCCTACACTTTCCGCGCATGACTTTCGCCACACCTTTGCCGACCGGTTTTTGGCTTGCCTGGTCGAGAAGCGTGGGCATGACCTGGAGCGGGCCACGGACGAACTCCGACGAGTCTGCGGTTGGTCTGACACTTCGACGATGCCACGCCGTTATGCAAGTCGTTATCTAGCCGAGTCGGCCAACCTCCACAATGCCCAGCGTGCCTCGGCAGCCTGGAGCCGACTTGACAGTTAAGGAGGTACGCCGTGACCAAATCAGCCGATCAAGAACACGTTTCACCCTCCTCCTCTTTTCCGGCCTACGTGTTCGAGGGCCCGACTCAGGTTGCCATTCGAACTCGCACTAATGACCAGCCAAGGTATGTCGATACTCTGGTGGGGGCAGTCAAAGATGCTAGTCAGGAGTGAAGCCAGCATCCCTGAAGACCAGCTCGTTGACCTGGAAGGCATTCACACCTGAGACATTAGGTACGCACTAAATCACGCAGATTACTGATGATTTGCGCAGCTGCTTGCTCTGACGATTGCTCTCGAAGAATTGCCAGCGCTTGTACAGTTTTCGGGATATCGGTAGCGGGCCTGGTCGGCCTACCCTCACATTGCACGAACGGGCCATCGGTTTCTGTGAGGATCCGATTAACAGGAAGTGAGGCGACAAGATTGCGATGCTTAGTGGAGGTCAGCATTTGCGAGTTGATCGAAATGTAGCCCACGGTTGGTATCCATTCAGTTTTCAAGCTGCGAAACACACGCTTCATTGGCGCATAATCCCAACAGTTTCCACGACGGCTCATGCTTTGGCACATGCGGTAACGCCAGAGCCGTTGGCGAAACTGGCGACTGCCATAGACGTCAGGCCAGTTGTTTCTCAATCTTTGTCAACTCTGCTTTAAACTGCTTGGGTGTCTGCTGGTCATCCTCCAAGGATGTTGAGCCAGGGCAGTAATGGCAATACGATTGCCAGATAGCTCCGACCATCACAAGTTTCCATCCCGCCGATAATAGGCCGGACAAGTGCTCTTAGACCGCTAGCCGATCCCAATAAGCAATAATGGTTCTTCAAATGTTCGAGGCGAGCCACGCACGCCCCTCAACCAGCAACCTTCGTGCGGATTTCAAAGAGCGAGTAACCGGTATCATGCAGGACTGGATTCAACGCAAATACAACGAAATATCCGCGTCTAATCTCTTTTATATTTTTTCCATGGCGACCTTCTTGCTCGGAATGGTGCTGTCACACTGGCTCGGCGCCCTTGCGATGGATATTGCTGTAATAATTGGATCGATCGGAGTTATAGGAGGTTTCATTTCGTGGTGTATGCCAGCTGTTCAATGGGTCAGCGCAGCATGGGAAAGTACGCTGGGGAAAATCGCCGTGGCCCTTCTTCATTTTGTAGTCCTTCTGGTAGCCACTGTGATGGCTCGGTCGCTTGTTTCCGAGTCCTTGGGTTTACCTCCACAAAGCTTTGACGTAACAGTCGGTTTTCTCATCGTCGCCTTCTACATCCCGGCATTGATGACAGTTGCGTCCATAGCGCTCCTTTTCTTTGCGATCGTGATGAGCATAGTCGGACTCATTCAGATGGTGACGCTTAATTCGATACAGATGCTCAACCCCGTATTGGAAATAGTGGGCCTGAAAAATAAAATTCCCAGACCCTCCCCGACTGCAATGCTCCATTCGTTTGGTTCGTTGATGATGGTGGTTGTACTGGTGAGCGGCAGCTCATACATGTCGGGCCAGCATCGTTCATGGGTACATACAGTAGTAAAGGTGGTAGCAGTTCTAAGCGATTTTCAACTGGCAGTTAATTATCCGGGAGGAGAGAACGATGTGCGAATTCATCCTTTAGAGAACGGATTGGTAGCCTTTGCCAAGGTTGAAGATGACCGTAGCATTTCTATTCACATTCGAAAGCAGGGAGACGAAATCGGGTCGCATCAGATCGGCACCTCGATTCCTTCCATCAAACAGATGACTAGCCCTTTGATTGAGAGCCTACGTTGAGCAACGTCATGGTGACGGAGAACAACACGACCCGAAAGTCCGGGTGAAAACAGGAGGCGCTCGACATGTTAGAAAAATTTCTTCGGTGGAACGACGTACAGAACAAGGCGTTTACAGAGCGCTACCAAGTGCTGTCTGTGGACATTGAGTCTGCCGTGCAGAAAAAAATCCTCTTGGGTGAGGGCGAACCCAGGATTTGTCGATACTGCGGTGACGACTCCACCCGGACGACCTTCAAGGAGCAGTCGCACGCGATCCCCATATTTCTGGGCAACAAAACAGTCATCGACCTGCTGGAATGCGACCGCTGCAACCACCATTTTGGCGATCATTTTGAAAACAGTTTTGCCAATTACACATATCCCTTTCGCCCGCTTCAACGGACGAGAGGTCGTAATGGGATTCCAGTCTACAAGGACAAGGATTTGCGGGTAGCAGCAACGGGGCCATCTCAGTTGGAGATTTGGGCACACGGCGATCTTGATTACGAAGACCTGAAGGTAGAGGGAAAAAACCAGTTGAAGCTGCCCACTAAACGGCAGCCGTACTATCCAACGGCTATTCAGAAGTCGCTAATAAAAATAGCCCTGGCTGTTATGCCGTCAGAGGATCATTCCAGGTTCATTGACCTCAAGAGATGGCTGCTCGAAAAAGATCACAGGCCGGGCTTTGGCGGCTTCGGGCCAATCATGGAGTGGATCATCAACGGTCCCACAAATCCCGATCAGATTCGGTGCATTGTCGCTCGTGCAAAAGAGCACTGCAGAGATAATGTATTTGAGTACCAGTTGATATTTCGCTACGGAAATTTTCAGTACCAACTCGTCATTCCGCTTTCCGACGAAGCTGGCAAAGAAAAATATTATGTACGAGCACCGTTGCTGATGCCTGACGAGCATTTTCTTATCTATGGTCTGTCGGATTTCAAGGATAAAAATTTCGAGTCCTGCGAACGGGTAGAAAATGAAGAGGTCTGTTTGCAAATACAGTACGAGAAAGATTAGTGAGTGATACGGGCTTTGTATCAGCTGATCGCGTGAACAGTTTTTGAAACTCGTGCCAGTAGATCAGATCATGCCTTTAGGCTTAGCAGTCGCGCTGATGACAGCGTCCTTCTCCGTTACAGTCTGGACAAAACCTCTTGTTTGAAGAGCGTTGACCAGCATCATGTTGAGATCGGTGTGTGGCACTTCAATTTTTTTGACATGTGGTGAAAGCTTTGTGAAGCCGCTCTCGCTCAGCATGCCAAGGACGGAGGCTGCTTCAGCCCAGCTGCACAATGGCAAGCATTGGATCAGCACTTCAGAGCGCTGAGCAGAGGTCAGCCCCTCCCCACTTGCGAACTTCTTGAGTGCGGGGATAAACGTCGGCGGGAAGCTTGCCGAGTGTCGATTAGCGACGCGGCAGGTTTCAGCGACCTCTTTGATGGCCTCGTTGTTGGTGTCGAAGGCTTCAATCGGTAACGCCGTCCACATTTGGATTTTTTCATTCAGCTCAAGCGCACCGCTTTTACTGAGTGGCAACGCCATGTCGATCGACATTTGGGATAGATCAATTTGGTCGCGTGCCTGTACCCAGTGTGCTGCGAGATACGGAGCTTCCAGATTTGCACTGAATGTCCTGATGCTCTCGCGGATTTCAGGGCTGTACGCCAGAAACGACGCACTTGCGAGCATCTCCCAGCGTTCCCTGGATTGCAGTCCCTTAAGAATCCCGGGATCGCTCAAGACGACGTTCGTGAAGAGCACTTCAAGTGTTTCGTTAGATAGCTCTGTTGTGACGAGAAGGTACTTCTGCAGCTCTTGATGCATGGGGGTATCGAAGTCCCAGAGATCATCTCCTAGCTCCTTAGCATGGCGCTGGATAAAGCTTGTGAAAGCCTCCATGTCCGAGGTTTGCCCTAAACCCGGAACGCGTATGCCTTCGAAGAATTTCCACACTGCAATAGCCTTCAATTTCACCCGATCAGACAACAGCATCTTCGACCACAACGATGGGGTTGTGTCTTCAAGTCGGTCGAAGGTGCATGTCGTTCGATCAAACAATTGAGCTACAGCATCTGAATCATCCGACTCTTGCAAAATGGCCTGTAGCAGTTCGTTAAAGGAGGCCGTGGACTCGTCCAGCGTGCCAACTTGAGCTAGAAGCGTGGTCGTAAATTCCTCTGGCGACTCAAGCAGGAGTTCATTTAGGTCCTCAATCTCCAGCGCTTGCAGTCGACGATAGGAAATGATGCTTCCACTGTGATCAGCTTTGCTTGCATGAGTAAATTCGGCTTTTTGGCAAATCAGCGTGAGCATGTTCAGATTTACCTTAACGCAACCCCACTTGATCAGCTTCTTGAGGTCGTCCAGGACGATGCCGTCATTTAACGCTGAGAAGCGCATCGGTAGTTCTTTCAGCCAAGGCCAGCCTTTACCCCCTGCTTCGAGTCCAGGCATCAAGCGCGAGACGTCTTCGAGACTCGCAATGGCATCATAAATACTCTTGTCAGGCATGGAATCAAGCTTACGGAGCTGTGCAGCCTCCAATCCATCCATGACCGCAGTGATCAGTGCTTGCCTCAATACCGCTGGCTCGAATCGCTCAGCATTCAACAACGATTGGAACAACCCAGGCTCCAGAACATAAACAGCCTGAATGAACTTTGGCGATGTCGCGATCGATATCAAAATTTCGGTCGCTTGCGCCATTCTGTCCAGGTGCCCATCAAGTCCACTCCTAAGAATAGTCGTGAGCTTACTGCTCTCATGACTCATGCCGGAATCGTTGTATGGACAGCTAGAAAGGTGCTCGATCAGCGCGACAATGATGCCCCTGCCATCGCTAAGATCATCAGTATCCAGCTTTTCCACGGCCTTTTTCGGGGCACTGATCACAGTCGTGACGTCCACGGAGACACCACGTCTCAGTTCCAGAATCAGGTTTTTGTCCTCGGATGTGAGGGATCCTTCGTAGAAGTAGCCGAAGTAGTCTGTGTAATCGGTGTCGAAGTATCCGTGGCGCATCAGGTAGATGACAACGTCCAAGCCGTTCAGTTTTTGAGTGATGACATCGCCGTAGGTTTTTTTGGCAGCGGCCCGGAAGGTTTGGTGATTAATTCGGCCTGCCTCGATTCGGTGTTCGGCCATTTCATCATCAATATCAACAAGCGTTCTCTGGAGCAGGTCATACCTTTTCTGGTATGACGTCGACGCTAGAAGCTCCTTAGCGCCCACAGTCTCTGACGTCTGCAACACCCGCCTTTGCACGTCGGTATGGATCATCTGCAATCGAGTCGATTGATTGACAATCCCGTCAAAAACTTGATCAGTAACAAAATCGATCATCGAAAACATGTTGCCCTGTACCACCTGGACATAGTTCGCACCTGGTAATTTTGAAGCATTCTTAAGCTCAAACCAAACGTACGCCCGCAGCTCTGCCACACTCTCAGCGATTTCCTGTACCCGCTTTTCCCGCTTCTCCCGCAACGCCTGGTAGGCATCTTCAGACTGCTTGGACTGCTGGAATCGCCACTCACTGAAACCTTGGATGGTCTCGTAAATGGCCCCACGTCGCCTAACTAGGTCAGCGTATTCAGCAGGATGCAGATTGCGAATCGCGATAATTGAAAACAGCTTGTTCGGATCAAGCTTCAGGCCGGAGCCACCGCTGAGAATGCTGGAGAACATGTCGAATTCGTTGACGATATTCTTGATCAACCGCATGTCATCGATGAGGTAACAAACGGTTTCGACCAACGATTCATTAAGCCCAGTGTCCAGCGCTGCACCATTGAACTGTCGCTCACGAAGCATCTTGAACATTTGCTCGCGAGAGTTCTCGGAGTTGACCACGGGGATTATCGGAATGATCAGGTCGAAAAATTTCGTTTTCTCACCGACGGCGAACAGCTCATCCCGAAGCGCATAGATGAAGTAAACCGGTCGTTTGATTTGCGGGGACTGCTTGATGATGAAATTGATTTCCCGCAGCCGTGTGAAGACGTCATGAATACCAAATCTGTCGAGATCCTCGATCACCACGATGTCGATTTTGCTGCGTTCAAAGCAGTAGACGATTTCATCAACATTTTTGTGCAACACGGAGCCGTGGTGAGTCGTTTCCAGTTTTCCGCCCTTGATCGTGAAGCCGTCAATGCTGAACAGGGAAAGCAGCTTCAACGCCGAGAACAACATGTAGATGCCACCAACCCCCAGCACCAGAACAACTGACCACCCCGGGATCCATAGAAGCCATTCGACCAACCAAGCCGGGTCGATTTTCGGTAGCTTCTCGACTGTTGGAACGTAAAGTCTCAGTACGCTTACGATCATCAGAACGTAGAAAATTGTACGCACCCAGATGCTGGACGAAGACGCCTGGATAATTCGCTTCAATCGGCTTTTCGGTAGTTCATCTGACGGCACCGCGTACAGCAGTTGCTGAACGATGGTTTCCTCGATACGCGTCAAAATATCCAAATCGGTTTTTTTCTCTGCACCTTTGGGATCTGGGGTGTTTGAACTGGAATCAGGGGGAGTGACTGGAGCATCAGACGAAGTCACCTTTTCTGCCCCGCCCTTGTTCAGGTCTTTGCCGAAGGCTGCCAGCGATACAAATGCATAGGTGAGTTCAGGGTGACGATCGACAAACGTACGGATAACGCTGCTCTTGCCGGCGCCATACTCCCCAGTAATCGCGATATTGCGAATCTGGTCGTTACTCAGTGCGCTCAGCAGCTCACTCTCGTAACGATGTGACCGATCCACCTCCAAAAGTACAGGCGTGAGCGGCTCGAAGACATTTTTACCGCTGGGCACAGCCAAGTATTCACGTGCGGCGGCCACGGCTTTGTCGGCAGCTTTTCTGTAGCGTTTGTACTGTCCCATTGCATGATTCACGAGCGAGCTGACGTACTCGCACTTCGAAGAAAACACCTGAGCTAAACGACGGAACATCCCTGTCTCCTATGCCGCTGAAAGGCTGTCCGGGGGAACCGCCAAAAATGGTCATTACTTAAAATCTACAGTCAACGCGATACGTATTTATACAAGTATTGCGGATGATAGCGCACCGCCATCTCGGAATGCGACGAACGCGCTGTAGCTTCCTTAAAGCGCTTTTTCTGGAGGGCATACTTACCTCCTTGCTGGATGTGTTCTCACGAGGCAAGACGTTCCAAGCCAAGACATAACGGAAAAACGTTTTTACCGGCCTTCAGATTTTTGCAGGCATGTTGAGTAGTCAGAGGTCGGGGCGGCGAGGCTAAGACGGGCGGGGAAAACGAAGTCTATGAACATAAATCGATGAACCGTCGCATTCATTTCAGGAGCATTTAGCCAGCAGTGGTAGACCCACGAGCGACTTATGAACATATGACATCGCCCATAAGTTAAACGACAGGTCATGTCATAGATGTTCATGAGCTGCCTAAGCCACTGATTCGACAGATACGTTTCTGACGTCCACTCTCTCAATGGGCCATGTCCTTCGTGTTCATGGCGAGTCATTGAATGAGGTGGCTGCCGATGAAACTGATTCAGTGCCGTTTCTCTTCAGGTCAGCGAGTACCGCTGCTCGTGCAGACCGGAGATGCGGCGCCGCTGCCCATGCTTGTCCCGTTCATCTACGTTCAACTCAAGCTAAGGTACCGCGCTTACAACACGGCTGCGGCACATCTGCGCGCAATCCAGGCTTTCTACACCTATGCCAAAACTCGAGGTCTGGATATCGAAGAGACCATCTTGGCCTGCCACTTTAACGCGATTCTGGCTTTACTGGACGGCTACGCCATTTGGCTCCAAAGCAGCCGTCAAGCCGACAACCTGGTCGCCCGAATCGGCAAAGCTGAAACGGCACTTTTTCCGCAGATCGATCCGCGTACCCGTGACCAGTACCTGCGTTTGCTGAAGAAATACCTTTCCTGGTGCGTCACCCGATACATTCCGCGCGCCCGCCAAAACTCAACCACCCTGGCTAACATCGAGGTTGTATTTCCAGATGTCGCCGACGTCATTGAACGACGCTTTGAGAGCCATTGTCAGCATCAATGACCGCGAACATGACCCAGGTGACCCGCGCGCTGAAGAGCCTGCGCTGAAAACGCACGGACGGACCGTAGGTATCTCTGCACAGTTGTATGAGGTCTATGAGCGCTATATCCAGAGCGAACGGCGCCCACGCGAAGGTGCTGTCCGCGCCGGGTCACAAGCCTGCCCTCAGGCCTCCAACCCGAACGGGTCGTCTACGGAATGGCTCGGCTGGGTAAACCAGCGCGGGCCAGTGGCGGTCATGTAGAAATGATCCTCCAGGCGAATGCCGAACTCGCCCGGCACGCAAATCATCGGCTCATTGGAGAAGCACATGCCCTCGGCCAGCGGCGTCTGGTCATCACGCACCAGGTAGGGCCCTTCGTGTATGTCCAGGCCGATGCCATGTCCGGTGCGGTGCGGCAAGCCGGGTAACTGGTAGTCAGGGCCGAGACCGGCGGCTTCCAGGCTAAGCCGCGCGGCGGCATCCACCACCCGGCAGGGTTCGCCCAGGCGCGCGGCGTCGAAGGCGGCCTGCTGGGCGGTCTTTTCCAGGTTCCACATGGCGCGCTGGCGGTCGCTCGGGGTGCCGAACACGTAACTGCGAGTGATATCCGACTGGTAGCCGTGGAGCAGGCAGCCCGTGTCGATCAGCACCATGTCGCCGTCCTTGAGTACCTGCGCGTGCTTCACCCCATGGGGGAAGGCGCTGGCCTCGCCGAACAGCACGATGCAGAAGGTTGAACCCGGCGCGCCCACCTTGCGGTGCGCCTCGCGGATGAACTCGGCAACCTCGGTGGTGCTGATGCCTGCGCGCAGGATGCTGGCGGCAGCCTTGTGCACTTCCAAGGTCATGTCTTTGGCGCGCTGCATCAGCGCCAATTCTGTAGCGGACTTGTGATAGCGACACAGGTTTATCACGCAAGAAGCGTCTACGAACTCGAAACCCGATCCGAGGCGGCGGATTGCGTCGAACATGAAGAACGCCAGGGACGGGCACAGCCCCACCACTGCGTCGGCGGCGATGCCCATTCCAGCGAGCATGTCGAGCAGCAGGCGGTAGGGACTCTCGTGCTCATGCCAACCATGGATAACCCCATCCACCTCGCGGAAGTCGCGGATGGTGCCCTCTTCGAAGGCCGGGGCGATATAGGCCAGCGGGCCGTCGGCGGGCAGCACGGCGCCGACCATGCGTTCGCTCGGGCTCCACTTCACCCCGGTGAAGTAGTACAGGTTGCTGCCAGCGTTCAGGTAGAGGGCGGCGATGCCCTGCTCTCGCATCAGGCCCTGGGCCTTGGCAATGCGTGACTGGTATTCGTCGAGGCCGATGGGCTGCATGCCCGCGGTCATCTTCGCCAGGCCGGTCAGCGCCTGTTCCGGAGTTTTGCCACCTACACCCACTGTCATCTCGTTCTCCCGAATTATGTTGCAGTGCGTGAAATTTAAGCCTGACTTAAAATTGCGTCAATACGTATTTTCAGTGCGACTTAATTTCAATCAGGCGAAAAGCCTTTTCGGCAATGCCCTGCCCGCTATACTGGCGCCTTTCAGAACACGAGCCACGCCAATGACCGCAGAACAGATCGGGGAACGGCTGCGCCGCCACCGCCGCGCCGCCAACAAGACCCTGAACCAAGTCGCCACTGAAACAGGCCTCACAGCCAGCTTCCTGTCCCAGGCGGAGCGTAACCTCACTGGCGTGTCCATCTCCTCGCTGGCGAGAATCGCAAATGCCTTGGGCATTCCGCTCAATACCCTGTTCGACCAACCCGCCCAGCCCCAGCCCGACTCCCACCAGGGCCAGCGCGTGCGGTACTCCATCGGTAGCCAGCCGCTGGTCTACGAGCGCCTGTCCAGCAACTTCCCCGGCAACCTGATCAATGCGATGAAAATGACCATGGCGGTGGGCTACCAGTCCGAGCTCATCTCCCACGAAGGCGCAGAGTTTACCTATGTGCTCTCCGGGCAAATCGTCTACACCATCGAAGGCCACACCTACCCGCTCGGCCCGGGGGGATCGGTGCATTTCGACTCCACCAAACAGCATTCCATCGCTAACTCTGGCAACGAAGTTGCCGAAGTGCTGGTCGTCACCACCATGGGGGGCCTGCTCGACGATCACCCCACGGCCTGACCGACCGCCATCAAAAAGTAAGTATCACTGAATTTAAGTTGTAATTAATTTTAGAATCACTTAAGTTTTTCCTCGGCCGGTGGCGGCGCGAGCATCCCTCCCCCCTTCAGCGCTACCGCCCGAGCCAGGACGTCGGCCTTCGGCTGCCTATTCGCAAATGACAGGCAGCCTCCAGCCCGTAAAGCCGCAGGGTCAGGTGCATCCCCCCAGGAATGGACTACTTGATCTGCCGCCCTCAAAAATAACAACAATGAGGTTCGCATGCGCAAAAAAGCCACACTCAAGACCATGATCGCCGCCAGCCTGATCCTCGGTTCCGGCTTCACCCACGCCGCCAGCAACCTGGTGTTCTGCTCCGAAGGCAGCCCAGCTGGCTTCGACCCAGGCCAATACACCACGGGGACCGACTTCGACGCCTCAGCCGAGACCGTATTCAACCGTCTCTCGCAGTTCGAACGTGGCGGCACCAAGGTCATCCCGGGCCTGGCAACCAGCTGGGACGTTTCTCCCGATGGCCTGACCTACACCTTCCACCTGCGTGACGGGGTCAAGTTCCACACCACCGACTACTTCAAGCCGACCCGCGACTTCAACGCCGACGACGTGCTGTTCACCTTCAATCGCATGCTCGACAAGGACATGCCGTTCCGCAAGGCCTACCCCACTGAATTCCCCTACTTCACCGACATGGGGATGAACGAAAACATCACCAAGGTCGAAAAAGTCGACGACCATACCGTCAAGTTCACCCTCAAGGGTGTCGACGCAGCCTTCATCCAGAACCTGGCCATGAGCTTCGCCTCGATCCAGTCGGCCGAATACACCAACCAGTTGCTCAAGGAAGGCAAGGCCCAGGACATCAACCAGAAGCCGATCGGCACTGGCCCGTTCGTGTTCAGCAAGTACCAGAAAGACGCCCAGATTCGCTTCAAGGGCAACAAGGATTACTGGAAGCCTGAAGACGTGAAGATCGACAATCTGATCTTCGCCATCACCACCGACGCCTCGGTGCGCATGCAAAAGCTGAAAAAGAACGAATGCCAGATCACCGCCTTCCCGCGCCCGGCCGATATCAAGCCGCTGCAGGAAGACAAGAACATCAAGATGCCTAGTCAACCAGGCTTCAACCTTGGCTACATCGCCTACAACTTCACCCGCAAGCCGTTCGACAAGCTCGAAGTACGCCAGGCGCTAGACATGGCGGTAAACAAGAAAGCCATCATCGACGCCGTTTACCAGGGCGCCGGCCAATTGGCCGTCAACGGCCTGCCGCCGACCCAGTGGTCCTACGACGAGACCATCAAGGACGCCGGCTACAACCCGCAGAAGGCCAAGGAGCTGCTGAAGGCTGCAGGCGTGAAAGAAGGCACAGAAATCACCCTCTGGGCCATGCCGGTGCAGCGCCCCTACAACCCCAACGCCAAGCTGATGGCCGAAATGCTCCAGGCCGACTGGGCCAAAATCGGCATCAAGGCCAACATCGTCAGCTACGAATGGGGCGAGTACATCAAGCGCGCCCACGCCAGCGAGCACGACGCCATGCTGATCGGCTTCACTGGCGACAACGGTGACCCGGACAACTGGCTCGGCACCCTCTACAGCTGCAACGCGGTCAACGGCAACAACTTCTCCAAGTGGTGCGATGATGGCTACGACAAACTGGTGAACGCCGCCGAGGCCACCGCCGATGTGGAAAAGCGCACTGCGCTCTACAAAGAAGCGCAGCATGTCCTGAAAGCGCAGGTGCCGATCACCCCGATCGCCCACTCCACGGTCTACCAGCCGATGCGCGTCAGTGTGAAGGACTTCCAGATCAGCCCCTTCGGACTCAGCAGTTTCTACGGCGTCCACAACGAACAGTGAGCGACAGGGGCCGGCCAAGCGGCCCCCTTCGCCTTCCTCGAGCCGGCGCCAGACCGGCGAGGACTTTCTCACCTGCCACAACGAAAAAAAATAAGCGCCACACCGGGAAACGTCGAGCCGGAGCCTTTACCCACGCGGCCTAAACTGCTGTGAACGGCTAGCACGCTGACCGGCATTACAAAAATAATAACGAGTGATAAGCCCAAATGCTGAGTTTTATTACCCGCCGACTGGGGTTACTGATCCCCACGTTCTTCGGCATCACCTTGCTGACTTTCGCGTTGATTCGCATGATCCCTGGCGACCCCGTAGAAGTCATGATGGGCGAACGTCGGGTCGATCCCGAAATGCATGCTCAGGCAATGGAACGCCTAGGTCTGAACAAACCCCTGTATGCCCAATACCTGGACTACATCGGCAAGCTGGCCCATGGCGACCTCGGGGAATCCCTGCGTACCCGTGAAAGCGTCTGGACCGAATTCACCTCCCTATTCCCCGCGACCCTGGAACTGTCCATGGCCGCCCTGTTGTTCGCCGGCATCCTGGGTCTTCTGGCCGGGGTGATCGCGGCACTCAAGCGAGGGTCCCTGTTCGACCATGGCGTGATGGGCATCTCCCTGGCGGGATACTCGATGCCGATCTTCTGGTGGGGCCTGATCCTGATCATGTTCTTCTCGGTAAGCCTGGGCTGGACCCCGGTATCCGGGCGGATCGACCTGCTGTACGACATCGAGCCGCGCACCGGCTTCATGCTGATCGATACGCTGCTGGCCGATGACGTCGGCGCGTTCCTCGATGCCCTGCATCACCTGATCCTGCCGGCTATCGTGCTCGGCACCATTCCGCTGGCGGTGATTGCGCGGATGACCCGTTCGTCGATGCTCGAAGTGCTGCGTGAAGACTATATCCGTACCGCCCGCGCCAAAGGCCTGTCGCCGTCGCGCGTGGTGTTCGTGCACGGCCTGCGTAACGCGCTGATTCCGGTACTGACCGTGGTCGGCCTGCAAGTCGGCACCCTGCTGGCCGGTGCGGTCCTGACCGAAACCATCTTCTCCTGGCCCGGCATCGGCAAATGGCTGATCGAAGCCATTGGCGCCCGGGACTATCCGGTCGTACAAAACGGCATCCTGTTAATCGCCTGCCTGGTGATTCTGGTCAACTTCGTGGTGGATATCCTCTACGGCTTTGCCAACCCACGCATCCGTCATCAGCGCTGAGGTCAATACCCATGAGCACTCCAACATCCTCAGTAGCCACCGCCACGCCTGTCGTGGATCAGAGCCTGCTGTACCCGTCGCCGTACAAAGAATTCTGGCAAGCGTTCTCCAAGAACAAGGGCGCCGTCGCCGGCCTGATGTTCATGCTGCTGGTGATTTTCTGCGCCATTTTCGCCCCGTGGGTTGCGCCCCATGATCCGAGCGAGCAATACCGCGACTTCCTGCTGACCCCACCGGCCTGGCTGGAAGGCGGGCAAATGCAGTTCCTGCTCGG
>NZ_JBYTBK010000063.1:0-18315 GCF_058789115.1 Pseudomonas sp. FW300-N1A1 | reverse complement strand
GCTGGTGCGCGAAGCGCACCCAACAAAGCGACTGCGGTCTTTCAGAACGAACTCGACGATAGTTTTTGGGGCTGCTCAGCAGCCCGGCGCGAGCAAGCTCGCTCGCCACGGGGGATGTATTGAGCAACCCTATCCTCGGGCGTCAACGAGGCCAGCACCTGGTTGACCTGCTCCGCAGCGCTCATCAATGTGGCATCTTCGCGGGTGCATTGCCGGTTGCCCGGGTCGCTCAGCACAATCAATTGACCGGCTTTCACCTGGTCAAGATTTGGGTTGAGTTCCTTGAACTTCTGGAAGACTGTCGGGCTGTAGGCTGAGAACAACTGGGTTCGCAGTTCCTCAGCGCTGGTGCTTTTGGGGACCACATAAAAACCGGGTTCTTGCGGCTTTGTATTGAGAGTGGATCGAGGCGGGAGGGGAGGGGCTTCGGGCTCGGGAGAGCGGGGAGGGTCAACGCTCCATGTCGAGCGCTTACGAGTAATGTGCGAATACTTACCGAGCGTATCGTTGCTGAGCGGACTGAAGGGCCGATCTGTCACCAACAACCAATCTCCGTTCGCCACGGCTGCAAGGATGCGACGGGTGTGATCAGGGTGCCGGCAGTCGCGCAGACTGGAGTTGCAATCCTTAATCAGATCGTCCAGCCCCGTCAGTTTTTGGGAACAGGCAAGCGCGTTTCTGACTTTGCTCACGGCAAAGAATGGACTTTCAATAGTGTGAAGGCTGATATCTCTACGACAATTTCTTGGGATAAGTCGCATCGTCAAAAGATTCCCTGCTCGCTAATACGGTCGGGTGAATATTCGACGTGATGAATTTTGTGTCTGTAGGGTGTTTCGTTTTCTTGTGGAAGTAACGTCTCTCAGTGGTGCGTTGTCTATGGGGGTCGCCATTAGTTTCGTCGCCACAACGCAAAACGCAGACCGATGTCTGCGTTTTGTATTGCCGGTGTAGTAGTGCTTAGAAGTTGTAGGTCATGTCAGCCGTAACGGTGCGCCCTTCGCCGTAGTAGCAGTCCAGCGTACTGTTGCAGCTGGCGACGTACTTCTTGTCTTCGATGTTTTCCAGGTTCAGCTTCACTTTCACGCCTTTGACGCGCAGTGGCGATCTTTCCAGGTCATAGGACAGCATGCCGTCGTATACGGTGTAGGACGGAATCTGGAAGGAGTCTTCCTCGTAGTCCGAGCCGTAGCTGCTACGCACGTAGCGCACACCCAGGCCGGCGCCGAAACCGGACAGGACGCCGTAGTCGAAGGTGTAGTCGACCCAGCCGGACGCGGTCAGTGGCGGGCTCATGGCCAGGGTGCGACCCTCGCGACCATCGTTGGTGCTTCTCCACTTGATGTCGTTGCGCGACACCGCGGCCAGCACCCGCAGGTTCTCGGTGACGTTGACCTTGCCTTCCAGTTCCACACCCTTGGAACGAACCGAGCCGCTCTGGACGCTGAAGCCCGGATTGACCAGGTCGGTGGTCAGCATGTTGTCCTGGTCGATCTGGTACACCGACAGCTGGATGAAGCCATCGATGGTGGTCGGCTCGTACTTGACGCCGACTTCATATTGCTTGCCGGTGCTTGGCTCGAACGGACTGGCGTTGACGTCGGTACCGGACTGCGGGAGGAACGACTCGGAGTAGCTTGCGTACGGCGTCACGCCATTGTCGAACAGGTAACCGAAGCCAGCCCGGCTGGTGAACTTCTCGTCCGTAGCCCGGGTGCCCGGGGTGTCGCTCAATGGCTGCTTGTTCTCGGTGATGGCGTAGTCGTAACGACCGCCCAGGGTCATGAACCACTTGCCCCACTTCATCTGGTCCTGCATGTACAGGCCGGTCTGCTTGATGGTGTTGTCCCAGCGATAAGGCTGGGAGAAGGTGAACTCACTGCCGTAGACCGGATTGAACAGGTCCAGGGGTGGTCCGTTGCGGTCATACAGGCCATAGAACTGGGAATTGAAGTGGTAGTAGTCCACGCCCAGCAGCACGGTGTGGTCCAGCTCCGCGGTCTTGAATCTGGCCTGCGCGGTGCTATCGATGCCGTACACCTTGTTGGTCTGCGACCAGTCCACGCCATAGCGGGTCTGGTAGCGGTTGTCTTCCAGGCCGGTGTCCGGGTTGGGGACATAGGAGTAGCCGTGCAGTGGCGCGACGTACCGGTCGTCGAGGTAGGCGTAGCTGGTGCGTTGCTTGAGAGTCCAGATGTCATTGAGCTCGTAAGCCACGTCATAGCCGACCACAAACTGCTCGCGGTCGTACTTGTTCAGGCCCGGCTCACCGAGGAACAGGTCGCGGCTGATCTTGCCGTTCGGGGTGTCGAACACCGTGCCTGCTGCTGGCAGGCCCTGGGCTTCCGGAGTGTCACGGTCTTTCTGGTACTGGGCGAACAGGGTGACGCTGGTGCGGTCGTTGGGCAGCCAGGTCAGGCTGGGCGCCAGCATCATGCGGTTGGTGTCGGCGTAGTCGATGCTGGAGTTGGCGTCGCTGGCCAGACCGGTCAGGCGATAGAGAAACTCGCCCTGGTCGTCGATGGGGCCGGCGAAGTCGAAGGCACCATACTTGCGGTCGTAGCTACCGGTGCCCAGCACCACTTCGTGCAGCGGCGTGGCGGTTGGACGCTTGCCGACCAGATTGACGATACCGCCGGGCTGGTTCTGGCCGTACAACACCGAGGCCGGGCCCTTGAGCACTTCGATGCGCTCCAGGGAGTAGGGGTCGATCTGCAGCGAGCCACCGGTACTGCCGCCGCCATACGGCAGGTGCAGGCCGTCGAGGTACACCGGTGTCGGCGTGAAGCCACGGGAGGTGGGCTCGTCGAAAATCCCTACCCGGTCGGAGAAGCCGCCACCGGTCATGCCCGCGGTGTAGCGCAGGGCTTCGGTGACGGTCTGCGCGCCACGGGATTTGACTTCATCGGCGGTGATGACGTTGACGGTCTGCGGAATCTCGTTCAACGGTGTATCGGTCTTGGTGCCGGTGCCACTGCGTTTGGCCACAATCCCGTCGACCGGCCCCCATGCCGATTCCTGGGTGGCGGAAACAGTGGTCGGTGCCAGATTCAAGGCGCTCGCGCCATTGCGCGAGCGCAGCGTCACGGTGTTGCCCTGCACGCTGTACTGGATGCCGGTGCCCTGCAGCAACTGGGCGATGGCGGCATTGGAATCCAGGCTGCCCTTGACCGCGGTGCTGCGCAGGCCTGCGACATCGTCCGGGCTGTACAGCACTTGCAGATTGGTCTGGTGACCGAACTCCTGCAGGGCGTTGGCCAAGGGCTGGGCCTGGATATTGATGTCCACCATCTGGGCCTGGACCTGGCCGATCAGCGGCGCGGTCAGTGCCAGGGCGCAGAGGGTCGGCAGGCGTGAGCGAAGTGAATGGCGGATCAGCAGCGCCTTGGCGAGTGGGTTAAGACCGTGTGGTGCGGGCATTATTCTTTTACTCTTCAAAGTATTGACTGAGAACTATTTCTATTTGATGTAAGTGAGACGTTGAGCCTTTCGGAAACCGGAAAGACTCCACGACTTTTTTTACGAAATTTTCACAATCAGGCGGGTTGAAGCTCCGTCACCACATTGCCAGCGTGCATGCGCACCAGTTGGTCGGCGACATCGAAATAACGATCGTCGTGGGAGATCACGATAATGGTCTTGCCCAGGCGCTTCAGGTCGGGTAGCAGTTCGGTGTAGAAAATACGGCGGAAGGTCGGGTCCTGGTCGGCGGCCCACTCGTCGAACACCAGCACTGGGCGCTCCTCCAGCCAGGCGTTGACCAGTGCCAGGCGTTTGCGTTGGCCGGTGGACAGGTCGGTGGTGGTGAATGCACCGTCGCGCACGCTGACTTTGTGGCCGATTTCCAGGCGCTGCAGGTACTGGTTGGCGTCCTCGGGGATGTGCTGGTCGCCTTGCACCACATCGTCGAACAGGTAGTAGTCGGCGAAGATCGTGGTGAACAGCTGGCGATAGTCATCACGGGTCAGGGCGGTCACAGGCTGGCCGTTGAGGCGAATCTCACCCTGTTGTGGCGCGTACAGGCCCAGCAGCAGCTTGATCAGGGTGGTCTTGCCGCAGCCGTTTTCACCGACGATGAAAATGATCTCGCCCTGGTCGATCCTGAGGTTCACCGGCCCCAGGCGAAACGGCGCGCTGCCTTCGCTGGCGGGGAAGCCATAGGTCACCTCGCTCAGTTCCAGGCTGTGCACCGGGGTTTGCCGATTACCCTGGTCGCTGAGTAGCAAGTGTGGCTCCGGGGAGGAAAACTGCTCCGACAGTTCGGCTATCCGGCGGAAGGCGATCTGTGCGCGGCTGACAATCGGCAGCGTGCTGATCAGGTGTTCCAGCGGACCTTTCATGTACAGCAGCACCAGCACAAAGCCGCTCATCACTGCCTTGTCGGCGCTTGGCCAGTAGGATTGCAGGGCCAGGGCCAGGCCGATGACCACGAAGAACAGCATCGAGCCGAGGGTCTTGGCGACCACGAAAATGTTCACCGAGCGGATCTGCGTATCGCAGATTTTCTCTGCGGTTTTCTCGATGCCCGAGACGAACATGCGATGCCGGCGGGGGCGATGGATGCGCAGTTCCTTGGCGCCTTCGGCGACGGCGTTGTAGTGCTTTTGCAACTCGTCTTCGTAATCCCGGGCTTCCATGAACCCCAGCATGCCGCGTCCGCGGGCGATGTACTGAATCACCGTGCCGATGACAATCGCCACCACCATCATCAGAAACATCGGCCACGACAGCATAGCCAGGTAACCCATGCAGCCCAGGGTCACGGTCAGGGAAATGGCCAGTGGCGCGAAGGCGAAGGCAAAATCGCTGATGGTGTCGACGTCGTGGGTCAGCACCGGGATCAGTCGGTGGCTGCGATAGCGCTCGATCTGTTCGATGGGCGCCGACAGCACTTTCTCGCCCAGCTCTTTGCGCAGTCTGGCGATGATGTGCTGACCAACGTAGTTGGTGCCGATGTCGGAAAAGATCGAACTGGCCAGCGCCAGCAGGCACAAGCCGGCAAAGGCGCCGACCACGGTGTTGGTCAGGCCGCTGTCGGCGTGCAGCACGGTGTTGATGGTCGCCAGCAGCGCCGTGACACTCAGGCCACCGACCATGCCCAGCAGGATGGAGGCGGCGACGATCAGGCGAAAGGGCTTGAGCAGGGCGAACAATTCATTGATCACCCCGCGTGTTGGTTTGCTCATGGAGGTTCCCTGCTTGAAGAGGTGGCGAAAGCCTGGAGGACGTAGGGGGTGATGCGCGCAAGGACTGCGCGCACACCTTTAGGACGACTGGTGGGAAGGCGAATTTAGCGGCCAGCGAGGGTTACAGGTCGCGGGCAACGCGAAAGCCGATCCAGTCACCACGCTCAAGGGGGGCCAGGGCATTGCGGTTGCCGGAGCGGGAGAACACCGGTGCTTCGCCCCAGTCATTGCCGCGAATGCGCTTGAACTCGCATTTACCGGTCAGCCAGGCACTGCCGTCACCGGGGGCACCGACGTAGTTGTCGTTGTAGCAGTCGGCGGTCCACTCGTAGACGTTGCCGTGCAGGTCATACACGCCGAATGCGTTGGCCGGGAAGCGGCCGGCCGGTGAGGTGAAGTTGTAGCCATCGGCCGCGCCATAGGTGTTGGCGTGCCTGGCGATGCTGTAGTCCTTGCCTTCATCGAAAGGGAAAGGGAAGGGGCCGCTGGTGCCACCCCGGGCGGCGTATTCACGCAGGGATTCGCTGACCAGGCGGTACTGTTTGCCGGTCTTCTTCGACAGCCAGGCCACATAGGCATTGACCTCGGCAAAGTCCATGCACACCGCCGGGTGCCGGGTCGTGTACTCATAGCGCGGCACACCGGCCTTGCACTCGCGCCCCGGGCGTTCGTCGCCGTCGGGCATCCGGTAGCCTGTGTCGCGCAGGTAGGCGTCCCATTCCCCTTTGAGTACCTGGAAGCGGCTGATGGCCAGGGGTTTGGCGAAGGTCACGGGGTGCATCGGCGCCTCGTCGGGTTCGTGGCCGACTTCATCGTCTGGGGTGCCCATGGTGAAGGTGCCGGCCGGCAGCACCACCATCTGTGGGCAATCCTTGCAGTCCTTGAACACTTTGCCTGGCGCCAGCGGGACGGCTGCCTGGGCCACCCCCGGCAGCAGGCTGGCGGTCAGGGCGGCGAAGGCCAGTGCGGGGAGTGTTTTCAGGGAAAAACGACGCAGCTCACTGTTCATCTTGGTTCTCGATAAAGTTAAAAAAGCGGACTAAAACGAACCCGAATCCTCTGTAGGCGCGAGCTTGCTCCGGGCGTCGTTCCGACGATGAACTCAGGGGCATCGCATATCATCTGGTGCCCCGTGTCATCGTTGACCTCCATCGCGAGCAAGCTCGCTCCTACAACGGGCGTTCGGCGCAGCCTCGTCAAAGTGTCCTGGCGAGCACCGCCATCAAGCGGTCGATCTCGGCTTCGTTGTTGAGCAGGCCGGGAGCGGTGCGGATCACCGGGCCGACATCGCGGTGCACGGCATCGCTGACCACACGGTTGGCCATGAGGTAGGCGGCGACCTTGTCGGCGTCCTTGTCCCTGACCCGGAAGAAGGTGAAACCCGATGACAGCGCAGGACTCAGCGGGGTGACCAGCTCGATCTGCGGATGCGCTTGCAGGCGTTGCTTCAGGTAACTGTTGAGTGCGTGGATGCGCGCTTGCACCTGGGCCTTGCCCAGTTGCAGGTGCAGCTTGAAGGCTTCATTCAGCGCCCAGCGATGTTCGAATGCGTGGTAGCCGCCCGGGGTCATGGTGGTGGAGAAATGCTCGGCTTCGGAGAAGGTCGGCACGATGGGGGTGACGTACTTGACCTCGGTGCTGCGGCTGCAGACGATCCCGGTGCCCCGGGGGCCGAACATCCATTTGTGAGTGCCGGCGATGAAGAAGTCGCAGTTCATGGCCGGGAAACTCAGGTCCTCGACGCCAAAGCCATGCACGCCATCGACTACATAGATGATCCGCTCGCTGTCGGCACGGTGGCGGTTGTGCTTGTCCACCAGGGCGCCGATCTCGCTGATCGGCAGCTTCACGCCGCTGCCCGAATGCACCCAGGTCATGCCCAGGACGCGGGTCTGCGGGCGGATGTTGCGGTCGATGGCGGCCAGCACCTGTTCTTTGCTGACGCTGTACGCGTCCTCGAACAACCTGATCTTGCGCACCTGCGTGCCCTCGCGCCGGGTCCGCAGTTCGAGGATGCTGTGGGTGGCGTAGTGTTCGTGCTCGGTGGTGAGGATTTCCTGATCGGGGCGTACGTGGACCCCGCCGTAGATCATGGTCAGGCCGGCGGTGGTGCTGCCGGTCAGGGCGATCTGCCGGGCGTCGGCCTGCAGGTAGCGGCCGGCCCAGAGGCGCACCTCCTGTTCGCGCGCCTCGATCACCCCCAGGTCCCAGTCCATGGCCAGTCCCGGGTTCTTGTCCAGTGCGGCGCGGTGCATCGCGATGGCCTCGCGCACAGGTTCAGGGTGGGTGGTGATCAGGAAGTTGGAGAAGTGCAGGTAGTCGGGATCCTGATTGAACAACTGGCGCAGTTGCGCCCATTTGTCCTGTGGCAGCGGGGTCAGGACCGCGGCGTTGGCGACGTTGCTCAAGCCTGCGCCCAGTGGCAGGCTGGCGGCGAGCAGGCCGGCGTGCTTGAGAAAATGGCGGCGACTGGTCATGGCTTGGGCGTTTCCCGGGCAGTGGCCAGCGCCGGTTTGGCGGCCTTTTCAACCTGGCTCCAGACTCGCAAGAAGTTACCGCCCCACAACTTGGCGATGTCGGCGTCCGAGTAACCACGGGAAATCAGTTCAGCGGTGACATTGCGAATCTCGCCAACGTTCTCCCAGCCTTTGACACCACCACCTTCATTGAAGTCGGAGCTGATGCCGACATGGTCGATGCCGATCTTGCGCACGCTGTAGTCGATGGCGTCGCCCAGGTCCTTGAGGCTGGCCTTGGGTTCTTCTTCCAGAATGGCGTAGAGCTGACCTGCGTATTCGCCGAACTTTTGCTCCGGCCAGGCGGCGATGATCGGGTCTCCCGGCATCAGCGCCATGGCCAGGTTCGGCAGCGGCGGCAGGTCGAAGCGGGCGCGCAGGGCGTTGAGTTTGTCCTGGGTGGCCTGTGTCAGCGGGCGCAGGTACTGGGAGAAACCGACCACCTGAACCACGCCGCCGCTGTTCTTGATCAGCTGCATTTCCTTGTCGCTGAGGTTGCGTGAAATATCCACCATGGCCCGGGGTGCCGAGTGCGAAGCGACCATGGGCGTGCGGCTCAACTGTGCGACTTGCTCCAGGGCCTTGGTCGACATCTGCGACACATCGATGATCACCCCCAGGTCGTTCAGGCGCTGCACCGCTTGCTTGCCCAGGTCCGACAGGCCGTCGAGGGCGTCGGGCGAATCATTGAAAAACGGCAGCGGACGCGAGGAGTCGGCCCAGTCGTTGTTGCCCACATAACTGAAGCCGAACATGCGCATGCCGCGCGCGGTCCACAGGTCCAGCAGGCTCAGGTCGTGACCCAGCGGATAGGCGTTGAGCATACTGATGAAGATCGCAAACTTGCCTTCGGCGTGCAGGCGGCGAAAGTCCTCGGGGGTGTAGGCGATGCCCACCTGATTGGGGAAGTCGCGGACCATGCCGGAAATGATCTTGTAGCGAATCTCTTGCTGATTGCGCGCTTCGGCGACAAAGCCGGCGGTGGGCTTGTGGGGGGCGTTGGGGCCGTTCCATAACTCCGGCCAGCCAAAAATCGTCAGCGCCGCTCCGGACAGGCGCCCCCGGTTGGCCTTGACCAGATCGAACTGGCCCGTGCCGTCCTTGTCGATCTCATTGCCTGCGGTGCCGAAGTCCTGAGGGACGGTGATGTGGCTGTCGAACGACAGCATCTGTTCGTGCAGCGCCTCGGCCTGTTTCATGACCTTGACCGGGTAACCGGGGTTGTCCCGAAAGCCATAGTCCCAGATCGCGTAAGCGGTGGCGGCGACGCTTGCCAGGGCCAGCGGCAGGC
Source organism: Pseudomonas sp. FW300-N1A1 (assembly GCF_058789115.1). NCBI lineage: Bacteria > Pseudomonadati > Pseudomonadota > Gammaproteobacteria > Pseudomonadales > Pseudomonadaceae > Pseudomonas > Pseudomonas sp. FW300-N1A1. The sequence continues at coordinate 9,322 of NZ_JBYTBK010000063.1, read as the reverse complement.
CGATCAGTAGAGCCTTTTTCGAACGTGGTTTTGTCATTGCCATCTCAGTCGGGTTCGCCGTCAGGGAGCAGGCGTGCAGCCTTTGCTATCTGGGAAGAACGAGCAGGGAGGGCAGAAAATTAGCGGGGATTGATCGCTCTCGATCACACCGCCCTATGGGAGATACCGTCTTGATCTCATGACAACTCTCATCAGGCGTGGGAATGCCGAACACATGTCTTGTGGCGAGCGAGCTTGCTCGCGCTGGGCTGCGCAGCAGCCCAAAAAACCGGTCACTGGGGTTTATCTGAAAGCCTGCAATCATCTTGTTGGGGGCGCTTCGCACCCCAGCGCGAGCAAGCTCGCTCGCCACGAGGTAGCGTTCACGCTTGATTGAGCGGCATCTGCAGAATGTGGGTACGTCGATAAATTTTCCCGACCAACACTCGTTCTAGCTTGGATAAAGCCTGCTTCATGGCTGACACAGGTAGCGCAATGACGATTTCCCGACGATGGTTCATGGCTGGCCTGGCGCTGACCGGTGCCGCTGTGCCCGCGGTGTTCTATGGGCATCGCAAACTGACCCGACCCGACCCCACGATCACCCCCGGTGAAGCGTCGTTCGATGTGGCCGATGTGGCCGCCCAGCGTCTGGCGGACAGTTTGCGCGGCGTCTGGGACATTCGTTTCGACGGTGCCGATGCCGGTCTGCAAGGCTTGCCCCGGGACGGTCTGACGGTGTTTTTCGACATCGGCCACAAGGGGCGTGGCCTGGTGGGCTTTCTCGATACCGAGCAGCGCTTGCTGGCCGACGACGATCCACGCTATCGCATCCTCGGTGATCTGGCCGAGGCCAAGGGTGCCGACCTGAGCTGGCGGTTGCTCAGCCGCGAAACGGGGGTGGTGGACTATGAATGCACCATGAGCCTGGACGAAGTCTGGGCCGATTTCGGTAACGCCGGCAGTGCTACCCTCAGTGGCCGAGTATTGCGTCTGGACCGCCCTTTGGCATTGCCGGCCCAGGACAACCGCTTCGTTGCCCTCAAGCGCCGCTTCCCGGAGGCCCGCGAACGAACGGTGCTCAACGAGGCGTTGCTGGCCTGGCTGGTGTCCCCTGAGCACCGCCTGTTTCACCAGCTGTGGCACGCCACGCGCGACAAATGGCACACCCTGGGCGAAGACAAGCGCAAGGCGCTGCGCGGACTCGGCTGGCAGCCCGGCCCACGGGACAAGGAACGTGATGCCCGTGGCCCGCGCAAGGATCGCAACGGTTCGGGCATCGATTTTTTCTTCATGCACCGGCATATGCTCGGCACGGCGCGCTCCCTGCAGGACTTGCCGTCGTGGCAATTTTTCCCCTTGCCGCAACCGTCGCTGGAGCGCGATCGCCCGGGGTTCGCCCGCTACTTCGACAACCACGACGGCAGTGCTTTGCCGCCGACCTGGCTGGCCGAAGGTGATGACGTCTATGCGCAGTGGGTCAGTGACATCAAGACGGCCGAGACCTATCACAGCAACTTTCAGGTCTGGGAGTCGCGCTACCGTGACCCCGGGTATCTGTCGAAGCTGACCCTCGGTCAGTTTGGTTCGGAGCTGGAGCTGGGTCTGCACGACTGGCTGCACATGCGCTGGGCCTCGGTGCCGAGAGACCCGTCCAACGGCCAGCCCGTGCCGTTTGCCCGCGACACCGCCGACTTTGCCCCGCGCTGGTTCGCGGCGGAAAACGACTTCCTGGGCGATCCGTTCTCTTCCCATGTGAGCCCGGTGTTCTGGCAGTTCCATGGCTGGATCGACGACCGCATCGAAGACTGGTTCCGCGCCCACGAGCGTTTCCATCCGGCTGAGGTCAGCCGCCTGCACGTCAATGGGGTGCCGTGGTTTGCCCAGGGTCGCTGGGTGGAAGTCGCCGACCCATGGCTCGGCCCGACCACCCACGGCTGCAGCACCGAGCCGGGATTGCAGGCAGGAAAATCAGTGGAGATGGACCCGGAAACCATGAAACTGGCGCTGCGCATCACCTTTGGCGAAGACGAAGACAAGCTCGTCGATCTATTGCGCAAAGTACCAAAGCGGCCCTGGTATGCGCGGCACTTGCAGGCCAGGGAACCGCTTTGAAGTACAGGGGATGATCGTTCCCACGCTCTGCGTGGGAATGCCTCCCCGGACGCCCTGCGTCCGCTTCGAACAGGTGACGCGCAAGCGTTACCGGCACTCGTCTACAACACCTGCCAACCCCCGCCCAAGGCCTTGTACAACGCAATACTGGCCTGCACCCGGGCCAATCGCAGCTGCACGTTCAGGTCCTGGGCCGCATACAGCGTACGCTGGGTGTCCAGCACGCTGAGCAGGTCTTCGGCGCCGGCCTGGTAGCGGCGCTGGGCGATGTTGAACGCGGTTTGCGCCTGGGCCAGTTCTTCGGCTTGCCACTGCCGTTGTTCGTCGAGGCCACGGATGCCGGTGAGGGCTTTTTCGACGTCGGCAAAACCGTTGATGATCGCCCCGCGATAGGTTTCCAGCAGTTCCTGTTGGCGGGCGCTGGCGCGGTCGCGTTCGGCGCCGAGGCGGCCGTTGTTGAAGATCGGTGCGACCAGCCCGGCCGTCAGGTTGTAGAACGGGCTGCGCAGGGTGTCGTTGAAGGTGTCGGCGCCCGAACCGAGGCTGGCGCTCAGGGTCACGCTGGGCAGCATCGCCGCACGGGCAACGATGACGTCGGCCTGGGCTGCGGCCAGTTGGGCTTCGGCGCGGGCAATGTCGGGACGGCGGCTGAGCAGGTCGCTGGGCAATCCGGCGCCGATGTTCGGCCAGTTCAACTGATCGAAACGTTGCTGGCTGCGCGGCAGGGCCTGCACCGGGCGGCCGAGCAAGGCGGCGAGGGTGATCCGCGCTTCTTCGGCCTGTTGGCGCACCAAGGGCAACTGTCGTTGTTGGGCGGCCACCAGGCTCTTTTGTTGGGCCAGTTCCAGGGCGGTGGCCGAGCCTGAATCGTAGCGGGTTTGCACCAGTTGCAAGACGCTTTGGGCGTTGGCCAGGTTCAGCTCGGCAATGCGGCTTTGCTCCTGCAATGACAGGCTTTGCGCATAGCTGTTGGCGACGCTGCCGAGCAGGGTCAGCTCAACGGTGGCTTGGTCGAACTCGCTGGCACGTACACCTTGCAGGGCGCTGTCGTGGGCGGCGTGTTTGCCGCCCCAGAAATCGATTTCGTAGCTGGCGCTGAGGTTGGCGTCGAAGGAGTCCACGGCCTTGTTGCTGCTGTCGGCATCCAGTTGGCTGTAGCCGTCGCCACGCAACAGCTTTTGCCGATTGGCATTGAGCCCGGCCTTCACCTCCGGTAACAGCGGGCCGCCAGCGATCACGGCGGTGGCTTGTGCCTGACGCACCCGCGCCACCGCCGCGGCCAGATCAAAGCTGCCGATTCGTGCCTGTTCGATCAAGCGGTCGAGTTCGGGGCTGCCAAAACTCATCCACCATTGCCCTGAGGTGTGGCTGGCGCTCGCGGTGGTGGGCGAGTGCCAGGCGGGTGGCGGCGTGAGGCCGCTGTCCGGACGTTGCAGGGGCGTGCCACAGGCGTTGAGCAGCAGGCAGATGGAAAGCAGGGTCAAGGGCGACTTCATGGGGCGATCATTCACTGGTAAGGGCCGTGACCGGGTCGAGCCGGGCAGCTTTACGGGCCGGCATGAAGCCGAAAATTACCCCGGTGACCAAGGCGCAACCGAAGGCGCCCAGCACCGCGAATAAGGAGAACGCTACCGCCACGTCGCTGAGCAGCAACACTCCGCCCACCAACAGGGCCAGGGCGATCCCGGCGATTCCACCGACCACCGAGAGCATCACCGCTTCGGTCAGGAACTGGCGCAGGATGTCCCGCTGACGGGCCCCGGTGGCCATGCGGATGCCGATCTCGCGGGTACGTTCGCGCACGGTCATCAGCATGATGTTCATCACCCCGATGCCGCCCACCAGCAGCGAAATGGCGGCAATCGAGCCGAGCATCAGCGACAGGGTGTTTTGCGTGCGGGCTTCGGCCTGGATCATCGCCGCGTTGTTGGTCAGCTCGTAGTCCTTCTTGCCGTTGTGCAGCTTGAGCATCAATTGGTCGATGGCCTGTTCGGCTTCCTTGACCTTGCGTGCATCGGCGGCTGCTATGGCCACGTACTCCGGGTTGTAGGTGCCGAACAGCCGGACGCTGGCGGCGGAGTAGGGGATGGCGATACGGTCGTCGCTGTCCTGGTCGCCGGAGCTGGCGCCTTTTTCGGCGAGCACGCCGACCACCTGGAATGGCACGTTCTCGATCAGGATGTACTGGCCGATGGGGTCGATCCGATCCTTGAACAGCTTGTCGCGGACCTTTTTGCCGATCACTGCCACCGCCGCCGCATTGCGCTCGTCGGCGTCGGTGAAGTAGCTGCCTTCCACCACCGGCCAGTTGAAGATCGCCGGGAAGTTAGTGTCGTTGCCGCCGACATAGCTCAGGTGGTCCGCATTGCCAAAGCGCACGCCGGCTTCGGCGCCGTTGACCGGCATGATCCGCATGACCTGTGGCAGGCGGGCCAGGGCGGCCACGTCGTTGAGGGTGATGATGCCGGGAGGCGTGCGCGGGTTCGGCGCCGAGCCACCGAGGTAAATGATGTTCGAGCCAAAGGCGCCCATTTGCGCCATGACCTGGCGTTTGCTGCCTTCGCCCACGGCCAGCATCACCACCACCGACGCGACGCCGATGATGATCCCGAGCAAGGTCAGGGCGGTGCGAAAGCGGTTGATCCACATCACCCGCCAGGCGGCCTGCACGGCGTCCAGTAACTCGCCTTTCCACGCCCCGGTGGCTTCGCTGCCTTCGCTCAGGCGCTGGCGCAGGTCCACCGCTTGCAGGGCGCCGGGGTTGGTCGTGTGTTGTGCATGGGCGGAGTCGACGGCACTGTCGCTGATGATCAGCCCGTCACGGATTTCGATGACGCGCTTGGCCCGTGCGGCGACTTCACGGTCGTGGGTGATGAGGATCACCACATGGCCCTGGCTCGCCAGTTCATCGAGCAGGGTCATGACCTCGGCGCCGCTGTGGCTGTCGAGGGCGCCGGTCGGTTCGTCGGCGAGGATGATGTGGCCGCCGTTCATCAGCGCCCGGGCAATCGACACCCGTTGCTGCTGGCCGCCGGAGAGCTGATGAGGGCGGTTGCCGGTGCGTTCGGCCAGCCCCAGCCGAGCCAGCAGGGCAGCGGCGCGGGCATGTCGCTCGGCCGCCGGGGTGCCGGCATAGATGGCCGGCATCTCGACGTTCTCCTGGGCCGAGCCCGAGGGAATCAGGTGGTAACCCTGGAACACGAAACCGAAGGCTTCACGGCGCAGCCAGGCCAGTTCGTCGCTGTCCAGCCGGGCGACGTTTTCCCCGGCGAACAGGTATTCGCCCGCGCTCGGACGGTCGAGGCAGCCGAGGATGTTCATCAGCGTCGATTTGCCGGAACCGGAGGCGCCGACAATCGCCACGAACTCACCGGCGTGAATCGCCAGGTCGATGCCGCGCAGCACGTGGACCTCGGGGGCGTCACCGCCACCGTAGGACTTGCGGATGTCTTTGAGGTCGATCAGCGGCGTCTGCATTCACCCCCCGTTGCCGTCGACCGGACCGATCAGCAGGTGATCGCCCTCATTCAAGCCCTCGAGAATCTGCACCTGCAGCCGGTCACTGATGCCGGTGCTCACCACGCGCGGCTGGATATCGCCGTTCTTCGCCACGACCCGAACGGTCTGGCTGCCGGGGCGGGGGCCGCTGTGCAGGGCCGAGATCGGGGCCGTGAGGACGTTCTTCGCCTCGCTGGCGACGAAGAACACCTGGGTGGTCATTTCCGCCATCAGCGCGTTGTCGGCGTTGTCGACGTCCAGCAGCACGGTGTACAGCACGACCCGACCACTGCCGCTCTTGCCGCTGGACGGGCTGCCACTGCCACCGCCTTGATTGCTTTGGTCCAGGGGCTTGGGCGGTACCGGCAGAATCTGTCGTACCGTGCTCTGCCAGCGCCGTGTGCCACCGGCGAGGGTGGTGAAATAGGCCGGCATGCCGGGTTTGACGTGGCCGATGTCGGCTTCCGAGACCTCGGCCCAGACGGTCATGGGAGACAGCTTGGCGATCCGCAGAATCAACGGGGTTTGCTGTTGGGCATTGAGGGTCTGGCCGGCGCGAGCGTCCAGCGCTACTACGGTCCCGGACATCGGCGCGTAAATGCGGGTGTAGCCAAGCTCGGCCTGATCACTGCGCAGGCTGGCTTCGGCCTGACGGATCTGTGCCTGGAACATCTGGATGCGGGCCTCGGTGGCGCGCAGTTCGGCGCGGGCGGTTTGCACGTCCTCCTCGCGGGTGGCGCCGCCAGCGGCGAGGTTCTGCTGGCGCTGGTATTTCTGTCGGGCCAGGTCGTGCTGTGCGCGTTGCTCCTGGAGCTGGGCCTTGAGGTTGTCGATGGAGAAGCGCCCGGCATCGAGCCGGGCATTTTGCGTCGAGGGGTCGATCTCCACCAGCAACTGGCCCTGCTTGACCACGTCACCGACCTCGACGTGGATTTTCTGGATTTGCCCCGAGGCCTGGGCGCCCACGTCGACATAACGTCGCGGTTGCAAGGTGCCCAGCGCGGTGACGCTGCTTTCGATGTCGCCCCGGCTGACGGGCACGGTCGCGAGCTTGTCCCGGCCAGGCGGGATGATGTGCCAGGCAGCCACCGCGATGGCCGGGATCAGGCAAAGAGCTGCAAGCAGGGCGCGTCGGATCTGTCGGGGGCGTTTCATGCAGGGTTCCGGCCAGTGGTAGTCGGCCCGTTGCTCGAGGTTGCGACCACATCCGGGCCGCGGCCGAGCGCTGCCAGAACACCGGCAGACACGGGAAGCTGTCCTGTATACGAGCCATCAAGGGGCAAATTTAAGCGTTGACACAAAGGGTTACAGCTGTAGACGAGGAATATTTCCCGCGCAAGTCATGGGGTACTTTAAATCTATATGAGAATTACTATAAATTACGCCCTGTGATTGCCATCATCGTGCCGCTATCGTTTTGAAGGCGGCCGGTCGGATTCAAGGTCAGTACCGTTGCGCAAACGGTCGGGAGTCATGTTGGAAAACTACTATCGAGAGCTGGTGTGTTTCCTCAACGCCAAGCTGGGCAACCGCCAGGTGGCCGAAGATGTGGTGCATGACGCCTATGTCCGGGTGCTGGAGCGCGCCAGCGATACGCCCATCGAGCAACCCCGCGCGTTCCTCTATCGCACCGCGCTGAACCTGGTGATCGACGGTCACCGGCGTAACGTGGCGCGCCAGACCGAGCCACTGGAAGTGCTCGACAGCGAAGAGCGTTTCCATGCGCCCTCACCGCAACACCACTTCGATGACAGCCAGCGCCTGGACCTGTTGCAGCGTGCGCTGGCCGAGTTGCCACCGTTGTGCCGCGAGAGCTTTATGCTGCGCAAGCTCGAAGGCCTGTCCCACCCGCAGATCGCCGAGCGCCTGGGAATCTCCCGCAGCCTGGTGGAGAAACACATCGTCAATGCCATGAAGCATTGCCGTGTGCGCATGCGCGAATGGGATGCCCACTGAGCGCTGGCCGGTAAATTTTTTTTCATGGTCCTCGTTCCTACTCAACAGACGATCTGCTGTCCTGCCTAGGGCCGGTCAGGTCATTGCGGCTTACATCTCCCCACTGTTGAGGGGCTTATCCAGAGGACCCTGGAAATGACAAAGGCAATTGCATCGCCCATCGTTCACGACCTGATCGGCGTTGGTTTCGGCCCGTCGAACCTGGCATTGGCCATTGCGCTGCAGGAGCGCGGACAGGCCCACGGCGAGCTTGATGTGCTGTTTCTCGACAAGCAGGCCGACTACCGCTGGCACGGCAACACCCTGGTGACCCAGAGCGAATTGCAGATTTCCTTCCTCAAGGACCTGGTGACGCTGCGCAACCCGACCAGCCCTTACTCGTTCGTCAACTACCTCAAGGCCCATGGCCGTCTGGTGGACTTCATCAACCTGGGCACGTTCTACCCGTGCCGCATGGAGTACAACGATTACCTGCGCTGGGTGGCGGGACAATTTGCGCAACAGAGCCGTTATGGCGAAGAAGTGCTGGCCATCGAGCCGGTGCTGCGCGACCAGCAGGTTGAAGCGCTGCGAGTGATCTCCCGTGATCGCGATGGCCAGGAGTGTGTGCGCGCCACCCGTTCGGTGGTGGTCAGCGCTGGTGGTACCCCGCGTATTCCCGAGGCGTTCAAGCCGTTCAAGGACGATGGCCGGGTGTTCCACCACTCCCGGTATCTGGAGCGCATGGCCCAGCAGCCTTGCGTCAACGGCCAACCGATGAACATTGCGATCATTGGCGGCGGGCAGAGTGCGGCAGAGGCCTTCATCGACCTGAACGACAGTTTCCCTTCGGTGCAGGTCGACATGATCCTGCGCGGTTCGGCCCTGAAGCCGGCGGACGACAGCCCGTTCGTCAACGAAGTGTTCTCGCCCCAGTTCACCGACCTGGTGTTCCAGCAGGCGAGCAGTGAGCGCGAGCGGCTGGTCAACGAGTACCACAACACCAATTATTCGGTGGTCGATATCGACCTGATCGAGCGCATCTACGGCATCTTCTATCGCCAGAAGGTCTCCGGGATTGCGCGTCACGCATTCCGCACCCTGACCACCGTGGAGCAAGCCCGGGCCACCGAGCGCGGCATCGAGCTGGCGCTGCGCAACACGGCCACGGGTGAGCTGACCGTTCGGCACTACGACGCGGTGGTGCTGGCCACCGGTTACGAGCGTCAGATGCACCGCCAATTGTTGGCACCGCTGGAGGCGTATCTGGGCGACTTCGAGGTCGACCGCAACTATCGGGTGATCACCGACGAGCGCTGCAAGGCCGGTATCTACATGCAGGGCTTCTGCCAGGCCAGCCACGGTCTGAGCGACACCTTGCTGTCGGTGTTGCCGATCCGCGCCGATGAGATTGCCGGCTCCCTGTACGCCCATGGCAAGCCGCAGGGCAACAGCCATTCGGTACGGGACCTGATGTTGGCGGCGGCCAGCTGAACCCTGTCCCCGTGGCGAGCGAGCTTGCTCGCGCTGGCGCGCGCAGCGTGCCCTGAAAGGCGGCTGTGTTTTTCAGAAAGGCCTTGGTGGCTGGTTTTTGGGCTGCTGCGCAGCCCAGCGCGAGCAAGCTCGCTCGCCACAGGGTATGGTTTCGGCATCCCCGCGCCATGACTGAACAGCATGACGCGTATGCAGCCTGTTTTTTGGCACTGGGCAACCATAGATGTGGGAGATTCTATGTTTGAGGGGAAGCTCCAATAACTGAGTTTGGGTGGTATTCGCTCTGGTTTTTCATCAGGGC
>NZ_JBYTBK010000062.1:0-20168 GCF_058789115.1 Pseudomonas sp. FW300-N1A1 | reverse complement strand
GGGCCAGCACTACAATGCGCATACACAAGGGTTTGGAGGCTCGCTAACGAACGTGGAAAACCCCGGCAGGGGTGGGTACTGTATAAAAGCATAGAAGCTCGCTCGCACCATCAAGCAGGCATCCATGGGCAATCGCGACAGGCAGCAAACGGCTAGAAGCGGTCACTCGCAGACCCTTTTGGGTTACTGTGTCAAATTGAACCATTGAAGCTTCACCCCCCTGTCACTTGAGGATCTCTAATGACAAACCAATCCGCTTTTGTCGAGGTGGTTCAAGAGACCGATCCTATACTGCTCAGATCTTTGAATGATCTTCTCCCACAGCTTTCCAAAAAAGCTCAAGCGATGACAATGGACGATTTGAAGCAGATCGTGGACTCGGAATGCTCTCATTTATTAGTCGTGAGAGCAGCAAGTGGAGGAAGCATTTTGGGAGCGCTAACCCTAATTCATTTTCGTATTCCGACAGGCGTCCGTGCTTGGATTGAAGACGTCGTAGTAGATGCCAGTGCTCGAGGTCAAGGGGTCGGCAAAGCACTCATACAAGCAGCAATTGGAAAAAGCCATGACCTCGGCGCGAAAACACTGGATTTAACATCCAACCCGGATCGTGAATCTGCCCATCGTTTATACGAGGGGGCAGGATTCTCGGTGCGCACAACAAAGGTCTACCGACTTAGCAAATGACTAATGGAATGGATAGTCCTTCAACGCATGGCGATCACTCATGTGTGCAGGGCCGTCTTGAATGGTTGCTTTGGGTCGACAGCAGCCAGTCATGACAGGCAGCAATTGACTGAAAGCACAGACAACCGTGAAAGCCATTTTTGGCCGCTGGGTGCAGGCATGGCCCCCCACTAGGGTGTCGACCACCGAGATCCACCCCATGCCGAGCAAGACTTGATCCCTTGAAACAAGCCCCCCACGAACTCAGGTCTCGAGACCCCGGCCTTGGCCCCAAGTCGAACAGTTGTGAGGGACCATAACCGACGCTCTCAGCCCGCCAGTTCGCGCAACCGCGCAAGCTCGGACGCCGGTAACGCAATGCCTTCGGCCAGGGACTTGGCCCGTTCCTGATAACGCCGGTCGCCGGGCATGCGCTGCAAGCCCACCGCACGCATCTGCCGCACCAGTTCTTCGCTGCGGTTGGCGAAGTTGGCGCCTGCGGCCTTGCTCGGGTCGATCACGATGATCAACTGACCGGTCCACGGCGTTTGTGCGCCGGGGTGCTTGGACCAGTCGAATTCGAACGAGAAGTTCCCGCCGGTCAAGGCAGCCGCCAATAGCTCGACCATCATCGACAGGGCCGAGCCCTTGTGCCCGCCGAAGGGTAGCAAGGCGCCTCCCGCGAGTATCGCTTGAGGGTCCCGGGTCGGCTGGCCCAGGCTATCGACCCCCATGCCGTCGGGCAATAACTGCCCCTTGCGCGCGGCAATCTGTACATCGCCATGGGCGATGGCGCTGGTCGCCAGGTCAAAGACGATGGGGTCTCCACCGGCGCGGGGTGCGGCAAAGGCAATCGGGTTGGTGCCAAACAGCGGCCGTTGCGCGCCATGGGGCACCACGCAGGTCATGCTGTTGACCACGCTCAAGGCCACCAGGTCTTCATCGGCAAAGGGTTCGACGTCCGGCCAGAGCGCGGCGAAATGGTGAGAGTTGCGAATCGCCAGGACCGCGATTCCGGCGCTGCGGGCCTTTTCAATCAGCAACCCTCGGGCCGCGGCCAAGGCCGGCTGGGCGAAGCCATTGCCGGCATCGACCCGCACAAAGCCCGAGGCCACATCCTCGACCAACGGCACAGCCCGACCCTCCACCCAGCCGCTGGCCAGCGACGACAGGTAACCGGGAATGCGGAACACCCCATGGCTATGGGAACCGTCACGCTGGGCACTGGCACAGTTGTGAGCCAGCACCCGGGCCACCTCGGCCGAGGTGCCATGACGCTCGAAGATCCGTTGCAACATCTGACTCAGATCGGCGAACGAAACAGGCTCCACTTCGGGAAGGCCGGCATTGAGTTGGGACATGCTGAAGCTCCAATCGAATTGTTGTTATGGCTGTGAAGCAGCGTGACAAACTATCCGGCCGTGACAGTTATCTGTCAAATATTGACTTTATGCCAGAAAACATCCACTTTCTTCCGCAAGCGCTGAATAACAACAGGAAACAGCCTTGAGCCAGCCGATCAAACAACGCCTTGAAAGCAGTCTGTCAACCGCCGCCGCCTCCGGTCGGGCGATTGCCAACTACATGCTGGCCAACCTCTATGAACTGCCGTTCCAGACCGCTGCCGATATCGCCGCGAAGTTGAACGTCAGTGAGTCCAGCGTCGGGCGCTTTTGTCGCTCCATCGGTTATAGCCACTTCAAAGACCTGAAAAACGACCTCAAGGCCGACCTGGGCGATGGCCCGTGGCTGGTTGGCGATCGTTTGCAGGAATTCCGCCAGCAGGCCAGTCAAGGCCCGCAAGGTTTACCCCGCAGTTTCGAACTGGAAGTCGCGGCGCTGGTCAAGGTCTACGAATACAGCCTCACCCCGGCCTGGCTCACCGTCAGCCAGCGCCTGGCCACTCGGCGCAAGGTGTTCGTCGCCGGGTTCCAGACCGAACGCGGCATCGCTGCCTCCATGGTGCATCTGCTGCAGTACCTGCGCGATGACGTGCACTGGGTCGACGGTGCCGCCGGGCATTACGCCGATGTGCTGCTCAGCGCCCCCGAGGACAGTGTGCTGGTGGTGTTCGAAGCCCGCCGCTATTCCCGTCACGCCCTCACGCTGTGCCGCAAGGCCCGCGAGGCGGGAATCCCCGTGACCCTGGTCACCGATACCTTTTGCGATTGGGCCGAGCAGAACGCCGACGAAGTGTTCCGCGTGCCCACCGAGTTCAACCTGTTCTGGGAGTCGACGGCAGCGATGCTGTCGCTGGTGCACCTGCTGGTCAACGACGTCTGCAAGCAGCTGGGCCCGGAAGTCGAAAAGCGTCTTGAAGCCATTGCGGCCTTACACAACGAGTTCGTTGGATACACATCGTCACCCAGCTCAAAACAATAAAACGAGGTGCTAGATGAAACACGTCATTCGCTTTGCCAGTGCATGTGCAATGGTCCTGGCCGGTGCAACCGGGGCGCAGGCTGAAGTACTGAAGATCGCCACCGAAGGGGCTTACCCGCCGTTCAACTACGTTGACTCGGACAACAAGCTGCACGGTTTCGATGTGGACATCGCCAACGCGCTGTGCGAACGCATGAACGTGCAGTGCAGCATCGTCGCCCAGGACTGGGAAGGGATTATCCCGGCGCTGATGGCCAAGAAATACGATGCCGTCGTGGCCTCGATGATCGCCACGGATGAACGCAAGCAGAAAATCGATTTCACCCATCACTACTACCGCACTCCCCTGTCCGTGGCCGTGCCCAAGGACTCGAACATCACTGACGCCCAGACCAACTTCAAGGGCCTGTCGGTCGGCGCCCAGGCATCCTCGACCCAAGCCATCTATGCCGAAGACCATTACGGCCCGGCGGGAGCCGACGTGAAGTTCTACCCGACCCTGGATGAAGCCAACAGCGACCTGGCTGCCGGCCGGGTCGACGGGGTGATTGCCGACAAGTTCCCGCTGCTGGCCTGGATCGACAGCGCCGGCAAGGACTGCTGCAAGATCATCGGTGACGTCAACGGCACCACCGCCGATGCGTCCATCGCGGTGCGCAAGGGTGACGACGCCCTGCGCGAGCGCTTCAACAAGGCGCTGGATGAAATCGTCGCCGACGGCACCTACAAGAAGATCTCCAGCCGCTACTTCGCCTTCGATATCTATTGACCCCCTGGCCCTCAGGCGAGCCTGAGGGTCGTTCCTTGCCGACATGTTGCACCGCTCCCTCCCCGGGTGCGGCGAGCACGTGCGAGCTTAATTGACCGAGAGGGTTCGAGCATGTTCGAAAACCTGTCACTGCTATCCTTCGCCAGCGGCGGCTGGGGTTCGGCCTTGCTGGCCGGCGCGCTGGTGACCATTGTCCTGGCCCTGAGCTGTCTGCCGATCGGCCTGCCGCTGGGCTTGGGCCTGGCGTTGGCCGCCCGCTCGCGACGACGCTGGCCGCGGGCCATGAGCACAGTCTTTTCCACCGTGTTCCGCGGGCTGCCCGAGTTGCTGACCCTGTTGATCATCTACTACGGCTGCCAGATCGGCGCACAGAAACTGTTGGCCGCGATGGGCTACGAGGCCGAAGTTGCGATCAATCCTTTCGTCGCCGCGATGATCGCCTTCAGCCTGGTGTTCGCCGCGTTCTCCAGCCAGATCTGGCTGGGCGCCTTCAAGACCGTGCCCAAGGGCCAGTTCGAAGCTGCGGCCGCCCTTGGCCTGTCGCGGCGCACCACCTTTACCAAGGTGGTACTGCCACAACTGGTGCGCATTGCCCTGCCAGGCCTGTCGAATAACTGGCTGTCGCTGCTCAAGGACACCTCGCTGGTGTCGACCATTTCCCTGGTCGACCTGATGCGCCAGACCAACCTGGCGGTCAGCGTCACCAAGGAGCCGATGCTGTTCTACACCGTGGCCTGCTTTGGCTACCTGTTTTTCTCGGCCATTTCCGGCCGGTTGTTCCAGTTCCTGGAGCAGTATTTCAGCCGCCATCAACGGAGCGTTCGCCCATGAGCTTCGATGAATTGCAGAACCTGTTCCTCAGCCCTGACTTGCTGGAGCGCTATGGCCCACGCTTCATCGATGGCCTGTTGGTGACAGCCAAGCTGGTGGCCATTTCCTTCACGCTCGGCGCCCTGCTCGGTCTGCTGATCGCCTTGGGGCGGTTGTCGAGCAACCGCTTTATCAACCGTTTTACCGGCGTCTATGTGTATTTCTTCCGCGGCTCGCCGCTGCTGGCCCAGCTGTTCATGCTCTATTACGGCCTGGGTTCGTTCAAAGGCTTCTGGCAGGACGTGGGCCTGTGGTGGTTCTTCCGTGACGCCTGGTTCTGCACGCTGCTGGCCTTCACCCTGAACACGGCGGCCTATCAGGCCGAGATTCTGCGCGGCAGCATCCTGGCCGTGGCCCAGGGCCAGCGCGAAGCCTCGAAAGCCCTCAGCCTGTCGCGCTGGACCACCTTTCGCAAAATCATCCTGCCGCAATCCCTGTTGGTGGCCATCGGTCCGCTGGGCAATGAACTGATCCTGATGATCAAGGCCAGCGCCATTGCCTCGCTGGTGACCATCTACGACTTGATGGGGGTGACCAAGCTGGCCTTCTCGCGCAGTTTCGACTTCCAGATCTACCTCTGGGCCGCCGTGCTCTACCTGCTGATCGTGGAAGTGGTGAGGCGCAGTCTGAAAGCGCTGGAGGGCCGCCTCGGCCGTCACCTGCAGTAAACCGGTTTTTTCTCGGGCTGCCGTGGGCGCCCCTGCATCAAGGATCTACCCATGCATTGCGAAACCATCGTTCTGGGCGCCGGGATTGTCGGCGTCAGTACCGCACTCCAGTTACAGGCCCGTGGCCGCAAGGTCGTACTCATCGACCGCCAACAGCCGGGCAATGGCACCAGCCACGGCAACGCCGGACTGATCGAGCGCGCCAGCGTGATTCCCTATGCGTTCCCGCGCCAGCTCTCGAGCCTGGTGCGCTACGCCCTCAACCAGCAGTCGGACGTGCGCTACAGCCTGAAACACCTGCCCAAGGCCGGGCCGTGGTTGCTGCAATACTGGCGACACTCCGGGGCCAAGGGGTTGGCCGCCGCGACCCGGGCCATGTTGCCGTTGGTGGAGCGCTGCGTCAGCGAACATGACCTGCTCTCGGCGCCGGCCGGCATGGACAAGTTGATCCAGGCCAAGGGTTGGGTCGAGGCCTACAGCTCACAACCGGCCTTCGCCAAGGCCCAACGCGATGCCGCCGCGCTCAAGGACTATGGCCTGAATTATGAAGTGCTCGACCGGGACCAGGTGCATGCCCGTCAACCGGGCTTGCACAGCAGCGTGATTGGCGGCATTCACTGGCTGGACCCCAAGACCGTCAGCGACCCCGGCGGCCTGACCCGTGGTTATGCCGAACTGTTCGTCAAGCGCGGTGGCGTGTTCGTGCTCGGCGATGCCCTCTCCCTGCGCCAGCGCGTCGGTAAATGGGAAGTGCAGAGCGAACAGGGCCTGGTGATTGCCGACGAAGCCGTCGTGGCCCTCGGCCCGCAAGCCCGGGGCATCTTCGAACCCTTGGGGTATGACATTCCGCTGGCAATCAAGCGCGGCTACCACATGCACTATGCCGCCCTGCCGGGTACCCGCTTGCAACAACCGCTGCTCGACCCCGTGGGCGGTTATGTCCTGGCACCGATGGTGGGGGGCACTCGCCTGACCACCGGTATCGAGTTCGCCGACAGCGAAGACCCGATCAACGAAATCCAGTTGCGTCGCTGCGAAGACCTGGCGCGCACCTTCTACCCGCTGGGCGAACGCCTGGACGCCGAGCCCTGGCTGGGTCGCCGCCCGTGCCTGCCGGACATGTGCCCGGTGATCGGCCCGGCACCGCGGCACAAGGGTCTGTGGTTCAACTTCGGGCATGCCCACCATGGCCTGACGCTCGGTCCGGTCTGCGGCCGTTTGCTGGCCGAGTTGATGACCGGCGCCATGCCCTTTACCGACCCTGCCCCGTACAGCGCCGAGCGCTTCCACTGATTGCCGGAGACCAGACCATGAACGCCCTCTCTGCCCTTGTAGATACGCCGCTCGCCGCTCGCCTCGACACCCGTAAAGTGGTGGTCGATATCACCGGCCTGAACAAGTTCTATGGTGCATTCCATGTATTGCACGACATCAACCTGAAAGTTCGCGAAGGCGAACGCATCGTGCTGTGCGGGCCTTCCGGCTCCGGAAAATCGACACTGATCCGCTGCATCAACCGGCTGGAAGTCGCCGAAAAAGGTCGCATCCTGGTCAACGACACCGACTTGTCCCAGACCACCCGCGAGGCCGCCAAGGTTCGTAGCGAAGTGGGCATGGTGTTCCAGCATTTCAATCTGTTCCCGCACATGAGCGTGCTCGACAACTGCACCCTGGCCCCGATCTCGGTACGCGGCCTGAGCCGCAAGAAGGCCGAGGAACTGGCCCGGCATCTCCTGCAAAAAGTCGGTATCGCCAGCCAGGCCGACAAGTACCCCAGCCAGCTCTCGGGCGGCCAGCAACAGCGCGTGGCCATCGCCCGGGCGTTATGCATGGAACCGAAAATCATGCTGTTCGACGAACCCACCTCGGCGCTCGACCCGGAGATGGTCAGCGAAGTGCTGGATGTGATGGTGAAGCTGGCAGGCAGCGGCATGACCATGCTCTGCGTCACCCACGAGATGGGCTTTGCCCGGCAAGTGGCCGAGCGCGTGCTGTTTCTCGACGGCGGCCAGATCATCGAGGACGCCCCGCCCCAGGACTTCTTCAGCGCCCCGAAAAGCGCGCGGGCCAAGGCGTTTCTTGCGCAAATCGTACACTGAGGCAGCGTAGGCGCACGGCTTGCAACCCTCTAACCGGGGCCAACCGTCGACCTTCATCCAGGTCATGTAAACGACTGGACAGCAGCCGGTATCCGCTCCCCGTGCTCCGGACACGGATGTTATGGTAGTCGGGCGGTATCACTCACGGAAGATGGCGCGCCGATACCTGTTGCGAAGGCTCACGATCTTTTTCAGCAAAGGAAGTCACCTGCATGGACGTCATCAATCAGTTGCAACCCGCACAGTGTGCGGGCATGGAGGACATCCGACGCGAAATCGATGCCCTTGATCAGGTCGTTATCCAGCTGTTGGGCAACCGTTTTCACTACGTGCTGGCGGCCTCGAAGTTCAAGACCTCGGCGACTTCGGTGCGTGCTCCGGAGCGTTTCAAGGCCATGCTGGCGACACGTCGCGAGTGGGCCGAGGCCGAGGGCCTGAGCCCGGATGCCATCGAGAAGATGTACCGCGATCTGGTGAACCACTTCATTGGCGAAGAAATGAAACACTGGGCGGCTCATCAATCCGAAACATGACGTGGGCGTCTGGACTGCATGCGTTGGGTCGATTGCGGCCAATCATGTGTGTCCGTTTTCGGCCTGACGCACAGGAGATGTGATCAATGACGCTGGAGTGCATTAGATGCCGGGCCTGAGCTCACTCTTGCCTGACAATATCGACCGAGATCTCCACCGCCGGAATCGTTCCTCGGTTCTCAAGCCAGTGCGTGGTGCTCCGATCCTCAGGCCAGCCCACTCCCGGCCCATAGTCCGTGGCGACTCCATTTCGATGGTCAGTGATCGTTCCTTGCAATATGTAGACGGTGCCGGGTCTGTCTATATGGTTGTGAATCGGCCCGAAGACACCTCCAGGCTCTAGGGTCACCCTACGCATTCTAAGTTGGCGCCCTGCCATGCCCTCGATCTCAGGGCCAAGGTCAACCGTTGCCAGTAACTGCACTGAAACGCCCTTGGTCTCAGGTGCCACCTGTTCGTTGCTCATCGTGCTCTCCTCTTCGTACAGATCGGGCCTGACTAGAAGTGCCCACTCCCCCTATGTATTCAAGCCAATCCAGCCGTGAATGCCAACGTAGAGACCGACGCCGATGATCAGTGCGCTGGACAGGTAAGGTGCGCGACGAGCGACGGTGCCCAACCACGGCCAGCGGTTGGACGCTTGCCGGGCGCCAATGGCTGCCGCCACACCGACCGATACCAAGGTGAGCGCCAAGCCAATACTGAAGCACAAGACGAGCACGCCCCCCAAGGCGACTTCCTTGACCTGAAGACAGAGCAGCAGGACCGTGATGGCCGCGGGGCAAGGAATCAGCCCTCCCGTCAATCCGAACACGATGATCTGGCCAGTGGTCACGTCACGGTGGGTGAAGCGCTTGCGGATATCATTGGCATGGGCACGTTCATGCGCATCCTGGTAACCGTCGATCGACAGCTCCAGCCCTTCCCGTTCGGAATGCGAGTGCCCGTGATCATGCTCCTGGTACTCCAGGTCGTAGTCATGGGAGTGCCCGGCATGTCCAAGACTCAAGCGAACGCTGAACTCGTGAGGTTCGGCAATGGCGGTCGTCGACTCCAGGAAACCTTCACGCTCGACAAATGAGAACGCTTGAGTGCTGCCATCTGCGCGAGTCGTCAGCAAGCGGACATCGGCAGCGCCCCAGGCATGCCCGCTCAATGCTGCAAGGCGCCAGCGGGGTGGCATGCCGGTTTCGAAGATCGAAAGCTCGATACGGCCATGGCCGGTATCGACACGATGGGTTTCATCAGGGTGACCGTGGTCATGCGCGTGGTGGTGATCGGCACCTTGCTCGAACTGGAACATCCGTTCGCCACGCCAGGTACGCCACAACATCCAGAGCGCAATCAGAATGATCAGTGCAGAGGACGCGAGCTGGAAGTAAGGCTCCGTGGTCTGGGCATCCAGGCCTTGTCCCAGGTACATGCCACCGATGGCGACCAACCACACCACCGCCGTATGCGAAAGCGTGGCCGCCAGGCCCAACAACACCGCTTGTTTGACCGAACCACGAATGGCCACGATGAACGCCGCCATCATGGTCTTTGAATGCCCGGGCTCAAGCCCGTGCAATGCCCCCAGCACTATCGCGCTGGGAAAATAGAGCCACGCATGGGCGCCGCCCTGCTGAAGCAGTTCTGCAAAATTTGGCATCACGGGGCCTATTTCGAATAACGACGGATGGCTTCGAGCAATTCATCGACGCCTTTGGCCCGCTCCTCGTCGCTCAGTTCAGGGTTGGCGACATGTGCGTGTGCGTGAGCCTCGATGATCTCATCCATCAGACCGTTCATTGCCCCGCGTGTTGCCGCTACGAGATGCAGTGTCTTGGCGCAATCGGCATCTGACTCCAGCGCTCGTTCGATTGCCTGGACCTGGCCAGCGATGCGCCGCACACGTTTCAACAAGTCATCTTTTTGCCCATGAACATGCGACATACCATACCCCCCCTACCTATAATGGAGAGCATGGTCACCCAGATTCAAGGCATTCGCAACCCTTGCGCGCCCGTACTTCACAAGAGTGCGTTGCCTCTGGCTTCATCGATACAGCCTGGGCTATAGACAGGGTCATGCCTGCCTTTGGTCGATTCCTGCCGGTCCGTTTGCCCTGTACAGGGCCCAGTTTGACCTGCATTGAGGGCTGGCCAGCACCAACCTGCGGGGCGGGTCGAAATGGCCCTGGCTATTTCATCGAGCTTCCTTGCTTGATATCCCCACAAAAAATATCGACGCTGCCACTGTCCGGTGCCGTTCGCACGAGGATGGAGTACTCACCGGAAAGCAGGACGGGCAGTTCGACAGGTGCGCTTCTAGAGAACGACCAGCCGCGTACGGGTTGGGGTTCGGTGTTGACCTGATCATTCATTGCGTAGGCGACTGGCCCGGGTTGCTGGCAACTGCCTTTATTGATGAACGTGTAGAGGCGCAACGGCAGCGAGACCCCGCTTGGAGCCCCACTGATGAAGAAACTGAGTCCCGTCTGCTTGTCCCAACTGGCCAACGTTACATTGCCGATCTGACCGGTGTTCTGCCGGGTGGCAACCAAAGGAACGGACACGCCAGGGTCCGATGAAGTGGCGCAGCCGAAGAGGCTTGCGGTGACCATGAGCGCTGCAAGTGAATGCCTGAGTGTCATTGCCAAACTCCTGGGTTGAAAAACTGCAATGGGAGATTAGCGGGTATAGCTCATCAATTGACTTTCTGGCGTTGCCGGCACCCGGTTTCTTCGTCTGGAAAGCGATTTCGGACCCTTTACAAGCGGTTGCTTCTGGCCCGGCGCACGTCTTGCGCCAGAGCCTATATGGCATCCCGGGATTGCGCCTCTACGCGAGCGGTAGGTACGGGTCGAGCCATGGCTCTTGTCGCATTAAGTTGAAATGCACGGCATTGCTCGACAGAATCTCGCCCCGATCCGGCCAAAGGCGCCGGACGCTCGTGGTGAAAAGGGGCTGCAGTTGAACGAACAGACATTGTCCATGCGCCTGGAGCGCGTGGCGGCGCATGTGCCAGCAGGTGCGCGCCTGGCCGATATCGGCTCGGATCACGGTTACCTGCCGGTGGCGTTGATGCGCCGTGGCGCCATCGTGGCGGCAGTGGCCGGCGAGGTGGCATTGACGCCGTTCCACTCGGCCGAACGCACCGTGCGCGAGAACGGCCAAGACCTGCGGATCACTGTGCGCCTGGCCAACGGCCTGGCGGCGATCAAGCCGGAAGACGGGATCACGGCGATCAGCATCTGCGGCATGGGCGGCGAGACGATCCGCGATATCCTCGACAGCGGCAAGACGCGCCTGAGCGGCCGGGAGCGCCTGGTCCTGCAGCCCAATGGCGGCGAGCAACCGCTGCGCCAATGGCTGATGGAAAATGGCTACCGCATCCTCTGCGAGGAAGTGCTGCGGGAAAACCGCTTCGACTACGAAATCATCGTCGCCGAGCGCGCCGGGCCGGTGATGTACACCGCCGAGGAGCTGTACTTCGGCCCGCTGCAGATGCAGGCACGCAGCCCGGCGTTCCTGGTCAAGTGGCAGCGCAAGCTGCGCCAGAAGCAGCAAACCCTGGCCCACTTCGCCCAAGCGCGGCAGGCCGTGCCCGAGGAGAAGGTGCAGGACATCGCCCGGCAAGCCCGGTGGATCACCGAGCTACTGGCTTGAGCCCGCTCCAGGTTTTCTACGAAAAGTCGCCGAGCGGCGATCAGGCAAGGCGAAAACAGGCGAGGAACGGACAGTCAGATGTAGCTGGGGAATCTGGCTCGACTCAGAGCCGCGAAGCGGCTTCGGCTTGAATGAAGGGTTAGGCCGCGTCCTCGCGGTACGTACCATCGGAATGAATAGCCCAATCGAATGTGTAAATTCCGCTGGTGCTCAAGCTACATAGATCAGCTCTCAGAGGAAATGATCGAGTCGTGACTGGATTCAGCAGCCAGCTTCAATCGGTCAGCTTTACAAATGTATTTAGACTTGCTTTGCGGTGCCAATTTGGCACTAGCTTTTTTGGCGTGAGCCTTTAATAACTGCTTTATCTTTTTACGACGATTCATTTTTTTCTACTCGGTTTGCATGTTCTTGAATGATACCAGCTTGAATATCGGGACAGATTCCTGTGGTGCGCACTGAGTGCATCACGCTGGAAACTGGCGGTGAATCGTCTCTGGTTTTCTGGAAGCCTCCGAATGACCGCACCTGGCCGTTATCTACCTGATGCAAAAGCCAGTTATCCTTGGCAACGCAGCCGGACCGATGCGCGCGGCTAACGGTTCAGCAAAGGTGCCAGCAGTGCACACATGCCGCGCCAATGCGAACCCTCCCAGTAAACCCGTTGGCAGGCGTCGCAGCGCAGGAAGCGCGAATAGAGCGCGCCAACGCGTGGCGGCACCAGCGGCCGGGCCAGTTCCGGGCTGATCTCGTGCAGCGGCAGGTTGCAATGAAGGCACAGGCTGAATGGCCGCGCGCTACGCGCCAGGTCGAGGCGCTCGTACAATTCGCGCAGCTGCAGCGACGGTTTCAGGGCATGTACGTAACAGCCGTGGCTGATGATCCGCCGCTTGAGCAGTTCGCGGTCGCGGGTTAGCACGATGCGTCCTTGCTGCGCAGCGATCCCGGCGATCTCGCCATCCTCGAAGCCATTGTCGTAGAGGGTGTCGAAGCCGCTCATGCGCAGCAGGCTGGCCAGCCCGCCAAGGTGCACATCAGCGACGAAGCGCAGCACCCGTAAAGGTTGCGCACGAACCTTTAGCAGCGGGCTGATGTCCAGCGCTTCGAACTTGGGATACACCGCCAGCCGGTCACTGTCGAAGATCACCCGCTCGAAGCCCACCGACTCACCGTTGAGCAGCACCAACTCGACCTCAGTGTGCGGCACCCCGAGCGCCTCGATCATGTGCTTGACCGTCGCTCCTCTCGCACACTCGCAGGTGAAGGATTGCCGCCGCCGTTCGGCCGGCAGGAAATCGTTGAGCTCCTCGTAGAAGCGGAAGGTTGCACTGGTCATGTTGAACAGTATGGCAGGGCTGCAGGATGAGCGAGTCTAGTCCGGACATCTTCTCCGGCAGGTCCAAAACTACGAAACAACCGCTGAAAGATTGAGCCAATCTGTTGCATCGACCGGTTGCATCCACAACCCGAAGTGGTCATTCGTAGAGTCTCTCTTGCAAGTTTTCTCGCATATTTTCGATTCGAGCTCTCGATACCGTTTGCAGCCGATTGCAACTGACTGCTATTGGTCGGCTGCTGCCGCTCAACATTTTACCTTGGGCGGCTATCCTGTTTCGCATACGCCCCCCCCGGTGTTCTCTTGCCGGCAGGGGCGGCACAACACACTAGTCGGCTCCTGGTACAAGCGTTGCTACCGGATCAGTTTTCGACCAGTGGCAACACCCTGACACGCCGGTTCAGCGGCGGCGCGCCAGCGCCGTCCGCTGCAACCGGTTGTTAGCTGGTCACGTGACCTTGACGATCTGCGGCGGACTCCACGTTCCGTTGCCGGGCGGCAGGATGGAAGGCGCTTGCGTCCTCGGCCAATAGAGACGCATCACCATGTAGATCAGATCATTCGGTGCGGGCAGCCAGTTGCTTTCCTTGTCCGCGCCGGGTGAATCCTTCTGGATGTACAGCGTGAGCGAGCCGTCCGGATTCTTCTTCATGTTGGGCAGCATCGGCGAGTTGATGAGGTAGCGATTGATCGGGTTCTTGATCAGCAGTTGCGACTTGCCGTCGTACATCGTCACCGACCAGAAGGCATTGACCGGCGGGAGTTGTCCGGCGGGAAAGGTGATGGTGTAGTTGTGCTTGCTGCCGTCGAGCGGCTCGCCATCGGACAGGGTATTGGCCAGCGGATACGTGGCCTCCTCGGCATCGTTGGCGTAGATGCCCGCTTGCGCGACGGCAGCACGCTTCAGCCAATTGCCATTGTAGAAGGCGCTGTCGCCGCCGGCACCGACAATGTTCCAGCCGTTGATCTTCGTGCCGAGATTCTTGATTCCACTCTCGACCTTTGCATGCCCAGCCTGCATGCCCTGAACCACTGCGGTCTTTTGCTCGACGGACAGATCCTGGAAGTTGAAGTCCTTGCCGGCGCCAATGCCGATACGGGCCAGCTTCGCGCGGATCGCCACTTCATCCGGTGTGGCCGGGGCAAACTGCAACACAAAGCCCAGATACTTGAAGAAGTCGGTCTTCACCAGGTCCTTGTTGATCTTCGGGAAGTCGATCGCCGGCGCGGCAGGCGGCGCAGGCTGCTTGAGATAGGCGGAAAGCGGCTGTGCCTTGTAGCCGGATTGGATCTCTACGACGTTCGGCATGTCCGCCGCGTTGAAGAGCTGGGTGCGAAAGACTGCAAAGGGGAGTTGCGTGCGGGAACGAAACACCTTCTTGATGCCCGGCGGGGTCGCGCCCTTCCAATCGGGGCCGACCACCATGAAATCGCCGGCTTCATTGCCGGTGGAGCGGCTGCCGATGTAACCGAAGTTGTAAGTGTTGCCATCGATGAGCTGCACTGTGTAGTACCGTGGTTTCTCCACTGCTGGCACCGACAGCACGATCGGCTCGCTGCGCAGGTCCATGAACAGCATGGAATACGGCGTGTCGCTGTTCGGCGAGATGATCGCCGTGTCCTTGTAGGTGGCGACATGGTGCAGGTTGTCGATGCGGTTGAACGGCGCCTTGAACTGGCTGGAGTTCTTATCCACGGCGTAGTCGTACATGATCGCGTAGTTCATCACGATGGGCAGACCGTAGATGTAGCCCTCCTCGGCGATGGCCTTCGTTTCCGCGGGAGTGGTGTCCGCTGCATGGGCGAGCGTGAATGCAAAGGGCGCGAGCAATACCATTGCGCAGCCAAGTGCTCTCGGTAGTGTGATGATCATGAACCTGAATCTCCATTCTTTGAATTAGATGAGTGAATCGGTCAGCTAACTACTCATCAGGCGATAGACAATGTCGCGTTGCTCATGACTTGATCTCTCATAACGCTCCTTGTCTTTCTGTAGGTTTTTGTTTTGCCTGAAGTTGTTCACTACGAACGCGACACTGCTCGAGGAGAAACACGACGAATGGCAAGATCAGGCTGCTCGGTCAGTATATGCAGCAAATAAAAAAACGCTGCGGACATGACAGAGACTTGCCCTCTCACTTCTGGATGGCAGCGAATGTTCGTGCCGGTCAGCGTGGCTAGCGCATGCGTTGACGAAGTACTGTTGCGCTTGAGTGACCACTAATGACCCGATGCGATGGGCACACGTAGCCAAAACCTCAAGGCAAGGGCAATCAACGCCTTGGTAGCATCCGGGTCAAGGTGTTGTCGCCCAAACAGTAATGATGGAACACTCCCGCCACCGCGTGCAGACCGATCAGCCAGTAACCGGCGCTCCCGAGCAGCCTGGACGCGGCTTTCACCGAGTCGACTGGCGCCACCCTGCCCCCCAAGTCTTAAGGCAATCTGAAGACCATTTGGGCCAATCTTTTTGTCACCTTCAGACTTCGTTAAGAAATGCCTTTGATACTTCTCCCCAATTGATCCGGGGGAGGTGTTTTCCAATGTCCGATTTCAACTGGAATGTCCAGTTACCGCTGTACTTCGGCCACGCCGAAAAACTGCAAATGAGTCTTGTCAGAGCATTGCCGGGCGACCCGCAACGGCCCGTCTTCGAAAGTTTTATCCAGCAACGATTCCGCAAGGCCCACGGTGCCGACATCCGCCATTTCATGCCGGAGCTGTTTGGCATGAGTGATGCCACCGGTGCGCTGTGTGCGGTGGTCGGTGTGCGCGTGGCAGGCGCCGAATCGCTGTTTCTGGAAGGCTATCTGGATGAGCCGATTGATCCGCTGATCGATGCCGCAGAAGACCAGGCAGTAGACCGATCAGCCATCGTAGAGGTGGGCAACCTGGCGGTCAGCGACACTGGAAGTGCACGGATGAGCATCATCGCGATGACTTACCTGCTAGCCATGGGGGGTCTGGAATGGGTCGCCTTCACCGGAAACCTGGGGCTGGTAAACAGCTTTCATCGCCTTGGTTTGAAGCCTGTGGCGCTGTGTGCTGCCGACCCAGCGCGCTTGGGCGAGGACCGCCATGCCTGGGGCAGTTACTACGAAAGCAAACCTTGGATGGTTTTGAAATCCGGCGTCAATCGGCCGGTCAGCCACATCAATTCAACTTTGCGCTGGGCTTCTCACTCTAAGCGTCGGCTTGACTGAATACGGTTGAGATATCCGTAGATGTAGATCTTGAGCAAGGCTGCAGGGTGGTAGGCAGGTCGACCAGTATCTGCCGGTATGGCACCGTCAAAACCCAGCTTGGCCAGGTCGAGCTCATCGACGAAAACGTCGACTACACGCACTGGAGTGGTATCGCTGACGTAATCGTCGAAGCTCTAGGGAAGCAAGGTGCTCTGGCCGCGATGTTCACCTTGGATGAAGCGCTTGATAAGTGATTTCGCCCAGGTTACGTGGCATCTGCTAATGACTTCTCATGAGTAGCAAAATCATCTTGTATCTGTTGGAGCCCGCAGCGAAGGTAAAATGCGGCTCCTTCTGGTGTATCCGTGGATAGGCGCACGACACGGAATCGCTGAGCCGCATATTCCAGAAGCTGCTGCACCAACGCTTTACCCACATTCTGGCCTCTCGATACGCGCGCGACGTATACCCTCCGTAGCCTCCCGATGTCCGGCCCAGCATATGGATCATATGAAAGACCACCGATAGCAATCATTGCCCGTTGCGGAAGACTCCATAAAGGCATTCACCTGGCTGATCGAATCGATTAGACCCGTTTTTCCAATCTGCAACCAAGCGCGTGAGAAGCCTAAAACCTTCTGTAACTGCCTCAGCTTCTAGTACTAGGATTTCTGGAGGCAGCGCTGAGATCTGACGTATCTCCAGCTCGCCCATTGACGTAACCACTAGATATCCTCGTGTTTGCTTTGGCACCCGCACCCTACCTCACTCATCTGCGCGGACAACACTATGTCCGGCCTTCAAGATTAGCTCTCAAAAACGTTTTTACACACCCTCGGCCAAAAGCTGACGTCAGCCTTCTCGCTAAGACCGCGAATAGCGTTAACGATGAAAATTACGCGCGGCGGTTCGAATCTGGGCTTTAATGTCCGAGCTTATATGCAACCACATTTATTTCGACTCCGTAGGAAGGTGGATGCGCCTTACGGCGGGGTCAGGTGCTATGCACTGTCTAATCAAGGAAGAAACGA
Source organism: Pseudomonas sp. FW300-N1A1 (assembly GCF_058789115.1). NCBI lineage: Bacteria > Pseudomonadati > Pseudomonadota > Gammaproteobacteria > Pseudomonadales > Pseudomonadaceae > Pseudomonas > Pseudomonas sp. FW300-N1A1. The sequence continues at coordinate 2,979 of NZ_JBYTBK010000062.1, read as the reverse complement.
CATTGAAAATAGCTTTCGGCGCCCTGTTGTTGGCTTGGCTGACGACTACCGCATTTGCTGACGAGAACCCCGTCGGTTTCCAATCTTCCACACTGGCGGATTTGCACAATGACCGCGCACTGGAGATGGTCGTCTGGTACCCGAGTACAACTACCGCAGCCACGCAACTGATCGCCGATAATGCGGTGTTTGTCGGTGCTTCTGCCGTTCGTAACGCGCCGCCCGCTGCCGGCGAACATCCATTGGTGGTGCTATCCCACGGATACAGGGGTAACTGGAGCAACCAGATCTGGCTTGCCAGTGCTCTGGCCCATAAGGGTTACATCGTCGCCGCAATCAATCACCCTGGCACCACGACCCATGACCGCAGCCCTCAAGCAGCTGCGCAGTTATGGCAGCGGCCCGTTGATCTGCGCCGAGCCATTGATAGTGTCACGACTCAACCTGAAAAATTTGGCCTGGTCGCCAATGGCCGAATTGCAGTAGTGGGCCATTCGCTCGGCGGCTTGACCGCCCTGGAGATCGCCGGTGCTCGTTTCGATCCAGACCTCTTCGCCCATGACTGCAAAGCCCACCCGCAGTTATCCGGTTGCACCGTTTACGGACAGATAAACCCCGCAAGCACCTCAGAATCAAAGGCCGCGCTGGCCGCCGATTGGCGCGATAAACGCGTCACTGCTGTGGTTACATTGGACCTGGGCCTTTCACGGGGCCTAACCAATGAAAGCCTGGCCGCGCTGCCGGTACCAGCGCTGGTGATCGCTGCCGGCGTACCGTCGCGCGACCTTCCCGCTGAGTTGGAGTCTGCCAACCTGGCCAAACGCCTGCCTGCGGCGTCAAGCCATTACGTCGAGATCAGCGACGCAAGCCATTTCAGCTTCATGTCGATGTGCAAACCTGGTGCGCAGGTAATGCTCGAAGTAGACGTACCAGGCGATGGCATCATTTGCCGGGATGGCGATAACGGTCGCGCTCGTGGGTTGATTCAGCAGCAAATTACATCACTGATAGCAGAATTTCTGGCGCAATCACCTGGCGACAAAAAAGACAGTTTGTAAACTGATAGTACTGACTTGCCGCGGCTCAACGAAAACGCCGTAGGCGCCATATTAGCGCCCACGCAATCTCTCGGATCGTTGGCCTGGGATGAGAGCTGGGCCGAAAGCGGCCATTCGTGGACGGCTGCTTTCGGCCGAGGCGGTGTAAAAACGTTTTAGATTGCGTGCGGGTTCAAACGGTCCGGGCCGCAATGCCTGCCAACTCAGGGAGTACAAGCATGCACGACCCCTTCAATCTTCTTCGTTTCGTCGACGCCCAGCACCCGGTGTTTACCCATGCCCTGGAAGAGTTGCGTGCCGGGCACAAGACCCGTCACTGGATCTGGTTCATCTTCCCGCAACTGCAGGGCCTCGGGCAGAGCGAGACATCCAGACGCTTTGCCATCTCGGGTGCTGACGAAGCCCGGGCCTATCTGCAGCATGATGTGCTGGGGCCACGGCTGGAGGAATGCGTCAGCACCCTCCTGCAACACAGGGACAAGAGTGCACGGCAGATCCTTGGTCACCCTGACGACCTGAAGTTGCGCTCCTGCCTCACGCTGTTCGCCAGCGTCCAGCCCGAACACTCCCTGTTCCAGCAGGCCCTTGAACAGTTCTTCGCCGGCGAGCCAGACCCCAGGACCCTGTTCCTTCTTGGGGAATGATGTCGACGTGAGCTACGTTGCCAGCAGCACGTCGAACCCCTACGAGGCCGTGATCGACTGGCTTGGGTCAATGCAACTGACCCATCGCTGCAGCCAGTCGCGGCCAGGAGCGGACGGTCAGCCCAAACGGTTACCGACCAACAGCAATGGGATGGACTCCTTCTCTCGGTCAACCCTGGCCGATACCGGCAATGATTGATCGTTCAGGTGTATCTACGAAACCAGCGGCGTTTCACAACTTCATCTAGAGTCAGTCAAGAACCTGCCAAAGGAGATGCCATGGAGACACTGATTGAGGTTGTTTTCCGCGTCATTTGCTATCGCGTCGGGTACTGGGTGCTCAAGGCAATGACGCTTGGCCGCTTCACCGGCAAAAGCAGCTATTGGCCTGAAGTGACCTGCACCCTAGGCGCTTTGGTGTTGCTGTCCCCAATCATCACGATCATTGCCTTGAAGCTGGTAGAGAGCGCCCGATAAACGCCTTCCTCGTGAATGTCCGATCTCGACCATAAGCATCCAGCGGGTGCATCAGCGGTCAAGCTCCAGGTCTCCCACCTCTAGTAGCTGCTCCGCGCAGGGAGCACTAACATTCCGGCTTCGCATGGAGGCTGCCTGGCAGCGTCTTGAGCGAGCATACACAGTCCTGGAATCACCCTATTGCCAAGCCTGCGGATACAAGGAAGAAACACCATGGCGCTTACTAGCAGAATTTCCCCTATGACAGTCAATGGCCCTCGCTCTTTCTTGGCGCCAAAGAGCAGATCGCGAAGGCGTTTGGCACTGAGCCAGTTACCATCCACCCTGTCGGCAGCACCGCCGTTCCCGGGCTCTCAGCCAAGCCGGAGATCGACCTCCTGGTCGAAGTTTCGGAGCATCGACACGAGTCCTCCCGAGACGATGCCATGCGTGAACTAGGGTACGCACGAGGAAGCAATCTGTCGGCAGGCACCATTTTTATCGTCGGGATGTGGATGGCGTTCGAACCCATAAAGTCCACGTCTGTATCGCCGGCCACGGTCAAATCGAAAGAGTGCTCCGTTTTCGTGACCTGCTCAGGAGCGACCCTGTGATTCGCCAACGGTATCAAGACTTGAAACTTGAACTGGAAGCAACCAACACCGGTGGCATAGGTGAATACCTGGCACAAAAGGCCCCCTTCATCGACGCAATGCTGTTCAGTTAAGAAAGGCTTGAAGCGGATGAGAGACCCGTGGCGAGCGAGCTTGCTCGCGCTGGTGCGCGAAGCGCGCCCAACAAAGCGACTGCGGTCTTTCAGA
>NZ_JBYTBK010000061.1:0-21940 GCF_058789115.1 Pseudomonas sp. FW300-N1A1 | reverse complement strand
GCGGTAGTTCAGTCGGTTAGAATACCGGCCTGTCACGCCGGGGGTCGCGGGTTCGAGTCCCGTCCGCTGCGCCATATCTGCCTCAAGGCCCACTGAACGCCTTGGAGCTACGAAGAATGCCGCTGGTAAAGCCAGTGCCTACTTCGCGTCGATAGCAAAGACCCTGGTCGAAAGACCGGGGTTTTTTGTTTTTGGCATTTCACTTTTCCGTGCCCGGACTCGTCGGCGCATGACCCTCCTCCCGACAGTAAGCGACCTGCCAGTGAGCGCCACTGCACGGACCTCAGGCGGCTGCGGTGGCCACGGGCCGGCCTGGTTTACGCAAGGGTCCCAGGCGCGAACCTTTGTAGCGGGTTTCGCGGAACAGACGCCAGCGACCGAACAGCCCATAGATGTGGGTCACCCATCCTTGCTCGTGGTAACCCATGCGGATGCACACCTTGAGGGCCGGGAAGTTGCGGGTATCGCCATTGGTAATTTCACAGATAGGCCCTGGCATTGGCCCGTACCGTCATTTCGCTCATGAAGACCAACAAATACCGGGGCGCCGCCCATTTCCTGTGTGCTGTCATGCACAGGACTGGCGTGGCCCTTATCGCGCGATCTGACAGGTAACAAGCGTCAATTATCCGCGCGCTGGCTAACGACCATTCGTCGAAGGCGACAGATTCCGGACGATGCTCTGATCATATGTCGGCCCAGTCCCCGGTGATGCCTGGACCTTGTTCTATTCTCAAAGGTACACATTCCGCTCAGGAGGAGGGTCCATGGCCACTGAAAAGCAGCATGAACATGACGACGATGGCGACGAGGAGCAGCCGGATGAGGCCACCCCGCAAGAGAATCCGCCACCGCAAACCTGGAAACACCCGGATGATGGAAAAAGTCTGTCGGACCTCGACGAGGAATGGCCACTGAAACCCTGAATCCAATGCGTTTTGCACACTGCCCCTGGTCAACCGCCAGGGGCAGTGTGCTGTCTGGGTCATTCCAGGGCGGTCGCCGCAGTGGATGGGCTGCGTAGCAGTACGCTGTAGGGCACGCGCGGGATACCCGGCAGTCGAAGGTCCAGTAGCCGGCTCAACGATTCGTCCGCACGCAGGTAGGCATCGCCAAAGTCGCTGTCGAGCTGGGTGGGGTGGGCGATGATCTCCAGCAGTCCGTCCGTGGGGGGCGCTGCGTTGCGTAGATCCACCGGGGTGCATACATAATCGGCCGTTGCGTTGGCGAGGTGGCGCAAGCGTTGGTTGAGCAGGTGTTTGAACACCCGTTTTGGCAGGCTGAGGTTGTGCCCCAGATTGCGCGCCAGCCGAACCGGTACTCCTTGGCGGGCGGCAAACCGCGCGACGATCTCGCCGATCGGCCAGATATTGTGAACGTGTTGATGGGAGTCTAGGTGGCTGGGTTGCAAGCTGTTGTCCAGGCAGTGTTGCCACTGTGCCTCAAGCTCCTGCAACACCGCTTCACGTTGTTCGCGCCCGAGCCACAAGCGGTGGCGCGCAAGGTTCAGGTCGAACTCGCCAGCGGCGCTGCAGAAGGTTGGCTGGCGGGCGATCGCCTCGCTCAAGGGGCGGCCGTAGGTGAGGTTGAAATGCAGGCCGACGCGGCCCTTGAGCAACGGTTGTTGCGCCAGCTGACAAGCGGCGTGGAACGCGGGCATGTTGGCCATGGCGGTGGCGGAGCTGATCACCCCGGCCTGAAAGGCCCGCAGGATGACCGCGTTCTCGTTCGGGCTTAGGCCGAAATCGTCAGCGTTGACGATGACTTGACGAGGCATGTTCGCCCTCCTCGGGGTGTGTACCGGCCACAGGGTTTTTCGCGACGACGGGCTCGCGGGCGGCCACCCGCCAGGCGCGCCAGGCGCGCAGTCGCGGTTTGAGGTAGTGCCAGCACCGCAGGCCAAGGCCCAGGCAGATGCCACTGGGGCGCCATGAATAGAAACTCCAGCGCCAGTGTTCGAGTTGCCCGGTCATGCGTTCATGCAGTTGATGCCCGGAGTTGTTCAGGCTCACGCGCGAGGCATCGATCCACTGCCAGCCTTCGTCCAGCCCCCAGCGAATCCATTCCTCAAGCAGTACGCGGCCACTGCCCAGGTCCGCATGTTGCGGCAGGTACGCCAGGTTGTAGTCATACAGCCGGCCCTGTTCCAGCAGCCCAAGGCGGTAGCTGATGCAACGCCCGTCGAGTTCCAGCAGCACGACCCGTACCAGGCCAAGGGCGGCGAGGCGAGTGAACGCTTCGTTCATCCAATGTCGGTGATGCGCGCCGGAGAAGATTCCGACGCCTTCGTCACCTTTCCAGCTGGCCGCCTCGACCTCGCTGATCGCTTGCAGCAAGGGTCCGATGGTCAGTGCGTCTGGGGCCAGGCGTTTGATCTGTGCGCCGCAGGCCGTGATGCGTTTACGCGCCCGACGCAGTTTGTAGCGCTGATCGCCCGGGACTTCCTGGCGGTCACTGTCGCTGATCAGGTGCACCGGCACTCGACAACTGAGGCGCCATTCGCCGGTAGAGCTCAGCGGCATCCAGGGCGACAGTGTGCCTGGCTGATCCGGGGCCTGCGGCAACTCATTGAGTTGCAACACGGCGTGCGGCAAGTGCTGGCGGATCGCCCTTAGCCCTTGTTGCAGGCTGTCGCTGTCCAGGCAGGCGAGCAGGGCGACCCGGTCGGCCAGTGGATAGCCCAGGTGGCGAACGACGCGAAACGGCAACCCGGCAAAACGTTCACGGCAGGCGATCAGCGGCAGGCACAGGCACAACTGACCGTCCTGCCAGCCCAGCAGTACCTGTAACGTCGTCCCGCTTTGCAGGGCGTGTTCGGCCGCGCGTAACCAGGCCAGGGTATTGAAGGGTGTCGCGTCCGGCACACGCTGGCGTAGCGCTTCGTACGCGGCGTCCGGAAAGTCAGGGGCACACAGTGACATGCACCATTGCAATCGCACCGCCATAACGGTTGAACTCCCTGTGCTGAGATGGCGAGGTTGCGCGAGGGCAACCGGTTCGATGGAGGGGCTCATGAGGCGTTCCAGCTCAAGGCAAACAGCGTTTCGCCGGGCAGTTCGAACCTCACCTGGCCGTCCTCACAGCTGAACGAGGCGGGCCGGCTCTGGCTGTCGGCGCCAAAATACACCAGTGCGCCAGGCTGCAACGGGCATGAGGCGGCGATGCCCTGCAAGGTGACGTGCTGCAGGCGTGTGGTCTTGTTGACGCCCAGCACGCTGCGTTGTCGATCGCTGGCCATGGCCAGCACGTCAACCTCGAACGCGTCATTGTCCAGGCGCACCACGTCCTTGAGCCAGTAGCGAGCGATGAATTGCTGAGCGTAGCCCACCGGCTTGAGTTCGAAGCGATCGCCTTCCAGCACGCGCAACATGCCCTTGCGGTGGTCGCCTTCGTCATCGATCTGAAACCAGTTGAGCATGTCGAGCAGGCCGTCCTGGGCCGAATTGATGGCTACCGAGGCCCACCACAGCGAAGCGAAATGGGTTTCCTGGTCGTAGGGGCTCAGGCTCGAACCGCTGGACATATTGGTCTGGTCCAGCAGCAGCGCCTTGCGGGGCCGACCTTGTTGATCGAGGCCAACGAGCTCGGCGGCGCGTCGCACACCGTCGCGGTACACACGGGTGGCCAGCAGGTCGCGGATCATCCATTCGTGCCAAGCCAGGGCGTCGATCCGCTCGCCTGATGCCTGTAGCAGGCGCCGCGCCCAGTCAATGCCACGGCGTTCGGCGGCGTTGTCGGCGAGGGGACCGTTGATCAGCCGCGAACTGGCCGGCATAGCGATGCGCACACCGGCCTGGAAGTTGGCGGGATTGCTTTGCACCTGGCGCACCATGCTGTCGAAGAGTGCTTGATAGTCGGAAAAGTCCGCGTAGCTAAGGTTCGGTTCATCGGCAAAGGCGATGTAGTGCAGGCCTTTGCCCCCCAGGGCGCGGGTCCCGGCGAGCCAGGCGTCAAGGCCGGCGTTGCTGACCGCATCGACGCGCAGGATGGAGCCCCGTTGCGTGGCGGAAAGCAGGGTGATGTCGTGGGTAATGCCCAGGCGTTCCTGGTAAAAGCGCCGGAAGGGGTCCTCGTACTGCGGCCTTTTCACGGTCAGGTCGACAAAACTGTAGTAGCTGCCCGCGCGCGGTTTGAGTGCATCGAACAGCGAGTGGCTGTCCGGTGGCGGCAGTGCGTAGGGCAGGGCGAGGCCCAGGTCCGGGGTTCGGCCGACGATCTGGGCATGCAGGGTAAGCCGGGTCTGGCCGGCATCTTCGCGCACGGGCTGGAGCTGCTGCGGGTTTTGCGCGAACAGATTGGCGGTGCCGTCGAGCCAGAATGCGGCTTTGCCCGAGCCCTGCAGGCGCAGTCGCCAGACCTGTTCGACGCTGGCGACAGGCAGCGCCACCTGATCGAATTGCCAGTAGTAGCGATAGGGCTTGAGCGCCAGGCTCAGCGTTTTGCCATCGGCCAGTCGCTCTGCTTGCAATGCCCTGACACCGCCATGGAATTTGCCGGCCAGGATCGCCCGTTCGCCGGGTGCGACCTTGAAATACAGCTCGTCGCCATCCCGGGTTGTGGCGCTGAAGTGAACCTTGGCCGGGGCCAGCAGCGCGACGGTGTGTTCATCATGTTCGATCCGGTAGTTGCGAAAGCTGTAGCCGGGAATCTCCAGCCGATAGCTGGAGGCACTCGGCGCCAGGTCCCAGCGCTGGCTGCCACGGGTTTCGCTGGCCTTGATGTGCCGTTCGCCCACGAGGTTGCCCTGACCGTCAAGCAGGTACAGCTGCTCTTCGTTGGCATCCGCTTGCCAGGCCGGGACCCAGCTCACGGTCAGGGTGTCAGGCTGCCCGGCCTGCAGGTACAGGCTGGCGTCACGAATGTCGCCCCAGCGCATGGGCGCGGCTTGCGCGCTCAGGCCCAGGCCGAGGCTGATCACTAGCAACAGGTGCTTCATGCCGCTTTACGCATCAGCAGTTGACGCATCGGCACCAGATCGCTGGGCAGGATGATCAGGGTTTGCCACACCGGCACGCCGCTGAGGCGACAGTACAGCCACAGCAGGGCGACGGTCACTGCCAGGTAAGCAACGGAGGACGCCACGGCGGCGCCGACAATGCCATAGGCGGGAATCAGCAGCAGGTTCAACGCCAGGTTGAACAGGGCGCAGAGGCCCATCACCAGCGAAATGCTGCCGGGCCGGTTCTTGCCCAGCAGATCCAGGCGCAGGATGCTCACGTAACACAGCCCAAGCAGGCCTGGCAGCAAGGCCAGCAGCGCCGGGTACGCCGGCTGGTAGGCCTCTCCGAACAGGGTGACGATCAGCCATTCGCCAATCAGTGCCATGCTCACGCAGGCGGCGATCATCACCGTGGCGGTCAGGCGTAAAGCCAGGGGGGTGAGGCGCTCGATGCCTTCTTCCTGTTGCAGCAGGCGCTTCATCAACGGCGTGGTCACCGCTTCCGGTACGATGAACAGCAGTTCGGCGGCGGCGGTGGCCATGGCGTATTCACCCAGCGCGGTGCTGCCCAGCAAGGCACCGATCAGCAGGTAATCGGAGCGCAGGATCACCTGCTGAAACAGCAGGTCGGGATGGCTTCTGGCGCTGTAGCGCAGCAGTTCATTCTGCCCCGCGCGATCCCATTGCAGGCGCAGCGGGTGATCGCGCTTGAGCCAGTACCAGCCCACGGCGACCACCAGGCCGATGCCCGCCAGCCAACTGATCAGTGCCGCCTCCAGCGCCGCGCTCTTCCACATCCAGAACAAGGCAAGAAACAGCAGCAAGGGGGTCAGGGACTCGATCAGCCGCAAGATGTTGAAGGCGACCACGCCGCCGGAGGCATTGTGCAGGGTCAGCAAACCGCTCTTGAGCACGGACAGCGGCACGGCCATCAGCAACAGCCAGGCCAGCAGGCCCAGTTGGCGGGTGATGTCCAGTTCATTGCCGAATTCACGTGTCAGCGCCACCACCAGCAGGGTCAGCATCGTTGCCAGCAGGCAGCCGAACACCAGCACCTGGCTGAGCAGCAATCCCATGGGGCGTTGTTTTGCCGCCTGAAACCCGACGGCCGAATTCAGGCCGCCGCTGGTGGCGGCGCTGATCAGGTCGGGCAGGGTACTGAGCAACGCGAACAGACCCCGTTCGCTGGGACCGAGGATGCGCGCCAGCAGCACGTTGCGCAGCAAGCGAAGGGCGATCATCAACACCGTGGTGCCCATGCTCAGCGCCAAGTGCTTGAGGTACTGGTTCAGGTTCATGCGCGGGCCCCTTGGCTGATACGCCAGGCCAGCAGTTCCGGACGGCTGGCGTTGCGCTGGCTGACACCGAATCGCGGCAGGGCCAGGGGGTCGCCAGTGCCACGGTAAAGGCCGGCACCGGTGCCCAGTGCAAAGGGGTAACGGTGCGCCGCCAACTGCTGGCGCACCCGTTGATCGTGGTCGCCGTTGGGGTAGCAGTACACAGGCAGGGGCTGCAGGCAGCCGTTGTCCAGGGCGTCGCGGCTGCGCCGCAGTTCCTGTTCCAGGCGCTGGTCGTCCAGCCCGGTGAGGATGGCATGGCTGGCCCCGTGGGGGCCAAAGCTGATCAGTCCGGAACTCTCCAGAGTGCGCACCTGATGCCAATCCAGCGCCTGGGGCGATGCATCCTCGGGGCAGGTCCCGGCAAGCTGGCTGAGGGTGTCCGGCGACAAGCGCTTGAGCGTTTGCAGGTAGTGCGCCAGGGCCTGGCTACGGCGCTGTTCGTCGGCCTCGCCGAGCAGGCTTTCGGGCAGCGTATGACCCGACTGTTGCAGGTGATCGATCAAGTTCTGGCGCGGCACTTCGCCGTGACTGCCCCACAGGGTTTCCCCCAGGCTTTCCCACCAGAAGCGCTGGCGACTGCCGATAAAGTCCGTGGACAGGAAAATGCTCGCCGGTACCTGATGCTGCTGCAGCACCGGGAAGGCATTGAGCGCGTTGTCACGCCAGCCATCGTCAAAGGTCAGTGCCACCCGTGGCCGGGCTGACTGGTGCAGTCTGGCGTCGGGCTGCAACAGCGACATCAGCGGCACGCAGTCGAAATGCCGCTTGAGCCAACCGAGCAGGTGATCGAAGGCCTGGGGGCCGACACACAACTCATTGCGGTGTGGCAGTGCCGCCGCCGCGTCGTCGGCCAGTACCCGGTGCAGCATCAGGATCACCCCGGTGCCGCGCAGTTGATGACGACCCAGGGGGGAGTTCATGTACAACCAGCCGCTGGCACGCTTGATACAGGTTTTGATCGGCATGTCAGGCACTCATCGAGTCTGGTCGGGGTTCCATTGGTTGTAGCTGTGCCCGCGCAAGAACTGCCACAGGCCGATGCTCATGCCGGCCAGGGTCACCAGCACGAACGCGGCGAGGCGAAACGGCTTGGGCAAGCGGTGACGCACATCCAGCAGGCCGGCCACGGCGCAGGCGTAGCCGAGCAACTGGGCAGCCAGGGTCAGGCGGTAGAAGCCATGCTCATCGAGCAACCAGAGGTTGGCCGCTAGCAAGGGCAGTAACAGTACCGGCGCCAGCCGGCGGATCAGCTTGTGGCTGATCAACGCGATGGCGTACAGGCCATGGTGCAGCGGGTTGAGCAGCTCACGCCGGGCCGCCAGGCTGATCAAGCCGCCGACGGTGACGCGCTGGCGGCGGCTGAACTGTCGATCGGCCTCGTCCACGCCTCGATCGAGCACCTTGGCGTCGTCGACATAGATGACGCGCTTGTCCGCGACCGGTGCGCAGGTGTTGATAAAGAAATCGTCGTTGACCAGGGCTGGAATCGGTTGGTACAGCTCGCGGCGCAACGCCTGCAGGGCACCGTCGGCCGAGACCGTGCAGCCGGTTCGGCTTTCCACCCGGCGCAGCCAGGCTTCGTAGTGGCGATACAGGCTTTCGCCCAGGCTCAGGCCTGAGCCTGGGACGGGGATGTTCATGTTGCCGACGGTACCACCGACCTCAGGGTCGGCAAACGGCGCCAGCAGCCGCTGCAAGGTGCCGTCGATCCAGTGAACGTCGGCATCGGTAAACACCAGGATATCGCCTGTGCAGTGGCTGACAGCGGCGTTGAGCACACTGTTCTTGCCTTGGCGCGGCAGGTCGAACACCTCGATGCGCGGGTCGTTGAAGCTGCGCGCCAGGGCCACGGTCTGATCGGTGGAGCCGTCGCTGGCGACGATGATCTGCAAGCTGGCGGCGTGATAGTCGTGGGCCAGCAGATTGCGCAGTTTGTTCTCGATATTGCGTTGCTCGTTGTGCGCGGCAACCACCACACTGACCCGTTGCGCAGGCAAGGGCGCTGGCCTGTGTCGAGGAAAAAACGGCCCTGCGACTGTCAGCAGCAGCGGGTAACCCAGGTAGGCGTACACCGGCAGCAACAGGCACAACCAGAAAATGAGTTTAGCCACGAGCAGGTCTCCTGGCGCTCCAATGACAAAGACTGAGGACGAAGGCCGCGCCGGTCAGGTGCAGACGCAACCAGTGCAGGCCCCAGAGTTGTAGGGTCAAGCCGGGGTTGTGGTGTTTCAGGCTCTGGCGCAAGCTCAGTGCAAGCGCTGGCAGGCTGCTGATCAGCAGAAGCGCCAGGGCCAGGTGCGGCATACCGTCGAGCAGTGCCGCAATGGCCAGTCCGTCCAGCCCCCAGGCGCCGATCGAGAGCAGGGGAAAGCGCAGCAAGCGCAAGCTCACACCTTGGCTGCGCAGCAGTTGCAGGTGACTGCCCTGGCGCCACAACTCCTTGCCCATCCACTCACGCCAACTGCCTTCATAGCCCCAATGCAGGGCGACACTTTCATTGACCGACAACAGTCGCGCCCCCGTCCCGCTCAGGCGCAGGGTCAGGTCCTTGTCCTCTCCGGTACGCAGGCTTTCGTTGAAGCCGCCGATGGCGACAAAGCGTTCGCGGCGCATCAGCAGGTTGGCCGAGGGCAGCCATTGCACCGGGTGCATCGTCTGGGTGGTCGGGCGCAGGGTGCGGCGTTGCCAGGCATGGGCAAACCACGGCGCCTGGAGCGGGGTGTGCAGATCCAGCGCCAGCACGTCGGCCTGCCCGGCCAGTTCCAGGCCTGTCAGTAGGGTCAGCCAGTTGGTCGGCATTTCGATGTCGGCATCGATAAACGCCAGCCATTCGCCGCTGGCCAGCGCTGCGCCGCGATTGCGCAAGGCGCCGATGTGCTGGCCGGGCAGGCTCAACACTTGAGCACCCAGGGTGCGGGCGATCTGCGGTCCCTGATCATGGGAGCCGTTGTCGACCACAATCAGCTCGCACTCAAGCCCTGCCGATTTCGCCGCCAGCCGGGCCGCCTGCAAGGTCCGCGCAATGTGTCGGGCCTCGTTGAACATGGGAATGACAATGCTGACGCAGCTCATGCCTGGCGCTCCGGCAAGGGGCTTTGTTCGGCCTTCTGGCGCAACACCCAGGACATCGCCAGCATGATCCACAGGTATTTATGGTTCGCGGCGCTGAGGAACAGTAGAAACAGCATCAGCGACACCAGGCTCATGGTCAGGTGCGTGACCAGGTCGGCCTGTTCCCACTCATGGCGCTTGAGCCAGGCTGCGCGGGCACGTTGCAGGTTGAGCAGGCCCGTGCCGAGCAGACCGACAAACAGCAGCCCGGCCGGAACACCCAGCTCACTGAACGTTTCCAGGTAGGTGTTGTGGGCACGACGGTACAAGTCGTTGGCTGCGCCCTTGATCGAGAATGCCTTGGCGTAGCCGGTGACCGAGTAATGCAGCGGGAAGGTGCCCGGGCCCGAGCCCAGCAACGGGTTTTCCTGGATCATCTTGCTGCCGACCACAATGTACGAAGCGCGACGGCCCAGCGACTCGTCACGGTGGGCACTGGCACCGGAACTCAGAATGCTCAGCGACTGGATCCGCGCCAGGTACCCGGCCGGCATGGCGTAAATGGTCAGTGGAATCACGATCGCCGCGCCGAGCATGGCAAACCCCAGGTGACGCGGACGAATGCGGGGTAACTGGGCGCGGTAGTGGTACAGGCCTATGAGCAAGGTGATGAGCAACACCACCAGCCCGGAACGGGACTCGGTCTTGGTCATGCCGCCCAACAACAACAGGCAGCAACCGCCCCAGAGTAGCCGTTGCCACAGGCCAGGACTCTTGAGCAGCAGCAACAGCGCCAGGGGAACGGCGAAAGCGATCAGCAGGGCAAAGGTGTTCGGGTCGGCCAGCAGGCCGGCGGCGCGACCCTGGTCCTGATACTTGATGGAGTACATCGCGAGGGCACATGTCAGCGATACGCTGAGGGTCACCAGTCGACAGAACACCATCATGTTCATCTCGCGGCCGATCAGCAGGGTGATCACGAACAGCACCAGGGCGACGCTGATTTCATGCAGGCTCACCAGGGACAGGTCCAGGTTATCGGTTAGTAGCATGCTCAGGAAGTACAGCACCATGAACCCGATCAAAAAGCGCCACAGGTTACTGCGCAAGCGCTCGGACGGAATCTGGTGCACCGCCAGTTGCAGGCACAGGACCAGCGCCAGGGACGCTCCCAGGAGTTTTGCCCCGGTCGGCGTGCTGTCCTTGAACAGACCTTCAAGCGGAACCATTGCCACGATCCCCAGCAAGCCCCAGGCCGGTCGGCGATACAACACCGCCACGCCAACGATACCCAGCACGGCGCCGGGGGCCAGGTACGGCCAGGGACTGGCCAGCAGCAGCAGGGAGACCAGCCCCAAAAGACTGACCAGCGACAGAGGGATGATCACGCGCGAGCCTCCTGTGCAGTGCGGATATACAACTGCGACCAGCGCTCGGCGAGGGCCCGCAGGTCGTAGCGGTCGAGTTGGGTGCGGCGGGCGTTTTCCGTCAGCGTGCGAGCCAACAGCGGTTCGTTGAGCAGGGTTTCCAGTTGTCGCGCCAGTGCCGGGCTGTCGGCCGGTGCAGCGAGCAACCCGTTGTTCCGGTCTTCGAGCACATCGGGAATGCCACCGACCCCGAACGCCACCACCGGCACTGCGGCCTGCATGGCCTCCAGCAGAATCATCGGTGTGCCTTCGGTGCGTGAACTGATCACCAGTGCATCGAGCTGCGTCCACCAGGGGCCCATCTCGGTCTGGTAGCCCGGCAGCGTAATGCGTTCCTGCAAGCCGGCAGCGTCGATGCGTGCCACCAGGGTGGGTCGCTCCGGGCCGTCACCGAGCATCACCGCGTGCAACTGCGGATATTGCTGGCACAGCGGGATCAAGGCATCGAGAAACAGGTCCGGGCCTTTCTCGCTGCTTAAGCGTCCCACGTAACCGGCCAGCCAGCGCTGTTGATCGGCGCTGCGTTGGGGCAGGGCATTGGCCGCCGGCAAACCGTTGGGAATCACCTGGAGCTTGTCCGCCCGGACACTGGCATGCCGGCACAGCACCGCGATGCTCTCGGCCACGCAAACCACCCGGTCTACCGACGCGGTGCGGCACAGTTGCAGGCTGAGCCAGGTGTAGAACTTCTGTTTGCGGCTGCGCGGGGTGAAGCCGTGCTGGGTAATCACCAGCGGCAGGCGCAGCAAGGTCGCGGCCACCCAGCCCAACACCAGGCCCTTGAAATTGTGGGTGTTGAGCAGCGGACGTTCGTCACGCCGTTGACGCAGGTGCCGCATCAATTCGCCCAGCCCCGAGCAGGCACGGCAATCGACCCCGGCGGCGCGAAACCGGGCGATGAGCTCGGGCGGCGCATCGAGAAACAGCACCTGGTGCTGGCCGGACGTTGCCAGGCAATGGTCCAGTAACATCCGCTCGGCACCGTAGAACCCGGCGCTGCCGAGCAGATGAATGATCGGCAGCGCAGGTGCGGCTTGCCCGTTCAATTGCGCATCCAGTGCAGAAAGCTGGGGACCGTCCAGTTCGGGTGCGGATTGTTCGGCAACGCTTTCTGGTCATTGATCACCAGCAGCACCGGCAAGCCCAGTTCGCGGCTGATTTGCGCCGGGTGTTTGAAGTGATGATCGAAGAACTCACGCACATAGACCAGGGCGATCGCCAGCAGCAGCCCGCTGAGCAGGCCGAACGGAATGATCAGCAACGGTTTGGGAAATGCCGCCTCGGTGGGTTCGAACGGTGGGCTCAGGACCCGTGCGTTCGACAGGTCGTTGTCGAGCAGGCGCGCGGTACTGCTTTCGGCAAAACGCTGGGCGTAGGTGGAGAACGCGGTATGCAGGGCGTTGAT
Source organism: Pseudomonas sp. FW300-N1A1 (assembly GCF_058789115.1). Classification (NCBI taxonomy): domain Bacteria; kingdom Pseudomonadati; phylum Pseudomonadota; class Gammaproteobacteria; order Pseudomonadales; family Pseudomonadaceae; genus Pseudomonas; species Pseudomonas sp. FW300-N1A1. The sequence goes on along the minus strand of NZ_JBYTBK010000061.1, from coordinate 9,778 downwards.
TTCGGTGTCCATCTGCCGCAGCTTGCTCTGGGTTTCCTGCAACTGGTGGATACGCTCCTTGTACTCGGCGATGCGCGCGATTTTCTGATCGATCACCAAGCCGATGACGGCCAGATCGTTGGTGCGTTCCTGAATCCGGTTGCCGACCACTTTCAGGAACTGCTGGCGGCCGCGGGTAATTTGCTCGCGGGTCAGCAGCATCGGCTCACTGCCAGGCTGGAACACTGCCAGGTCGTTGTTGTAGCGCGTGACCAGGTTCGTCAGCTGTTCGCCGAGCTGCTTGATTTCCCGGTCCTCGAACGCCACCTTGTCCACGGTGGTGGTGAAGGTGTAGGGGAAGGTGTAATCGCTGAACCTGGCGTTGCTGGCGTTACCCAGGTTGGCTTTCAGGTAGTCGAGCCAGCGTTGGTTTTCCAGCAGGCGGTCGCGGTACAGGTTCAGTGCCTGTTCTTCCGTGTTGATGGCATTCAGGCGGAAGGTGATTTCCTCCTTGGGGTCGGACGAACCGACGCGCTCCAGCAGCCCCAGGCGCGTACCTTCCAGGCCGTCGAGGCGGGTCTGGTATTGCAGTTTCTTGGTTTCGTAGAACGTTTGTGGCAAGTCGATCGATTGCAGCTCCTGACGGTTTTGCAGGTAGTTCTGCAGCAGTTGCGCGACGAAGTCGGTGCCCTGCTTGGGATCGCCAAAACTGTAGATGATCGAGATCACATTGGAGCCAGGCAGGGTTTCAACCTTCAGCTTGTCGATGGCTTCTTCCGTCAGTCCGTCCAGGGTCGTATCGCGCACCGGGTCGACTTCCAGCCCGAACAGCTGGCGCGCCGGGTTGATCACGTACTCGCGCAGCGGGTTGATGAGCAGGTTGCGCAACGGGTCGGTTACCACTCTGGCGAACAGGCCCGGAGCCGGGTTGTACTCACCCTTGTCGCGCAACTGGCTGATGGTCTGGCGAATCAGCGCCGGTGAACGCAGGATGTTGGCCTCGGTTTCCATGTCCGACAGGGTCGGCGGGACGAAGGTCGCATTCTCCTGGGTCAGGGAGGTGGTGGCATCCCCCTGAGACAGTTTCTTGGACTGCACGATCACTTGCGCGGTGATATCGAAGCTCTGTTTGAGCACCAGCGGCAACAGCAGGGCGATCACTGCAAAGATCAGGAAGACTCGTTTGACCAACTGTTTGTTGGCGAAAAAGATCCTGAAGAACTCATGCAGGTAGTTTTCCTTTGGATTCATGGCAGGTCACCTGTGAGTTAATTGCTGTTGTCGTCTTTGTCGTCCAAGCGATAGCTGAAGCTCATGCCCACGCCCTGGAAGAGCACGACATCCGCCAGCTGCCGCGCCAGTTCACCGGCGCTGGCCAGCTTGGTCTTGGGCACAAAGAGCATGTCGTCCGGTTGCAGGTAGGCGATCTGCGCGGCGTCGCCGGACAGGGCCGCGTCGACGTCATAGTGGCGCGCTTCGACCTGATTGCCGTTACGCCGCATGATCACCACCGAATCCAGGCGGGCCTTGGCGTTGGCGCCACGGGCCAGGGTCAGGGCCTCGAGCACCGAGATCGGCCGCCGGACCGGGTAGGCACCCGGCTGGCCGACTTCGCCGAGCACGAACACTTCGTTGCCCTGGGTGGACTTGAGCATCACGTCGACGGTCATCCGTCCCGGCAACTGCGCGTAGCGCGTGTTGAGGAAGGTTTCCAGCTGGCTGACGCTCATCCCTTGCAGGGGCACGGCGCCGACTTCCGGAAAGCTCGCGTAACCGTCGTTGCCCACGATGATTTCCCGGCTCATACCGGTGGTCGGGTGGTTCAGCGTGCTTTTGAGGTTGTTCTCGTTGCTCAGCGGGCTGATCACCTGCACGGTCAACTGGTTGCGGTTGGGCTGGAACAGCATTTTTCGTTGATAGGCGCGCTGGATTTCATCGCGTGCCTGCTCGCTGGTCAGCCCCTCGATTTTCACCGAGGTGTTGGCGCCCGGCAGCGCAATGGTGCCGTCCGGCAACACCAGTTGGCTGCCGTTGAGCTGGCTGGCGGCGGTGAAACTCAGGCCGATCTGGTCACCGGATTGAATACGGTAGGCCGATGAGCCTGAGGTGCTGACGTGGAAGATCACGTCCAGTTTGTCGCCCGGGCGCAGGGTCTGTTCGACCTTGGGCATATCGGTGGCCTGGGCGTTGGCCGGTGCGGCGGTGAGGATCTGCACCGGCATGCTCCGGGTATCGGTGTGGCTGGAGCAACCTGCTAGAGGCAGCAACAGCAGGGCAAGCCATTTTGCGTTCATGAGGTCATCCTTTGGCTGCTGTTTTTACAGATTGTTGTAGAGCCATTTGGGCATGTAGTACTTGCGGCCGTTGAAGATGCTGCCGACCAGCTTTGCCCCGGCCTGGGTCAGGCGCTGGCCGGCCGCTTGTGCGACTTCCCAGCGGGTGTCCTCGGCACGCACCACCAGCACCACGCCGTCCACCAGGGTGCCGATGACCAGGGTGTCGGTGGCCGAATACACCGGGTCGCCGTCGATCACCACAAACCGGTACTGCTCGGCCAGTTGCTTGAGCAGGGGACGTAGCTGCTCGGGTGTCAGGTGCTCGTCACCGCGTCGATGATGGCCGTTGGGCAGAATCAGGAACGGCAGGCCCGTCAACTGCGTGATGCAATCGTGCAACGGTGGCGCGCTGTCGTGGTTGAACACCAGGTCGCGAAAACCTCGCTCCTTGTGCAGCCCCAACTGCTGGCTCAGGTTGTTGGCGGACTGGCTGGCATCGACCAGCAGCACCTGGCCGCTGCTCATTTCCGCCAGTTGTCGGGCCAGCACCAGGGCACTGGTGCTGACGCCGTCGCCGCTGTTGGCGGCCGTCAGGAACAGGACTCGCAGGTCCTGGTCGAGTACGGTCGAGGTCAGGTTGGACTCGCTCGGATTGGCGATGGTCAAGCTTTTGGTTGAACCGTCCATCTCAACTTGCTCCGTGGCCACTGAAAACCTTGAAGGGTGTCTTGAGCAGGATCTTCAGATCCAGCAGCAGACTCTGGTTGGCGATGTAGCTCAGGTCGAGCTCGACCCGTTGATCGAAATCGATGTTGCTGCGTCCGGAGATCTGCCACAGGCCGGTCATGCCGGGGTAAATGCTCAGGCGTGCGAGGTGGCTGTCCTTGTAGCGATAGGTGTTGAACGAGGTAGGCCTGGGGCCGACCAGGCGCATGTCGCCGCTGAGCACATTGATCAGGTTGGGCAACTCGTCTAGGCTGCTGCGTCTGAGAAACCCGCCGATTGCGGTGATCCTCGGGTCCTTGTCGATCTTGAAGTCGATGGCATCGGCACCGTGCTTGTTCAGGTGGCGCAGCGACTCCTTGAGGTCCTCGGCGTTGGCGACCATGGTGCGGAACTTGTACATGCCGAACAGGCGCCCGCGGTAGCCGGTGCGTTTCTGTACAAACAGCACCGGCCCGGGGCTGCTCAACCGGATGGCCAGGGCCAGGGCCAGCAACAGTGGCGACAGCAACACCAGCAGGACCAGCGCACCCAGTGCGGCGACGACCCGGTTGGTTCGAGACAGGGTCCAGGGACGCCCGCCGTCACGGCCGGTTATCCAGCCCCGACCTTGCATGTGGATCGCTGAATCCAGGCGTATGCGCTGCTCGGGATCGAGGCGCTTGTCACGGCGCATCGTTTGTACCGGCACCTCTTGTTCATGACCCGTCATAAACGGCTCCGTATTGGCGAGGGCTCATCCGGGCGCGAAGCGTTGCCAGCGAGCGACGTTGGGATGACGGGCAGCACGTAATACTCACGGAACCAGGCCACGAAACGCCTGAGTCCTTCATCGAGTGCGATCTGTGGGTGAAAATCGATGTCGTGTTCCAGCTCACGGACATCGGCAAACGTGTTCAGGACATCGCCGGGCTGCAGGGGCAGCAGGTCAACGTTAGCCTGGCGTCCCAGGTGTTTTTCCAGCAGCGCCAGATAATCCTTGAGCTCGACCGGGCGCTCGCCGCCGACGTTGTAGATTTTCCAGGGCCCCATGCTGCTCGAAGGGTCCGGGTGTTCACGGTCCCAGTCGGCGGCTACCCGGGGGGCGCGGTCAAGCAGGCGCGCAATGGTCTCGACAATGTCATCGATGTAGGTGAAGTCTCGCTGGTGCCGGCCATGGTTGAATAACTTCAGCGGGCGCCCCTGGACGATCGCCTGTGCAAAGCGGATGGGCGACATGTCCGGACGCCCCCAGGGGCCATACACGGTGAAGAAGCGCAATCCGGTGCAGGGAATGCCAAACAGGTGGCTGTAACTGTGGGCCATCAGCTCGTTGGCTTTTTTTGTGGCCGCGTACAGGGACAGCGGGTGGTTGACGCTGTCATGGGTGGAGTAGGGCGTGTGCTGGTTGGCCCCGTAGACCGAACTGGAGGAGGCGTAGATCAGGTGCTTCACCGGATGGTGCCGGCAGTTCTCGAGAATGTTCAGGAAACCGTTGAGGTTGCTGTCCAGGAAGGCTTTTGGATTGTCCAGCGAGTAGCGCACCCCGGCCTGGGCGGCCAGGTGAATCACGACCTCGGGTTGCTCGCGGGTGAACAGCGCGACCAGGGCATCGCTGTCCACCAGGTCAGCCCGCAGCAGGGGGAATGGGCCGACCTGTTGATGTACCCAGTGCACCCGGGCGTGCTTGAGTGCCGGGTCATAGTAGTCGTTGAAGTTGTCCAGGCCGATGACCTCATGCCCGTCGCGCAACAGCCGCAACACACAATGAGCGCCAATGAAACCGGCGGCGCCGGTGACCAGGATTTTCATACGGCCGGGCCTTCGGGCATGACATGCCGCAGGCCGATGCCGCGATAGTGCAGGCCCGCATCCGCGGCCTGCTGCGGGTTGTAGAGATTGCGCCCGTCGATCACGACTTTTGCGCGCAGCTTGCTGGCGAGCACGTCGAAGTCGACCACGCGAAAGTTCTTCCATTCGGTGCAAATCACCAGGGCGTCGGCGTCTTCCAGGGTGTCGTCGCGGGTGGCACACAAGTGCAGGTCATCGCGGTAGCCATAGAGGCGCCGGCATTCGGACATCGACTCCGGGTCAAACGCACACACCGTGGCGCCTTCCTGCCACAGCGATTCCATCAGGTAGCGGCTGGGGGCTTCGCGCATGTCGTCGGTGTTGGGTTTGAAGGCCAGGCCCCAGAGGGCGATTTTCTTTCCGGCCAGCCCTGCCGGAAAGTACGGCTTGAGCTTGCGCAGGAGGATGTGGCGCTGGTCGTCGTTGACCTCGGTAACGCTGCGCAACAGGCGCAGCGGCATGCCATGGTGCTCGGCGGTGTGGAGCAGGGCGCGCAGGTCCTTGGGCAGGCACGAGCCGCCAAAACCGCAGCCGGGGTAGATGAAGTGATAGCCGATACGTGGGTCCGAACCGATGCCCCGGCGCACGGCCTCGATGTCGGCGCCCAACTGCTCGGTGAGGTTGGCCAGCTCGTTCATGAAACTGATACGCGTGGCGAGCATGGCATTGGCCGCGTATTTCGTCAGCTCGGCACTACGGCAGTCCATGAACATCAGTTTTTCACGGTTGCGGCAGAACGGCGCATAGAGCTCGGTCAACTGGGCGCGGGCGTCTTCGTCAGCGGTGCCGATGATGATCCGGTCCGGGCGCATGCAATCGACCAGGGCGCTGCCTTCCTTGAGAAACTCCGGGTTCGAGACCACCCGCACGCTCAAGTACGACTTGCCACGCCGCGCCAGTTCTTCCTCGGCACAGGCCATGACCTTGTCGGCAGTGCCGACCGGAACCGTGGACTTGATGATCAGGGTGCGGTTGGCGTCCATAGCGCTGGCGATCTGCCGGGCGACGCTCAGTACATGGCTGACGTCAGCGGATCCGTCTTCATCGGCAGGGGTGCCCACCGCGATAAAGATCAGTTCGCCATGCTCGACGGCATCGCTGGCCTGGGTGCTGAACAGCAAGCGTCCGGCCTTGATGTTCTCCTCCAGCGCCGAGCCCAGGCCGGGTTCGCTGATGGGTGGGACAGCTTGTTGCAATTGACGGATCTTGCCCGGGTCTATGTCGACGCATAACACCCGATGACCGACATCCGCCAGTGCAGCCGCTTGAATCAGGCCGACGTAACCCGTACCAAATACGCTCACGTCCATACTGGCGTGCCTCGTGAAACGGTGGATGTAACTCAAATGAGACTGTTAGAAGGGGTATAGACGAGTGCGGGGAATCCGTGCCGGCAAACTGACACGTTCTTCATGTTGAAAAACGGTCAGTATTCGGGCGATCTGCTATCAAGTGCCTCAAAGCACTGGCTTTGGTCAGTTATTGAGCATTCAGAAGGCGAATCAACAATGCGATAAACGGTCGCATGCCTTGTATTACAAGGGGTGGGGAGAAGGATGTGTGTCAGAAATGAATCAACTTTTTTTTGACGTTTTGTCGGTCAAATGACATGCATTACGTTTTTCATGCGCTGTAACGTGGTCGAAACATGACCAGTATTGAATGACTGTCATCACATAATGTTACGAGGGGTGTTCCGTGAACGGTAATGCCCCGGAGCACAGTCGAACCAGCGCAGGCAGGCGCGATTGAAACTCTGCACATCGCTGTAACCGAGCTGGTCGGAAATCTGCACCAGTTCAACGGCGGGTTGCAGCAGCAGGTCTTCGGCGCGGTAACGCCGGTATTCGTCGAGCAACTCGGAAAAACTCCAGCCCAGGGCCTTCAGGCGGCGGGCGGCGGTGCGTTCGAGCAGGTGCTGGGACGTACAGAAGTCCTGCCAGTGGGCGCCAGGCAGATCGCCGATCAAGTGGTCGCTGACCAACTCCAGCAATGTCGACTCGCTGTTGCGCCGGGTATGTTCCAGCAACTCGACCAGGGTGTTCTCCAACTGATGGTTGCCCGGTGTCAGCGGCTGCACGAACAACCCTGGCTCAAGGTGAATCACCGGGTTGGCCTGGCACCAACGCACGGGGACGCGAAAGGCCTGTTCATGGGGTTGTGTAGTGGCCGGGGCAGGGTGGGGCAGGTCGACAGCGAGAATCGGGTCTGCCCCCAGGCCGCTGGCGAGCAGCTTGCGCCGCAACATGCTGCACACGCTGACCAGGATGTAGTCGGTCAGCGGTGCAGTGGCGCGCAGGCTGCCGCAGTCGCGCAGGTGCAACTGCACCGAGCCTTCGCCGCGCACGACCCGCGCCTGGAAATGCCCGTTGAAGAACGGGAAGAACCTGACGAAATAGGCACAGGCACTTTCCAGCGACGCGGCGACATCAAACAGGTAGGTCAAGCCATTGGTCGAGGTGGACACGAAGCGCCGGCCCGCCGCCAGACCCACCAGCGGATCATCGGTACTGGCCTGGGCAAAGGCCCAGAAACGTCGAGAGAGAAACAGCGGAACGCGCATGAACGGGGTGCGCAATTCAAACAGGCTGCGGTGAAACAACGCCTCGATCTGTTCGCGCGCAATCCCGCGGGCCAGCAGTTCTTCAATGGCCGGCAGCAGGCTGGGGGCGTAGAACGCGTTGGGTGTCGGCTGATCGCTTTTTGTCATTTAGGGCTCACAGCATGTTCCGGTTCACTGGTTAGGCTGCCCGACGTTAAGCGATTTGCCGGAGCAAGACCATGCTTGATTTACGCCAGCTCGACCTCAACCTGCTGCTCGCCTTCGATGCCATCTACCAGCAACGCAGTGTCACCCGCGCCGCCGAAGTCATGTGCCTGTCGCAACCGGCGATGAGCAACGCGCTGCGTCGGCTACGTGACTTGTGTGGCGATCCGTTGTTCATCAAGAGTCGCCTGGGCGTCACCCCGACCCTGGTGGCGCACCGTCTGGCCGACTATGTGCGCAATGCCCTGGAGAGCCTGCGTGACGGTTTGAAAATGATTCCCGCTGCCCGCCAGAGCACGCCGTTGCTGCGCATCAGTTGCCTGGACTGCCTGCAACCGGTGCTGCTCGATGCCTTGCTCCTGGCGCCCCATGCCGATTGGCAAGTGCGTTACTTTCAGCCTCGACGGCGCGATGCCTTGCAGGAACTGGCTTCGGGAAAGCTGGACATCCTGATCGACCTCGATCAACCGCTGGCGGGGTTGGCCGGCTTGCACAAGCAGGTCTTGCCGGCCGATCACTATGTGTTTGCGTATGGCGATGCACTCAAGGAGCCGCCGCGCACCCTGCAAGCCTATCTGGCGCAACCGCAGATCCAGGTTTCAAGCCGCCGCGACGGGTTGAGTCCGGTGGACCTGCACCTGGGGTTGAAGAGCCTGCGCCGTACGATTGCCGTGAGCACCCAAAGTACCCTGGCCGCGAAGATGATCGCCGACCGCCAGCCGTTTGGCCTGAGCCTGCCGAGCCGGGTCGCCTGTGCGCTGGGCATGCAGCAGGCGCCGCTGCCGCTGGACGAGCCGGTGCAGTTGCAACTGGCGCTGTACATCGAGTCGCGCTATCGCTTCGAGCGCAGCCGTGAAGAGGCGATGCATTGCCTGCTTCAGGCGTTGGGCGAACCACGGCCTCCCCTGGCCGTGGCGCGGCGCGCCTGACGCTGCCCTGGCGGGTGCTCAGAAGGCGTACGGGATCGTGACTTTGGCCCAGAGCATCTGGCCTTCGGGGCGGTTTTCCACGTCGAATTCCTTGGCCCAGCGCAACTCGGCGCTGGCGTACTTGAGGAAGGTGAAGAACATCGCAGGACCGATGGCGAACACCTCGCCACGTACGCCGTCGTCCACGTCCTGGCCATTGAACTGCACGGTGTGGCCGTACTGTTTGTCGTCGGTGGTTTGCTTGAGGTAGTAACCGTTCAAACCGAGGTTCAGGTTGTCGGTCACCTTGTAGCTGGCGGAGTAGTCGAAGTGGAAAATCTGCCCGGAACGGTAGTCTGTGTCGTGGTTTTCCTGGTTGAAGCTGTAGGTGGTCTTGACTGACAGCTCGGTTTTTTCCGTCGGTAGCCACGTGAAGGAAATCAGCGGCTTGTAGGTGTAGAAATTGTTGCTGGTGTTGGCCAGGCGAGTGGCGTCGTACTCGCCGGTGGGAATGGTGATCTCCAACGCGGCACCCAGTGTCAGGTTTTTCCCCATGTCCCACAGAATGATCGGCGCCACGGTGGTGTCGCCCATGCTTTCGCGGTCATCTTCCAGGCCAAAGGCCGACACCTGCTGCTTGATCCAGGGTCGCGCCGCGTAGAAGCCCAGGCGACCGCCGGCAATGCGCAGCGGGCTGAGGTAGTCCAGGCGTGGAACGACCGCCTCGGACTTGATTTCGACATCCGGCACCTTGCCGCCCAGCGAGCTGATGTTCAGCTCGGTGGCCTTGTAGAAGTTGTAGTAGAGGTTGAACGCGACCATGTGGTCTGGAAGGTTGTTGACGTCCAGCGGCAACATGAAGAAGCCATCGGTGCCAGGGCCGATGTTGTCGACCCCCGATTCTGTGGCGTGTACCGATACGCACACACTCGACAGCAGGGCAACGCTTGCAGCCAGTCGCAGGGGAGGGAACGCACGGGTCGGATTCATTTTTCTGCTCGTTATTATTGTTAGCGGACGCGCCGCCGGCCATCACGCGGGCCGGACCCTAGAAATAAGCTGTCAGCCCCCGGCAGGGCAGGGTATTGGCGGACACAGAGCGGACTTCTGCGGCCAGCCTGTGTCCTAGGGTCTGTTGACGTTTGGTGGCGAGCCGCGTTGCTGGGCCAACGTGGGCGAGGCAAGGCGCGGGATGCCGCCAATGGTTGTTCCCTTGGAAAATCCCGCAACGCAGCCTCGCCCACGTTGGCACGCAACCCGAAGGGACGGGGCCCGCTTGGTGCAGGGCTGCGTTG
>NZ_JBYTBK010000060.1:0-22003 GCF_058789115.1 Pseudomonas sp. FW300-N1A1 | reverse complement strand
GCTGTATACAAGCATAGAAGCTCGCTCGCACCATCAAGCAGGCATCCATGGGCAATCGCGACAGGCAGAAATCGGCCAGAAGCAATGGGATGGACTCCTCCTCACCTCGGCATCTTGAGTGCCAGACTGAAGGTGCGAACCACAGCCAAGCGTTGACTACGTCTGTGAGTTCCTCGTCTGGCTTGCCATTGCTCGAATCAAAAGTATCGTCATGATCCCGTGCAATACGACCACTGGCCACAATAAGACCCCACTCGCTTCCCCCGAGATACCAACGTAGGCGAGATAAAGCGTAGTGGCTGCGTTATAGATCAACATCCCGAGCATTGCTGGTCCGGGCCAACTGGCGATGGCCAATGCGATGAGGGCGATGCCGGCCACAGGGACGATGACGCCCGTCAGTTCGATGCCAAGCAGAAGTTGCCCGACCAGCGACGGGACCAGTATCAGCGCCACGCCAGTGGCTGCCTCGATGATCGCGGCGAAAACAAGCGGTCCTTTCATCAAATGGGCGCTCCGTCCCGGGCTGTATAGGTGCAAGACTGGACGGCCCTGGGGAATTGGTTAATTCGATTGCTACTAAACCTTAGTGCTTATCGTGATTAGCCTTGATGGAAAGTTCCGGTACAGCAGCAATACTCCACCCTGCCGCGAAAACTATTCGCAGTATAGCGTGGGGCAATAAGTCATGAACTTAAGCGTCTGCGAAGCGAAAGAATCTCGATTTTCGTTAATCAAGCGATGCCTCCGCCAGCCGTTATCGCACTTTCTGATCGCGGGCTTTGCACTCTTTGTGCTGTACGGAGGTTTACACCGTTCAACCCTTGATCAAGATCCGCAACGCATCGAAATCACCCCTGAAGTTGTTCAGCGGATCGCGATTTCCTGGCTGGCGCGTTGGCAACGCCCCGCATCGGAGCAACAGTTACAGGGTCTGATTGAGGAATATGTGAAAGAGGAAATCCTCTATCGCGAAGCGCTGAAACTTGGCCTGGACAAAGACGACACTATTATTCGCCGCCGTCTGGCACAAAAAATGGATTTCCTCGCCGAGGATGTAGCGTCACTTCGCGAACCGGCACCCGGCGTACTTGAGGCCTGGTACAACCAGCATCAGGACCAATATGCCCCGCCGCCACTTTTGACCTTCCATCATTTGTTTTTCGCCTTGGACAAACGTGGTGCGGATGCGCAAGCGCAGGCTCAGTCCGCACTCAGTGGGCTGTCTGACAAGAACAGTGGTGAAGGCGATGCCTTCATGTTTAAAAACGCCTACTCAGAACAATCCCCGGATCAGGTGGCGCGGGTCTTTGGTTCAATGTTCGCCATTTCATTGTTCAAGCAACCGCCGGGGAGTTGGGTGGGGCCTGTGGAGTCGGGTTTTGGCTGGCATCTAGTGTGGATTGATGCGCTGGCCAAATCACCTCCTCCGCCCTTCGAAACCGTGGCCCAGCAGGTCAGGTCCGATTGGTTGTCCGAACAACGCAGCGCATCGAAACGCGCGAATTTCGATGCGCTGAAAGCACGCTATGAGGTCGTGGTGATGATACCTGCTTCCGCCGGTGCGATTGCCGCCACACACACGGAGCGGCCGTGATGAGGTGCACGGTATGGCTGCTGTTGGTGCTCTGGTTCGTGGGGCTAACGGCTATGGCCCATGAGTCGCGCCCCGCTTACCTGGAACTCAACGAAATGGCCGTCGGGCGCTATGACGTATTGTGGCGCACGCCGGTGCTTTCAGGCATGCGATTGCCGATTGCGCTCCGGTTTGCCGAAGGTGTGCGCACTGTCGTTGAGCCCGTGGAAAGCGAACTGAACGATTCACTGATCGAGCGTCGGGTCATTGAAGCCGGTCCCGCAAGACTGGTCGGACAACGTATTGAATTCATCGGCCTGCAAGCGAGCATCACCGATGTGCTGGTGCGTGTCTCGCGCCTGGACGGCAGCCTGACGACCACCCTCGTCCACCCTGCGCAACCCTGGATAGAGATCGCTGCCACGCCGGGAGCGTTCTCGGTGGCCGGTGCATTTCTGGTTCATGGCATCCAACACATCCTGGGAGGCTTCGATCACCTGCTGTTCGTCTTCGGTCTCCTGCTGCTGGTGGGTAATGGCTGGATGCTGGTGAAGACCATCACCGCATTCACCCTCGCCCATTCCATCACCCTGGCACTCGCTACACTGGGTGCGGTGCGGCTGCCCGGCCCTCCTGTGGAAGCGACGATTGCGCTGAGCATTCTGTTGCTGGCGGTGGAAATCGCCCGCAAGAACCGTGATGAAACCAGTTTCACCCTCCAGTGGCCATGGGTGGTCGCGTTCTGTTTTGGCTTGTTGCATGGCTTCGGTTTTGCCGGTGCGCTGGCGGAAATCGGTTTGCCGCAGCGCGACCTGCCGCTGGCGCTGCTCACCTTCAATGTCGGCGTCGAGATCGGCCAGCTGATGTTCGTCGCCGTCGTGTTGAGCCTGCGAGCACTGTTGCTGCGTTGTCGACTGCCACGGCCCGCAGTCCTGTATGCCCGACCGATTGCTTCTTACGGGTTGGGTACGCTGGCTGCCTTCTGGTTTTTCGAAAGAGTCTCGAGTTTCTTGTCCTGAGTTGCACCCTGTCATTGCCGTATTCCGGAGACGTGGAATATGAAAACCCCTACACACTTCACCGCGCCAACACTGCTCGGTTGTGCCGTGCTAACTATCAGCACACTGGCATTGGCAGAGGGCAACCCGGATCGCGAGGTTTACTTTGGCCAAACGCACTCGCACAGCTCCTGGTCGATTGATGCCTACCTGATCGGCAACCACCAGGTCGATCCCGAGCAGGCGTACCAATACTCACTTGGGATGCCGGTCAAGCATCCAATGGGGTTTGAAGTGCAACTCAAGGGTCGCCCGCTGGATTTCCATGGCGTAACCGACCACTCGGAATACGTGGGCGTGATCGCCCTGGCCAACGATCCAAAGTCAGACTTCAGCAAGCTGCCCATCGCGCAAAAGCTGATTGTCAAAACCCCGGAAGATTTCAACCGGGTGTTCAAATGGATCGCCGGCAGCTTGAGCCACCCGATCAAGGAGCTGATTGATCCGAAGGTTGCCGGCAATATCTGGCAGCAGAACATCGCCATCGCCGACAAGTACTACAAGCCCGGCAAGTTCACCACGTTTGTCGCCTATGAATGGACCTCAGCCCCCAACAATCAAAACATGCACCGCAATGTGTTTTTCCGCGACTCGAAGAAGGTGCCGGACCTGCCCTTCACGGCCATCGATTCGGACAAACCGGAGGATTTGTGGGGCTGGATGGACGATCAACGCAAAAAAGGCAACGAGGTGCTGGCAATCTCCCACAATGCCAACCTCAGCAACGGCCTGATGTTTCCGGTGGACGTAGATGACCGTGGCCGCCCCATCGATGCCGCCTGGGCCGAGACGCGGATGCGTAATGAATCCCTTACCGAAGTTCACCAGGTAAAGGGCACCTCGGAAACCCACCCCGAACTGTCGCCGACAGACGAATTTGCCAATTATGAAATCATGAGTTTCCTGCTCGGCATCGACAACAGCACGTCGAAACTCAATGGCAGTTACATCAGGCAAGCCTGGCAAAACGGCATGGCTTTGCAGCAAGCTCGTGGATACAACCCTTACAAAATGGGCGTGGTCGGCGCCAGCGACTCGCACAATGGGGTGATTCCTTATTCGCAGAGCTACAACTTCGGCTCCCACGGCTTTACCGACAGCACCCCGGCGGCACGTCTTTCCGGCAAACAGAACTCAGGCTTGATGGCCTTGCAAACCAGCACGTCCGGTTTGGCCGGTGTCTGGGCCGAAGAAAACACCCGTGAATCGATCTTCGATGCCATGAAGCGTAAAGAAGTCTATGGCACCAGTGGCGTGCGCATCCCCGTGCGCATGTTTGGTGGCTGGGGCTTCGACAGCAGTTTGTGGAATGAAAAAGACTGGGTGCATGCGGCCTACGCCAAGGGCGTTCCCATGGGCGGCGACTTGCCGGCAAAACAGGGTAAACAGACGCCGTCCTTCGTGGTGTGGGCGGTCAAGGATGTCGACGATGGCAACCTCGACCGAATCCAGATCATCAAGGGCTGGACCAAAAACGGCCAGACCTTCGAGAAGATCTACGACGTCGCCTGGTCCGGTGATCGCCAACTGGACCAGGCCACCGGCAAAATCCCACCGGTGGGCTCCACGGTCGATGTTTCCAAGGCGACTTACACCAATACCATTGGTGCCACCGAGCTGAAAAAAGTCTGGGTCGATCCGGATTTCGATCCGGCCCAGCACGCGTTCTACTACGCCCGCGTGCTACAGATTCCGACCCCGCGCTGGAGCACCTATGACGCGGCCAAGCTGCAAGTACCGCCGCCGGCCGACGTCTCGGCCACTGTCCAGGAACGTGCGTGGACCTCGCCCATCTGGTACACGCCGAAAGTTGAGGACAGCAAGCTTGTCGCTGCTGGCAAAACCATCGATCAGCTGAAAACCGAAGGCGCCAAAGCGCTCACTAACGAGCAGTTACAAGCCTACGTGGTGGGCAAAACCATCAAGGTGCGCAATACCGTCACCGGCCAGACGTTCGAGATCGTCTATGGCACCGAAGGCCAACGCCTGGTCACCAGCGTCGATGGCAAGCCGCCTACGCAAGGGGAATACCTGAATATGCTGCATGACGGCCAGTTTGGCGTGCCGGCCAAATATGAAATCAAGGACGGGCATCTAGTGACAACACTCGGCGGCACACCCTTCGAGGCCACAGTGTTCGAGCAAAACGGCAAATACATGGCGGCTCGCAGCAACGAGTTCGGCTATGCGAATTATGAGGTTGAGGAGGTCAAGTAGCGCCGAAGCCAGCACCGATGCTCTGCATACATCGGTACTGGCAGATTGCCACGAACCGATATTGCCGCAGCTCAGAAAGAAAGCTGTTCGCGAATCGACCCCCATGTACTTATCCAAACATTGATACTTGAATGGACACTGTTACCGAAAGCAGTCATCGATGGAAGTCCGTATATGGACTCCCCCTCATTGCAAGCCCCGTTGCTTTGGGTCCAGGCTGTGTGAAAACGCACTGAATACGTCGAAAGCTGAGAGCTACGGACGTTGCCTGCGAAACCAGCAGACGGAAGCGCAAATTGCCCTAGTCAGCCACATAGACGTTCGTAATGCCGTTTGGGAAACGGCTACTAACGGGCGAGCAAGCAGCTGGATTCACGCCCTGATCGCTTCAAGCAGTCCTGCGATGCCGAAGATGCTCATCATTCGTTTGAGGTTGTAGGCGAGCACATGAAGGCTCATTTCGGTACTTACCCGCGGAAGTGTTTTGGTCAGGAAGTGGGTGGCTCCCATCCAGTATTTGAGCGTTCCAAAAGGATGCTCAACAGTCTGGCGGCGAACCTCCATCTTCCCCGGGTCATGCTCCAGCCGAACCTGCATTGCGTCGATTACCGCCTCATGCTCCCAGCGCTTCACACGGCGCTCCTTACCCGTCGTACATTGCTTGTGCATTGCGCAGGACTGGCAGCCCGAAAAGTAGTAACAATGCAATAACATGCCGTCTTCCATCGACGAATGCCGCCTGGTTAGTAATTGCCCCGCAGGGCATCGATACTCGTCCGATGCAGCAACGTAGATGAAGTCCTGCTTGCCAAATCGGCCTTCGGCTTTGCTGCCAGATGTCAGGGGTTTCGGTACGAAGGTGGTGATGCCGGCTTGCTCGCATGCAAGGATTTCCAGACCCTTGTAATAACCTCGGTCGGCTACCACCGTCAGCGACTCAGCGCCGATCTCTTCACGCGCGTGGTTCGCCATATTGCTGAGTTGCGCCCGGTCATTGCCAACATTGGTCACCTCATGGGCAATGATCAGATGGTGCTTGTCGTCGACGGCTGTTTGTACGTTATAGCCAACCGTTTCGGTGCCTCGGCCGCTCGTGGCCATTGAGCGTGCATCTGGATCGGTAAGAGAGATTTGCTGGTCTGGACTGTCATGAAGCTGCGCCTCGATATCCTTGAGTTTCTGCATCTGCTGTTTCAGGGTTTCGATTTTTTCTTTCAGCCACTCGGCCTTGGCTTCGGCCACTTCGGGCGTTGCCCGATCCGCCGAATCCATCGCCGCCAGATAGCGGTCAATGCTCTGCTCGATCTGCTGCATGCGTGCCTTCACCTTGCCCTGGGTGAAGTTACGGTCACGGTTGTTGACGGCTTTGAACTTGCTGCCATCGATGGCGATCGATCGATTGAGAGAAGAGATTGAGGTTGCGACAAAGCACTACGAACTGGCGGCATACCCTGCGAATGGCTTTGCCGTTATCCTTGCGAAAGTCGGCAATGGTTTTGAAGTCTGGAGCCAAACGCCCCGTCAGCCACATCAACTCGACGTTACGCTCGGCCTCACGCTCAAGCCGGCGGCTGGACTGAATCCGAGTGAGGTAGCCGTAAATATAGATCTTCAGCAAGATCGCGGGATGGTAGGCCGGACGCCCCGTTGCAGCAGGATCGACACCTTCAAACCCAAGTGCACCCAGATCGAGTTCATCGCGGGACAAGCCCGCTCCTACAAGGTTTCTGCAAGCCCCGGAGAAAATAGATCTGTCCCCTTATTGGTCGGACTTCCTGCTATCGCGCATGCAGCGGCTGTAATTGACCCGCGCGCATTTTCCAGGCGCGGTTGATCGGGCTCTCAGGCTTCAATGCAAGGCGCTCGGCAACCAGTGCCTCGGCAAGTGTGCGGTTGCCAAGGCGAATAGCGGCTTCGGTCAGCGTCCATGAGAAGACATCACGCTGCGCGTGACTACCGCCGAAGCGGTTGGCTTTGGCTCGTAGCGGCATCAACGACGCTATAGCCTGGGCGTAATCCCCACGACCAAACGCCACCAACCCTTCGCACGCCGACACACCAATCTCTCTACTCATCATGGCGTTGGTACCAGTGCCAGCAGCGGCCCGCTTCAGGGTATCCAACTGCTGAGTTTGTGCACGGCTGTTTCCAGAACCCACGAATGACATCATCGCGTTCACGTCGTTAAAGGCGTAGAAGCCGTCTTCACAACGGGACTCCCATCTTTCGGCCAGTCCTTTCCACCGATCTCCAACGTCATGACCGAGCAGAGAGAGTCTCCAGAGCAGCGCTGATCCATCAAGTAGCTCAAGCGCTTGACCAAATCCACCCGCTGAAATGTCCTCATCAAAGAGACGAAACGCGCCCGCCACATCATTGGCCTCAAGGAGGAATAGCGCTTGGTGCCACCACAAATGGAAGGCAAACATGCTATTGGGAGCCCAAGCACTGGCGCTGGATGAAAGATACTTGGCCCCCTCTTCGCTACGGCCCTGCATTTCCATGACATGGGTGACGGCATGCACTGCCCAGCCATCCTGCGGGTTCAAGGCAACAGCCTCGCGCCCCTGCTCTTCGGCCTGCCGGTAATCCCCTGCCTCTTCCAGGCCAAAGGCATACATCCCTTTCACAAAGCCAAAGCCAGGAATCTGGTTATCCCAGCGCGGCATCACACGAGCCACGCGATCACGTAGCATGTGCGAGTAACCTAGATAGAAGTCGCCCAAATGGGCTAATTGCAGTGCCAGCAGATCGCGGGGGTGCTCCATCGAAACACGCCCCCAGGTTTCGATTGCCCGCTCCCAGTCGCCGTCGAACCAAGCGCGTACGGCATGGATATGCTGCCGCTCGCGATCATTCGCTTTCGGTGCCAACCGCTCTGCCGCGTCCAGACTTTTGAACAGCTCTGAGTCAAACGCTTTGTCGGTCGCAGTTGCAATCGCGCCAGCACGAAAGGCGTAGGCCAGCGCAAAATCCGGGTGCTGCGCGATAATTTTGTCAGCCGCCGCCAGAGGATCGGCCTGGTAGGCATGCAGCAAGTCGCAAGCGCTATCCAGAGCATCGATCGCCTCCTGCACGCCATAGGAAACAGGATTGCCACGCTTGTCGCGTTTGCTCATGGTTTCCTCCTGACCACGCCCTAAGGGCATACATGATCGAGATGTGAAGATCGCTCTCGATTGTCCCCCCGAATGTGGCTCAGAGACACTTTTCCGACGGAACGTGAATGGCTGCTTCTGGCCCAGGCTGTGTAAAAACGCCTGCATCATTTTTTAGGTCTGCGTTGCTACGTGAAATCTGCCGGAGTTCTTGGTCGAATCAAGACCTGAAACTTGCGTGGGATCGCGTTATTTGACCCGATTTAGATCGCCGTTACTGGTCGAGAACGTTTTCACACAGCCTCGGTCGATTACAGCCTTTGCGGACCGGCAACAATCGGCCAAAAGCAGTCCGTCGAGCCAGGCCACTTTCGCTCTTGTGTTGACGGTAGCGACCTCTCGAAACCACGGGTGATTCAATGCTTGTCTGACGCATTTCTAATCCCATCCCCGCTATCTGACTTCAGTTTCCATTCAATACGCTGTCGCGAGTCAGAAGCCATTGCTTCCAATGACTTTCCTTCAGTTTCATTTTCTCTGTGCTGGTGGGCTTTTCTACGATTTCCAGGATGCTGAAGTCGGCGTCGGTTTCTACTGGGCGACTTTTGAATTCACTACGACCATTGATGGCCGGAAGGTCCCGGTCTTGAGGGCGGCACATCATTCAACAATGACAGATACTCCATCACGACCTGGCACCAGGGCTTACGCCATACCAACGGCGAAAGGCTCGACTGAAGTTTGATACCTCTCGATACCCCAATCGTTCAGCCACTTCGCTCACTGTCAGTTCACTGTTCGAGAGCAAATCGCGAGCTACGCACCGTCGCTGAATTTCAACAATAGCGTTGAATGTCCAGCCTTCGCGCTGCAAAGCCCGATGCAATGTGCGTGAGGTCATGTGTAGGCGTTCGGCGGTTTGATCCAGGCCAGGCGCGTGCGCCAGATCAATCAGCACGATGTTAGCCACCGCTTCAAGTACCGATTCACGGCTGGTTTGCGTTGCATAATTCTTCAACGAGTTCGCCAGGACATTGCAGACTGCCGGGCTGCCGGCTGGGCGTGGCTCACGCAGAGCGTCCATGTCCAACACCACCTCATCGCGTGGGGCATCGAACCGCACCAGGTCTGCGGCAAGCTTCAGCCAAGGCTCCGGGTTCTCTGGGCGTGGCCGCCGAAGGCATAATTCGCGAATGGCATTAGTGGTACCGGGCAAACCTTTGAGGTGTTGGATTTGCAGCGCGCCCCAGAAATCCAGCTCTTCGACTGCCGGCAGCAAGGCATGACCGGGTAGCAAGGCAACGTGCAGCAGTCCGTTTTTGTCCTCGACCTGTAATGCCATGTGCCCGGTCCACAGTGGCCAGTAGCGCGACAACTCCACCAGCGACGCTGGCCGACTGGGCATCAGTTGCATCAGATAGGCCAGACCGAGCAACTGTCCCGGATCACTTTGGCGAGCGGCGGCAAGGCCGATGGCTGGATCACCACTGAGTTCGCGTGTCACTTCCCAGAAACGCCGGCAGGCGCACATGGGGCTGGCGCAGGCTGGTCAAACTCACGCCCCAGTCGGCTTGCAATCGCTGCAAGTCCAGGCCGCGAGCCTCCAGTTCCTGCACCCCCGAGTTGATTATGCAGATGCATAACGACGGTCTACTTCGATGTGCGGGGAAACGACTTGTCGGCCAATGATTAACGTTTTACAAGCAAACCCTCCATCGTTGTCATCCAGGCGGAGCAACGTTTTGCACCGTAGCAAGCGCGACATAGCACGGCCCTGGGGTAATCCTCCCTGAAAAAAGTACTCGTCAGAACAGGCGGGGGTCTGAACTCCACAGCGGCGGTCCAGGCTAGACCGTCGCTGTCCGGCCAAAAGCGCTGCGTCCAGCCTGCATCGCACATTTTTCGTTTCCGCCCTCCCGGAATGACTTCGCGACTCTACGTCCCAATATGCGAAGAAACTGTCCCATCATGCCCATAGCATCGCGCCCGCGATACCTACTATAGGGCCGGGACCTCTGCCCAAATGGCAGGGGCCAATTACCTCTACCGGATGCACATTTTGCGCACCGTCGTATAAGTAGATTGGAGACAACAATGACAAAAGTCGCCGCAGCCCAAGACACTCCTTCACCAGCCTCCCCCTCGGCACCCGCCATTATCCGGTCGTCGGTGCGCCAGCATTCGATCAAGGTGGAGCTTTGCACGCCCGCCATCGGTGCCGAGCTCAGTAACATCAGCCTGGCCGACGCTGCCCAGGACCCCGAACTGATCGCGGAAATCAGGGCACTGTGGTTGAAACACAAAGTGCTGTTCTTTCGCGACCAGGACATCACCCCCATGGAGCAACAGCACTTCGCCGCGCAATTCGCCGAACTGGAAGCACATCCCCTGGCGCCGAGCCATCCAGAGGCGGACAAGCTGCTGATGCTGTACCGCAATCTCGATCCGAGCAAGCCCAAGAGCTATGTTGAAAAGGCCAGCCGCGAAAACCTCTGGCATGCCGATGTCACCTACAAGAAGGCGCCGCCCCGCGGAGCGGTACTGCGCTGCGAAATGGGTCCAGAGACTGGCGGCGACACTATGTGGTCCAACATGGTAATGGCTTACGAAAAGCTGCCACAGGCCATCAAGCAACGAATCGACGGCCTGTACGCAAAGCACGGTGCCGAGCAGACCTTTGGTGCCCAGTTACCACTCGAAGAACGTCATGCGATGGCCGCGAAGAACCCTGCCGCTGAACACCCGGTAGTGCTTACCCATCCAGAGACTGGCGAAAAGGTGCTGTTCGTCAACTCCGCGTTCACCACCCATTTCTCGAATTTCTTCAACTTCGAGGACATCCGCTACGGTCAGGACTTCATGCCGGAGGCTCATCACCTGATGAACTATCTGATGTCTCAGGCTGCGATTCCGGAGTACCAGGTACGTCTGAAATGGCGAACCAACACGGTTGCCATGTGGGACAACCTGCAGGTTCAGCACTACGCGGTGGCTGACTACGGCAATGCGCCAAGAAAGATGCTGCGCGCCACCCTGGCGGGCACCCCGCTCACCTGATCCTGACAGTCCCCCAGAGAATCCAGGACATCCGTCCATCAGAGATGGTCGGGCGGCCTTGGTTGCCAGCAAATACTCGATCTGAACCGCATCAATGGAGAAAGACATGCTCTACGAACACATCGACACCGCAGTCATTGATGGCGAATCGCTGCCGTGGATTCCGTTTACGCCCTATGCGGAAAACGTCCTGCTGAAGTACTTCAAGCTTGACCCGATCCGCGGTGAATGGATCGTCATGATGAAGTCGCCGATCGACATGCAACTCCCCAAGCACCACCACACGGGTACGGTGATGGTCTACACGATCGAAGGCCAGTGGAAATACAAAGAGCATGACTGGATCGCCGGCCCTGGCAGCATCGTGTATGAGACTGCCGGATCGACTCACACACCTGAAGTCGTCAGCACGGGAAGCACAGACGGGTATGTGCTTACGCTGGTTCAGGTTAATGGCGATCTGGCGTTCCTGGACGGGAACGACAACATCGTCGCGCTCGAAAACTGGAAGTCCGGGTTGCAGCGCTATCTTGCCTATTGCGAGCAGCATGACATCGCACCGAAAGACCTGACGGCATTCAACTGATCTGGATTTCATGAGAAAACCCGGCTTCCCCGGTTTCATGGGGTAGCCGGGGCAGTTGCCAGATCGCAAAGATCCAGGGGAGGGAAACAGGCTGTCTCGGTTCGCGGTCTTGACGCGGAATCTGACAAGGGCCTGGCTGCCTGTCCGCTCCCCGATCACAGACTTACGAACGGAGCGATGCCATGAATGGTTTGATGATGCAAAAGCAGCTATTGATTTCCTCGCTCATTGAGCACGCCGATCGCCATCATGGCGATACGCAGATCGTGTCCCGGAGGGTGGAGGGCGATATCCATCGCTACACTTTCCGTGACTGCCACCGTCGCGCGCGCCAGATGGCCAGTGCACTGACCAGCCTGGGCGTCCAACCCTCCGACCGGATCGGCACGCTGGCCTGGAATGGCTATCGTCACCTGGAGTTGTACTACGGCGTTTCCGGTATGGGTGCCATTGTGCATACCATCAACCCTCGCCTGCATGAAGACCAGGTGGCCTACATCGCCAATCACGCCGAAGACCAGTACATCTTCTTCGACTTGACCTTCCTGCCGCTGATCAAGGCCATCGCTGGTCGCTGCAATACGGTCAAGGCGTTCATCGCCATGACCGATCACGCCCACATGCCGACAGACGCCGGAATCGACAACCTGCTGTGCTATGAAGATCTGCTTCAACAGGGATCCTCTGACTACGCCTGGCCGATTTTCGACGAGGACGCCGCCAGTACGCTCTGCTACACCTCTGGCACGACGGGCAACCCGAAAGGGGTCTTGTACAGTCATCGCTCATCGGTGCTGCACACCTATGCGGCCGCGCTACCTGACGCCCTGAATTGTTCGGCGCACGACGTGATCCTGCCCGTTGTGCCGATGTTCCATATCAACGCCTGGGGGCTTCCCTACATCGCGTGCATGGTCGGGGCCAAACTAGTACTGCCCGGACCTGCCTTGGATGGAGAATCGCTTTTCGAGTTGCTCGAAGCCGAGCAGGTGACACTCTGCGCGGGTGTCCCGACGGTGTGGCAAGGCCTTCTTGGCCATCTGGAAAAAACGGGCCAGCAATTCTCCAGCATGAAACGCACCATCATTGGTGGCGCGACCTGTCCCCCGTCCATGCTGCACACGTTTCAGGAAACCTATGGCGTTACGGTATTGCACGTCTGGGGGATGACTGAATTAAGCCCTATCGGAACCGTCGGCACCCTGAAGGCCAGGCACGTTGAAATGTCTTCGGCAGAGCGTTATGCCGTGCAATCCAAGCAAGGCCGAGCGGTGTTTGGCATCGACATGAAGATCGTCGGCGCTGACGGCCTGGAATTGCCCTGGGACGGCGCAACTTCAGGTGACCTGTTGGTACGTGGGCCATGGGTGGTGCGCGATTATTTCAGGAACGAAGGAAACAGTTCGCTGCTGCTCGAGCACGCAGGTCAAGGATGGTTCCCAACCGGCGATGTGGCGACCATCGATGTCGATGGCTTCATGCAGATCACCGATCGCAGCAAAGATGTGATCAAGTCGGGTGGCGAATGGATAGGTTCCATCGAATTGGAAACTATTGCGCTGGCCCATCCGGCAGTTTTCCAGGCGGCCTGCATTGCCGCGAAACACGCAAAGTGGGACGAGCGCCCATTGCTGATCGTCGTCAGGAAACCGCAAGCAACACTGACACGGGAAGAACTGCTCGCCTTTTATGAAAACAAGATCGCGAAATGGTGGACGCCGGATGATGTGATCTTTGTCGACACAATTCCGTTGGGCGCTACGGGCAAGATCCAGAAGAACCGTCTGCGGGAGCAGTTCGGCGACCATCTGATGGCCAAAGCTGTCGGCTGAGCGTTGTAAGGAGCAATCCAGTCCTGCCTGTGCAATGGCAGGGCCAACGGTGGCAGATGCCGATACCGTTCGCCCCGCCATTGCACCGACGCTATCAAGTGGCTAAACGTGCCTCTTGCTCAAGCGTCATATCGCTGGACGCTAGCACCTGCCGTTCCAACTGCTCGAGAAACGCCAAGAGCAATTCATTGACTTGATCGGCGCTCTCTTCCGCGGCGCTATGACCCACGCCGGGTAGCAGTACCTTCTTCTGCAGTCCGGGTAGATAGGTGTCGAGCTGCTCGTAGAGACTGCGTATTTCGACCGGTTCAAGTGATGGGTCGGCAGCACCACCGATAAACAGGCTCGGCTGGCGTACCACCGCACCGTCGAGAAACGCGGTGATTTCCCAGTTCCGGTCGCGACAGCGGTAGTAGTTCAGGGCACCGGTAAATCCTGTGCGCGTGTATTCAGCCACGTAGTAGTCGAGCGACCGTGCGCTCAACCATGACGGGAACCCCTCCTTTGGCTCAGTGAAGGCATTGAGAATGGGCTCACCAGGCTCGACGAACAGGCGCCAGCGTTCAGCCCCGACAGCACTGCCGGAGATCGAATAGAAGACGCTGCGCAAGGTCTTGCGCGGATCGCTGGCCAACTCGCGATCCGGCTTATCGAGCTGCTGGAAGTACAGGTGGTGGTACACCCTGCCCTTCGCCATTGCCTGCAAACCTACGGTCGGTTTGACCTTGCCGCGCGGTGGCACCGGCGTATTGAGCATCACCAGGCCACGGAACAGATCCGGTCGCAGCATGGCCGCTGCCTGGGCCACCCAGGCACCCAAGTCGTGTCCAATGATCACCGCGGACGTTTCGCCCAAAGTCGCCATCAGGCCAACCATGTCGCCGACTGCCTGGCTCATGTCATAGGCTTCAATGGAGTCGGGGCGATCGGTTTGCCCAAATCCCCGTTGATCGGGGACAACGACTCGAAAGCCGGCCTCGGCCAACGCCACGATCTGGCGCCGCCACATGTACCAAAGGTAGGGAAAACCGTGCAGCAGAATGACGAGCGGGCCCTGTCCTTCGTCGATGTAATGCATGCGAATGCCGTTGAGTTCGGCAAAGCAGTGGTTGAATGCATCAGGGTCGTCGGCATCCACTGGCTCCATTGCAGCGAGCGGCTGACCGATGCGCATTGCGGCGCGTGTGTCCATCATCTACCTCCATCTTTTTTAGTTGTCGGCCTGAAGGTAGCCCTGACAGGGTGTCCTGCACTAAGCTCCTCAGGACACAATCTGGTGAAATTGGGACATGAGGGAAAGCATGTATACCTTGACGCGAAGCGCCAGCCTTACCAACTATGAGCAGGTTGCCCGTTCAGTGGGACTGGATCCTTTTCGTATGCTGCGGCTGGCCAAGCTGCCGGCCAGTGCACTCGACGATTCGAATATCATGATCAGTAGCGATTCGGTTGGGTGGCTGCTGGAGGAGTCAGCCCATCTGTCTGGCCAAGAGGCCTTCGGACTGCTGCTCGCGGAGAAGAGACACCTTTCCAACTTTGGCATGCTGGCGCTGCTCATCCGCGAAGAACCAACACTTCGCGCGGCCTTGCAATCTTGCGCTCGCTATATGCGGCTGCATAACGCTGGCGTGGAATTGCGGCTTGAGGATGTAGGCGACCTGGTCCTGCTGCATTTAGGTGTGAATATGCAGGGCCATCACGGCGTCTGGCGCCAGGCTATCGAACAGTCGGCTGGCATCGGACTGCGGACGCTGAGCATGCTGACGGGCAATACGTTACGCCCGGTAAGAGTCAGTTTTACTCACGAGCGCCCTGTCAGCCTTGAAGTGCATCACCGCGTGCTGGGAACAGCTATCGAGTTTTCACAGGAGTCCAATGCCATCGTTTGTCGAAGGCGAGATCTGGACATGCCGATCCTTACTGCAAACCCGGCACTGCATCGCGAGATAAAGCGATCGCTGGACATGCAGTTGGCTAACCTGCGTGACGAGCCAGCGCAGCGGGCGCGCCAGATCGTCAAGATGCTGCTGCCAAGCGGGCTGTGTTCCGTCGATGGCGTTGCCCAGCATCTTGGCGTGCATCGACGCACCCTTAACCGACACCTGGCGACCGAGGGTGAGAGTGTCACAACGATCATCAATGCTGTACGTGCTGAACTCGCTGAGGAGTATCTGGCCAACAGCAAACGCCGATTGTATGAGGTCGCCGAACTTCTTGGCTTTTCCTCTGCCGGTGACTTTTCACGCTGGTTCCGCAGCCAGTTTGGCAAGACACCCTCGGCTTGGGCCGCCTCCTATCGAGAGAGCAAGGCGGCATCCGAGCCCATATCGCCTGAATAAATAGAAAGACAGGTTCGTGGGCAACTCTGAAGCCTCCTGGCCAGCCACATTGGCTGAACCTGTCGAATCCTCGAGGTTTCTGACGCCGCCGCCCAACCATGGCCCATTGTCAGCGTCCCAATACGCGAAGAAATTGTCCCGCATAGCCCATAGCCTCGTTCTCGTGCAACCTACTATGGGTCAGCGCCCCCTGCTCTGCTGACAGGGCACCGCAACATCTGGCGGATACACGTATCCCGCCCGCGATTGGATCTTTGATTGCTCCATCGGTTTCCGAATTCGAGTCCACCCGACAATTCGATGGTGATGCAAAAAAACACGATCCTGAATCTGATCGCGCTACTTGCACTCCGTCACCCGGGTCACCGAAAGAGTATTGCCAGGGTCATCAGAACGCCGTCTTCGCACTCAACACATCTTCGATGAGAAATGGACCGCCGCCATCGGCCCCGGGAAGTACTACGCATGCCTATGCTTGTTCGCGCCGCCGTCTTGACCAAATACTTGGACGTCACCCAGAACCTGGGATTCAACCCGCATGACGTCATGGCAGTCGTCGGCCTAAGCAAGGCTCAGTTGCAAGCCCCCGAATACCGCATTCCCATCGATGCCGCCGTGCGCCTGCTGGAAGATTCGGCTGCCGCCAGCGGTTGTCAGACCTTCGGCCTGAGCATGGCCGAGTCGCGCCAGCTTTCGGACTTCGGCGTGGTCAGCCTGCTGCTCAGCCATCAGCGCACCCTGCGCGAAGCGTTGCAGGTGATGGTGCGCTACCGTCATCTGATGAACGATTCGCTGGCGATCCTCGTTGAAGAGGCCGGCAAGATGACGATCATTCGTACAGAGATGGTCACCGAGTCGCCGATGCCCAGTCGCCAGGCTACGGAGCTGGCCATCGGCGTGATGTTCCGTCTGTGCTCGACCCTGCTCGGCTCGCACTGGCACCCTTACAGCGTCAACTTCATGCACCAGCCGCCGGACAACCTGCACCTGCATCGGCGCCTGTTCGGCTGCAACCTGGAGTTCGGCAGCGAGTTCAATGGCATCGTTTGTCCCAATACTAGCCTCGACACGGACAACCCCCATGCCGATCCGGCCATGGCCCATTATGCGCAGAACTACCTCGACTCGCTGCAGGACCACGAAGGCGCCTCATTGCTGTTCGAAGTGCGCAAGGCCATCTACCTGCTGCTGCCCATGGGTCGCGCCACCATTGAGCACATCGCCCAGTCCCAGGGCATGAAAGTTCGGACCCTGCAACGTCGCCTCAAGGATGACGGCTACGCCTTCAACGACTTGATCAATGATGTGCGCCGCGCCCTGGCGCTGCGCTATCTGGAAAACCCGAACAACTCGCTGAGTCACATTGCCGACATGTTCGGCTTCTCCATGGCGAGTTCCTTTACCCGCTGGTTCATCAACCAGTTCGGCATGCCGCCGGCAGTGTGGCGTAGCGCGCAGCAACCGTCCGGTTCCCCCCTCAACGGACGCGGTCGCCCCCAAGCCTTTCTGAGCACACGGCAAAAAAAAACGGCGACTGCTGGTACAGTCACCGCGAAAAACCGGTGTTTATGACACCGGTCGAGAGCCTCACTGTAACGAGGAGCCAACCCAGTGAAGCCCTGCCATAAAACCTATGGGTGGCCTGTATTCAGAGGCCCCAGTGCAGTAACAAGAGCACCAGCACAACGAGGAACACCGTCTCACCCACCATCAGCAGGATCGGTTTTATGCCGACCGCAGCCAGCTCTTTGAGCCGGGTCTTCATCCCCAGGGCACTGATGGAAATCACCAGGCACCAACGCGACAATTCATTGACCGAACCCTGCACCACCGGGGCCACCCAGCCAGTGCTGTTGATGCAGGCCAGGATCAGAAATCCGACAGCGAACCACGGCAGCAACGGCGGTCGCTTGCCGGTCGGATCGGCGCCCTGCATGCGGGTGATCATCGCAGCGGTGACAATCACTGGCAGTAGCATGGCAACTCTCATCAACTTGACTACCGTGGCCGTGTCACCAGTCTCGGTCGACATGCCGTAGCCGGCGCCGACCACTTGGGCCACGTCGTGGATGGTGGCCCCGAGGAACACCCCCGCCACCTGCGGCGACAGTGACAACCAGTTGGCAATCATGGGATAGACGATCATCGCCAGGGTCGAAAGCGCCGAGACGCCGATCACCGTGAATAGCGTGGCGCGCTCTTTCTGCGGATGGTTAGGCAATGCCGCTGCAAGCGCCAACGCTGCCGAGGCGCCACAGATCGCCGTGGCGCCACCGGTGAGCATCCCGAACAGTCGCGAGAAACCCAGAAACCTCGCCGCGATCACCGAGACACCGATGGTAACTACCACCAGGATCACCACCAGCGCCATCGGCTTCCAGCCCAACGCCGCCATCTGTTCCAGGGTGATGCGCATACCCAGAAGCGCCACTCCGATGCGCAGCACCGTACGAGCAGTGAACTCGACGCCGGCCTTGCAGGGCCCATCGTCAGCAAGAAAATTCAGGGCCATGCCCAGCAGCAAGGCGAACAGCATGACCGGCGCACCATAATGCTCGGACAAAAACGAAGCGGCGGCCGCCACGATCAGGCTGACGATAAACCCCGGTGCCAGTTCGCGCGTGCGGCTGTGGATACGGGTGAGAGCAATGGCGTTCATGGCGCGGACTCCTCGGAAACAATGGCAATGAACGCCTGGGCGTCTGCGGTGTTGGACATCGTCGCAATGCGGCTCAGAACAATGGCCAGTCCAACTGCCGCCGCAGCTGGCTGTACATGGGCCTGGTGCAGGGTCACAGCGTCGGCATTGCCCAAACGCTTACGGTAGAAATTGGCGAAGCGTTCACCTTGTACCGGCAAATGAGGCCGCAGTTGCACTCCATGCCACACCCTGGTGATCTGCACATTTGGGTGGCGACTGCGAAACTGCATCTGCGAATGTTCCAATTGGCGTTTGCCGATCAAGCACCAAGTGCAAATAAAATCGAAAAATACATCTATAAGTAAACGACGACTCACAACTTCACCTCTAATCCGACTTCACTGACAGGGTCAGGCACGCGCTGCCCCTGAAGGCGGGCGATATCTTTGTAGTAATGGCACTTGGCATAAAAGAACACGGCCGCTGCCGCCAGGCTGACCAGGGGGACCAATTGAAACGCGGCATGCAGGCCGATCAGGTCGGACACCCGGCCGGTGATGAACGGCCCCGGTGCCAGCCCCAGCAGGTTGTTGGCCAGGGTCAGCGTGGCGAACGCAGTGCCGTGGACCGAGTAATGGGTCAGATTGGCCACCATCGCCCCGCTAGGGCCGGTGGTGCCCGTGGCAATGAGCATGCCCAGGCAGATCAACAGAAGTTGCACTGGCCCCGCCTGCAATGCAAAAGCCGCCGACAACAGCAGGCAACTGCCAAGGCAGAACGCGATGGCCAGGCTGACCTTGCGTTCCGGCGAATGGCGACACAGCCGATCGCTGAGCATGCCGCACAGAATCATCCCCACCCCGCTGCACAACACGATGAGCGCCGCCATGCCACCGGCCTTATCCGTGGGCATGTCGTAGTAGCGGTTGAGATAACTGGGAATCCACACCATCACCGTGCCGCCGACGAACAACTGCAAGCCACTGGCGACATAGGTCGCCACCACCGAACGACTGGACCACAGCGTGCGTAGCGGACGCTTGACCGTAGCCGTTGCCTTGTTCGCCACTTGCGCGCGACGTTGCGGAGCAATGCGTGCTTCCTTGACGATGAGTGGATACAACGCCGCCAGCACCAGGCCAAATAAGGCCATGCCGGCGAACGACCAGCGCCAGCCCAACTTGGCGGCGATGGCACCGCCCAGGGCCATCCCCAGAACAGCGCCGAACAAGCCGCCGGCCATGAAGGCACTGGCCAGCGTGGCGCGCATGTGTTTGGGGAACACCGAGATCACCACGGCGATGCCCACGCTGCCGTAGGCCGCCTCACCGACGCCGACCATGAAGCGTGCGATGAACATCTGTTGATAATCCTGCGCCAAGGCGCAGCCGAGGGTGGCCACACTCCAGAGCAGCGCCATCAACGCCAGGCTTTTGACCCGGCCGAAGCGGTCGGCCATCAACGACAGCGGGAACGTCAGCAGGCCCACCATCAGGGCCACGATGCCGCTGAGCAGACCGAGCTGACCATCACTCAGGGCCCACTCACCCTTGAGCAGCGGAAACACCGCGTTCAATACCTGACGGGACATGTAATCGGAAATCAACAGGCCGAACGTCAGTGCAAAGACGATCCAGGCATATTGGCGCGCAACGCCGACTCCACCGGAGTCGTCATCGTCGGCGGCGATTGGGTGAAAGGCCATGCAGCCTCCTCAATGTCTTGGTTTTATTGTTGTTATCAAGCGTGTAGCTGTACGGCGAGCGATAGTGTCTTCAATGCACACACGCGGGTGCATCTACATGGCCAGGGCCATGGTATTGAACGGCAGAACGTTATTGAGCAGGGATTCGGCGGTCAGGGTGCAACTGTCCTGCACGCGGTGGGTGAAGTTGAACGGATTCGGGCCATCGAAACAGCCATCGATGCCGCTCCAGGCATGGGGTTGAATACACCGGGGTCATCGGCATCGACTTGCCGCGTTGCGGCGAGCGGTTGACCAATGCGCATTGCAGTGTGTGTATCCATTATCTACCTCCATCTATTCTCGGTTGACGGCCTGAAGGTAGCCCTGACAGGGTGTCCCGCACTAAGCTTTTCAGGACACAATCTTGCGAAACTGGGACATGATGAAAAGTATGTATACCTGACGCGAAGTGTCGACCTTACCAACTATGCGCAGGTTGCCCGCTCAGTGGGCTCGATCCATTTCGTATGCTGCGGCTGGCCAAGCTGCCGGCCAGTGTCTTCGCCGATCCGAATGCGATTCGGTTGGTTGGCTGCTGGAGGAGTCCTATCGCCTGTCCGGCCGAGAAGCCTTCGGACTGTTGCTCGGGGAATCGAGACATCTTTCCGACGTTGGTGCGGTCGCGTAACCGGCGTCCCAACACGCGAAGAAATTGTCCCGCAATGCCCATAGCGTCGTTCGAGTGCAATCTATTATGGGCCCGCGCCCCCCTGCTCTGCTGATACAGGCCAGAAGATCCGTCGGATACACCTATCCCGCCCCGCCGCACCCGCAAAGATTGGACCAACAATAACAAGCGCCGCCCTAAATCAAGGCACGACTTCACCTGCCATGCCCACGGCCCGGCCATTAACCATGAAATGGAGACGGAATGCGAATCGAACAACTGACCGGTGCCATAGGCGCGGAACTGCTCAACGTGAATCTTGGCGACGCCGTGCGCGATGACGGCCTGTTCGACGAAATTTACGCGGCGCTATTGAAATACAAGGTGCTGTTCCTGCGTGACCAGGATCTGGCCAAGCTCTCACGCCGCGACCACGAAGCATTTGCCCTGCGCCTCGGACAGCTTGAAACCCACCCGATGCTCCCCAGCCACCCGGATGCCCCCGGTCTCGTGCAAATCTACAAGACCCCAGAACATCCAGCGGATCGCTACGAGAATGCGTGGCACTGCGATGCCACTTGGCGTGAATCGCCTCCGATGGGCGCCGTACTGCGTTGCATCGAATGCCCACCGACCGGTGGCGACACTATGTGGGCCAACATGGTGCTGGCTTATGACAACCTGCCAATCGACGTGAAGCAGGAAATCGACAGCCTGATCGCCAACCACAGCTTCAATTCTTCCTTCGCCGCCGCCATGCCAAAGGAAAAGCGCTTGGCAATGAAGGCGCAGTACCCGGATGCCGAGCATCCGGTAGTGCGTACCCACCCCGAAACCGGCGAGAAGGTGCTATTCGTCAATGCCTACGCAACGCATTTCGTGAATTACCACAGCCAGGGACGTGTCCGTGTCGGCCAGGACTACAACCAAACAGGCGTCGACCTGCTGAAGTACCTGATCAGCCAGGCCTACAACCCCGAGTACCAGGTCCGTTGGCGCTGGAAGAACAACAGCGTGGCGATATGGGATAACCGCTGCACCCAGCACTATGCAGTGATGGACTACCCGCCCTGCCATCGCAAGATGGAGCGCGCGGCCATCATCGGCGACAAACCCTACTGACAAGTAAGTCGGCCCTGAGCCTATAGACGCTTTCGAGCGTCTCCTTTGGGTCGAGTGCTGCCCCTTCAGACGCGGTCAATTCGCGTTAGTATCATTCGACACAAGGTGGGAATACACCCCCAT
>NZ_JBYTBK010000059.1:0-23522 GCF_058789115.1 Pseudomonas sp. FW300-N1A1 | reverse complement strand
GCAGCGGACGGGACTCGAACCCGCGACCCCCGGCGTGACAGGCCGGTATTCTAACCGACTGAACTACCGCTGCGCGTCGGTGGAGGCTTTTCAGCTTCCCTCCTGCTTTCGCAAGAGTCTCAAGAAGTGGTGGGTGATGACGGGATCGAACCGCCGACATTCTGCTTGTAAGGCAGACGCTCTCCCAGCTGAGCTAATCACCCGTTTGCTTCTCCGAGGCCGCGAAATTTACGCAGATACCGAAGCTAAGTCAATAGCAGGATTGAAGTTTTTTTCAAATCAGTTGAAAGCGGCCAGCTTCAAGCTGCAAGTAAAAGCAGTTACGCACAAAGCAAGAGCACCCTTGTCACACTTCTACTTGCAGCTTGCAGCTGCCTTTCACTGCTGGTAGACCATCTTCTTGGTCATGCCGCCATCGACCACAAACTCCTGGCCCGTGACGAACCCGGCATTCCTGGACAGCAACCAGGCCACCATCGCCGCAACGTCTTCGACCGTCCCTACCCTGCCCGCCGGGTGCTGGGCGTGATCGGCGTCACTCAGCGGCTCGGCACGCCGGGCAGCAGGGTCACGGGCATCGATCCAGCCCGGACTGACCGCGTTGACCCGGATCTCCGGCCCCAGGCTGATGGCCAGCGCGTGAGTCAGGGCCAGCAAGCCGCCCTTGCTCGCCGCGTAGGCTTCGGTGTCCGGTTCCGACTGCCCCGCACGGGTCGAGGCCAGGTTGACGATGGAACCACCGTGAGCGCGCAGATAGGGGGCACAGTGCTTGGCCAGCAGCATCGGCCCACTGAGGTTGACCGCCAGCACCCGGTTCCAGTACCCCAGGTCAAGGCTTTCCAGGGTGATGTTGCGGGGGTCGGCGACCGCCGCGTTGCACACCAGCGCATCGAGACGACCGAATTGCCCAAGCACCTCGGCAACGCCCAGGGTCACTTGCTGCTCATCGGACACATCCATGGCGATGAACCACGCGTGTTCACCCAGCACCTTGGCCACCCTGGAGCCCCGCTCACGGTCGAGATCGGTCAGCACCACCTGCCAGCCTTCGCTGATCAACCAGGCGGCAATCCCCAGGCCTATACCCCGTGCCGCACCCGTGACCAGGGCAACCCGGCCGTTGCTAGCACCGCCAGACGTGGACAACTCGATCACAAGGCAGCCAGCCCGCGCGCCAGATCCGCTTGCAGGTCGGCCACGTCTTCCAGGCCGACCGCGATCCGGATCAAGCTGTCGCGAATACCGGCAGCCTCACGCTCCTGCGGCGCCAGGCGCCCATGGGAGGTGGTGCTCGGGTGGGTGATAGTGGTCTTGCTGTCACCCAGGTTGGCAGTGATGGAGATCAGACGGGTCGCATCGATAAAGCGCCAGGCGCCCTCTTTGCCACCCTTGACTTCAAAACTCACCACCGCCCCAAAGCCTTTCTGCTGGCGCAACGCCAGTTCGTGCTGTGGATGGCTCTTGAGGCCGGCGTAGTGAACCTTCTCGATGCCGTCCTGCTGCTCCAGCCACTCGGCCAGTTGCTGGGCATTGGCACAGTGCGCCTTCATGCGCAGGCTCAGGGTCTCCAGGCCCTTGAGGAAGATCCAGGCATTGAACGGACTCAAGGTCGGGCCCGCAGTACGCAGGAAGCCGACGATTTCTTTCATCTGCTCGCTGCGACCCGCCACCACGCCACCCATGCAACGGCCCTGACCGTCGATGAACTTGGTGGCCGAATGCACCACCACGTCCGCGCCGAGCTTCAGGGGTTGCTGCAAGGCAGGCGTACAGAAGCAGTTGTCGACCACCAGCATCGCGCCCTTGCCATGGGCCACTTCAGACAGCGCGGCGATATCCACCAACTCGGCCAGCGGGTTGGACGGCGACTCGACGAACAGCAATTTGGTGTTGGCCTTGATCGCGGCATCCCAGCCGGACAGGTCCGCCAGCGGCACATAATCGACTTCGATGCCAAATCGCTTGAAGTACTTTTCGAACAGGCTGATGGTCGAGCCAAATACGCTGCGTGACACCAGCACATGGTCGCCGGCACTGCACAGGCTCATCACCACGGCAAGGATCGCCGCCATGCCGGTGGCCGTCGCCACGGCCTGCTCCGCGCCTTCCAGAGCGCCAATGCGCTCTTCGAACGCGCGCACGGTCGGGTTGGTGTAGCGCGAGTAAACGTTGCCTGGCACTTCGCCCGCGAAACGCGCCGCCGCATCGGCCGCGGTACGGAACACATAGCTTGAAGTGAAGAACATCGGATCACCGTGTTCGCCTTCGGGCGTGCGGTGCTGGCCGGCGCGGACGGCCAGGGTATCGAACGCTACGCCATCGAGGTCGCTGTCCAGCCGACCGGCATCCCAATCCTGACTCATGCTGTCACTCCTTGCCTTGATCTTTTAGTAGATACAAAACCGGCCCCTCAGGGCCGGTGGAAACTCAGTTGTTGTACAGATCGATGATCGCACTGACAGCCTGCGTCTTGACCTTGGAGGCATCGTTACGTGCCTGCTCGATCTTGTTCAGGTAAGCCTCGTCAACGTCGCCAGTAACGTACTTGCCGTCGAACACGGCGCAATCGAAGTGCTCGATCTTGATCTTGCCGCCACCAACCGCTTCGATCAGGTCAGGCAGGTCCTGATAGATCAGCCAGTCGGCGCCGATCAGGTCAGCCACGTCCTGGGTCGAACGATTGTGGGCGATCAGTTCATGGGCGCTCGGCATGTCGATGCCGTAAACGTTCGGGTAACGTACGGCAGGGGCCGCGGAGCAGAAGTAGACGTTCTTGGCGCCCGCTTCGCGTGCCATCTGGATGATCTGCTTGCAGGTCGTACCGCGCACGATCGAGTCGTCCACCAGCATGACGTTCTTGCCGCGAAATTCCAGCTCGATGGCATTGAGCTTCTGGCGTACGGATTTTTTCCGTGCAGCCTGGCCCGGCATGATGAAGGTCCGGCCGATGTAGCGGTTCTTGACGAAACCTTCGCGGAACTTCACGCCCAGGTGGTTGGCCAGTTCCAGTGCCGCGGTACGGCTGGTATCGGGAATCGGGATAACCACGTCGATGTCGTGATCCGGACGCTCGCGCAGGATCTTCTCGGCCAGTTTCTCGCCCATGCGCAGGCGAGCCTTGTACACCGATACGCCGTCGATGATCGAGTCCGGACGTGCCAGGTAAACGTGTTCGAAGATGCACGGGGTCAGGGACGGATTGGTCGCACACTGACGGGTGTGCAGCTTGCCGTCTTCAGTGATGTAGACCGCTTCGCCCGGGGCCAGGTCGCGAATCAGGGTGAAGCCCAGCACGTCCAGGGACACGCTTTCGGAGGCGATCATGTACTCCACGCCTTCGTCGGTGTGACGCTGGCCGAAGACAATCGGGCGGATGCCGTGCGGGTCGCGGAAACCGACGATGCCGTAGCCGGTGACCATCGCCACGACGGCATAACCACCGACGCAACGGTTGTGCACGTCGGTAACGGCGGCGAATACGTCTTCTTCGGTCGGCTGCAACTTGCCACGCTGGGCCAGTTCGTGAGCGAACACGTTAAGCAGCACTTCCGAGTCGGAGTTGGTGTTGACGTGGCGCAGGTCAGATTCGTAAATCTCCTTGGCCAGCTGTTCAACGTTGGTCAGGTTACCGTTGTGCGCCAGGGTGATGCCGTAAGGCGAGTTGACGTAAAACGGTTGAGCTTCGGCCGAAGTCGAGCTGCCAGCGGTCGGATAGCGCACATGGCCAATGCCCATGTGGCCGACGAGGCGCTGCATATGACGCTGATGAAACACGTCACGTACCAGGCCATTGTCCTTGCGCAGAAATAACCGGCCATCATGGCTGGTCACGATACCGGCAGCGTCCTGGCCGCGGTGCTGGAGGACGGTTAGCGCGTCATACAGCGCCTGATTGACGTTCGACTTACCGACGATACCGACGATGCCACACATGCGACGCAACCCCTACTTAATGAAACTGAACTGAACACGACTCACTGCGGCGTTTTGGCCGTCGGCAAGAGGTGCTCCTTGAACGGTATGTCAGCGGGTACGCTGATACCGCTGGCCAGCCACTGACTGCTCCACCCTAATATGAGGTTTTTGGACCAGTCTGCAACCAATAGAAATTGTGGCACGAGCCTCGACTCCTGCCACCATGAATCCTGCTGTACCGGCCCCAGGCTCAACAGCCCGACGGCGGTGACCACCAGCAACGCGCCACGCGCCGCGCCGAAGGCCATGCCCAGGAAGCGATCGGTCCCGGAGAGGCCGGTGACGCGAATCAGTTCGCCGATAAGATAATTGACCATGGCGCCGACCACCAGGGTGGCGACGAACAGAATGGCACAGCCCGCGATCACGCGGGCCGACGGTGTTTCGATATAACCGACGAGGTACTCGGACAGTGAGCCACCAAACATCCAGGCAACGACTCCTGCGATGATCCAGGTCACCAGCGACAATGCTTCTTTTACGAAGCCGCGGCTCAGACTGATCAAAGCGGAGATGGCGATTGTTGCAACGATCGCCCAGTCAACCCAGGTAAATGGCACAGTGCAGCCTACAGACGGATAAGGCGGCGCATTTTAGCAGAGCCCATGGCTGCCGGTAAGCTGCGATTTTCAGTGGATTTCAAATTGAAGCGATTGCCTTAGCCTCGCTCCGGTTGGAAACGCACCACAAAACCCTTGAGATTATGCTGGCGACCCAGCAGGTCACGCAGACGATCGGCTTCGGCGCGCTCGATCAACGGCCCGACAAACACCCGGTTTTTACCGTCAGCCGTACGGATATAAGCGTTGTAGCCCTGGCTACGCAGGGTTTTCTGCAAGCTTTCGGCGCTTTCACGACTCGACAAACTGGCCAGTTGCACCGACCAGCTGACCGACAGGCCATTGGCATCGACCCGAGCCTGGGTCGCGGCAGGCTTGCTTGCAGTCGCGGTGACCGGCGCGGGAGCCGGCTTGGGCGCAGGCGCTACCGGCTTGGCGGCAACAGGGGGCGGCGCAACGGGCGTGCTCGGCACACTGGCTGCAGGTGCCGTCGTCGGCGTGGCAGGTGTTTGCTCCATGGCTATTTCAGCATCGCTCGGCACCGGTTCCTGGGGCAGCGCCTGCGGATCCGGAACCACCACCGGTTCGACCTGGACTTGCGGCAGGGTGGGCGCCTGCGGCGCAGCCGGGGCCTCTACCACCACCTGGCGCTGCTCGTCCTCCCGGGAAAACAGCATCGGCAGGAAAATCACTGCCAGGGCCACCAGCACCAGGGCCCCGACCATCCGCTGCTTGTACGCGTTATCCAGCAAAGCCATCTGCAGCCTCCTCCGTGGAGCGCCGGGCCAGCCACTCGAGGGCCTCGGCAACACAATAAAATGATCCGAACAGCAGGATTTCGTCTTCCGCCGTCGCCTGCGCGCTTTGCCCCTCCAGGGCATCCGCCACGCTGGCATAGGATGTTACCGCAGCCCCGAGGTTCTGCAACGCCACCTGCAAATCCGCAACCGGACGCGCGCGAGGTGAATCAAGCGGGGCAACCGCCCAATGCTGGACACTAGCACTCAACTGGCCAACCACACCATCAAGATCCTTGTCGGCCAGCAACCCGAAGACGGCCAGGCGTCGACCCGCCACCGGACGAGCGGCCAGGCGCTGCGCCAGGTACTCGGCCGCATGGGGGTTATGCCCCACGTCCAGCATCAGGTTCAGGCGCTTGCCATGCCAGGTGAACTGGCGACGATCCAGGCGCCCGACGACTTTCGTGGCCTGCAGCGCCGCGACTATTTGCCCGGAAACCCAAGGCAAGCCCGACAGCGCATAAGCCTGCAACGCCAGCGCGGCGTTTTCCATGGGCAGGTCGAGCAATGGCAGGTCGTACAACTCGATCTCCCGACCTTGCCCGTCGACACCCCGCCACTGCCAGCCGTGATCGGTCACGCCCAGGTCGAAATCACGACCACGCAGCAAGAACCGGCAATTAAGCTCGCGCGCCTTGTCCAACAAGGGTTGGGGAGGATTGAGATCACCGCACAGCGCCGGCGCGCCCTGACGGAAGATACCGGCCTTTTCGAAGGCCACGGATTCGCGGGTATCGCCCAGGTAATCCGCATGGTCGACGCCGATGCTGGTGACCAGCGCGATGTCGGCATCCACCAGGTTGACCGTATCCAGGCGCCCGCCAAGACCGACTTCCAGCACCACCGCATCCAGGCCCGATTGCTGGAACAGCCAGAACGCCGCCAGGGTACCCATTTCGAAATAGGTCAGGGAGATCTCGCCGCGACCGGCCTCGACCGCCACGAAGGCTTCGCACAGCTGTTCGTCAGTGGCCTGAACGCCATTGATCTGCACCCGCTCGTTGTAATGCAGCAGGTGCGGGGAGTTGTAGACACCAACGCTCAAGCCCTGCGCGCGCAGCAATGACGCCACGAACGCACAGGTAGAACCCTTGCCGTTGGTGCCGGTGACCGTGATCACCCGAGGCGCCGGCTTGCCCAATCCCATCCGGGACGCTACCTCTTGCGAGCGCGCAAGCCCCATGTCGATGGCTGACGGATGCAACTGCTCAAGGTAGGCGAGCCACTCGCCAAGGGTACGCTCGGTCATAGGTTGGCAGGCACCGGCGGAACCACCACAGTCTCGACGGGCGCCGCCACGAACTCAGGCGTCGGCAGCCCCATCAGTTGTGCCAGCAGGTTACCCAGGCGTGGACGCAGTTCGTGACGCGCGATGATCATGTCGATCGCACCATGCTCCAGCAGGAATTCGCTGCGCTGGAAGCCTTCCGGCAGTTTTTCACGCACGGTTTGCTCGATAACACGCGGACCGGCGAAGCCGATCAGGGCCTTTGGCTCACCGACAATCACGTCGCCGAGCATCGCCAGGCTGGCGGAAACACCGCCGTAGACCGGGTCGGTCAGCACCGAGATGAACGGAATGCCTTCTTCGCGCAAACGCGCCAGCACCGCGGAGGTCTTGGCCATCTGCATCAGGGAGATCAGCGCTTCCTGCATCCGCGCACCGCCGGAAGCGGCGAAGCAGATCATCGGGCAACGGTTTTCCAGGGCGTAGTTGGCCGCACGCACGAAACGCTCGCCAACGATGGCACCCATCGAACCCCCCATGAATGAGAATTCGAACGCCGACACCACTACCGGCATGCCCAGCAGGGTGCCGCTCATGGAAATCAGGGCGTCCTTTTCACCGGTCTGCTTCTGGGCAGCGGTCAGGCGGTCCTTGTACTTCTTGCCATCACGGAACTTCAGACGGTCAACCGGCTCCAGCTCGGCACCCAGTTCGGCACGGCCTTCGGCGTCGAGGAAGATGTCGATCCGCGCACGTGCGCCGATGCGCATGTGGTGGTTGCACTTGGGGCAAACGTCCAGGGTCTTTTCCAGCTCCGGACGATACAGCACCGCCTCGCAGGACGGGCACTTGTGCCACAGACCTTCAGGTACCGAGCTCTTCTTGACCTCGGAACGCATGATCGAAGGGATCAGTTTGTCTACCAACCAGTTGCTCATGCTTTCTTTCTCCAGTACCGGCGGCCCGAACGCTCTGGTTCGCGGCCCCGCGTATGCCCTTGAGCTAAATTCATGTGTGCGGCGATGATCGGTTCGCTGCCGCGGTCGGCACAGGGCCAGGACCTGCCTGCAACGCTTCCATCCTCAGCCATCCCGACAACCTGCGCGGGGCGGTTGTCACTTCGGTTTTGGTCCACCCGGAGGTGGTACCTGCCTGCTTTCGCGCAGCGCATGTTTTGTACCATGCAGTGGACGGCGGCAGACTGCCAGCCGTCACATCGACGACGCGCTACTGCGCACTGCCTGCACAAAGGCGCGAATCTTTGCGTGATCCTTGATGCCCTTGCCCTGCTCTACCCCGCCGCTGACGTCCACCGCATAGGGCCGGACCCGGGTAATGGCCCCGGCGACGTTGTCCGGTGTCAGTCCACCGGCCAGGATAATCGGCTTGCTCAAGCCCTGCGGAATCAAGGACCAGTCGAAGGCTTCGCCGGTTCCGCCGGGAACCCCTTCGACATAGGTGTCCAGCAGAATCCCGCTGGCACTCGGATACGCGAGGCAGGCGGCGGCGATATCGTCCCCGGCCTTGACCCGCAAGGCCTTGATGTACGGCCGGTGCCAGCCTTCGCAATCGGCCAGGGTTTCATCACCGTGGAACTGCAACAGGTCCAGCGGCACTGCATCGAGTATTTCACCGAGTTCGCAACGACTGGCATTGACGAACAGGCCCACGGTGGTCACGAACGGCGGCAACGCCGCGATGATCGCCCGCGCCTGCTGGACCGTTACCGCCCGCGGGCTTTTGGCATAGAACACAAAGCCAAGCGCATCGGCCCCGGCCTCGACGGCCGCCAACGCATCTTCAATGCGGGTAATCCCACAGATTTTGCTGCGAACGGCTGGCATGTCGTTGGAACCTCAGGGCAAATCCGGGAAAGTCCCGGATGGTAGCAAATGCGTTCGAGGGCGTCAGCCGTCAAGTTCCGAGAAACCGGTCAGGAAGTGCGGCCCGACGTAACGCTCCGGCAGTTGGAACTCATCACGATACTCGACCTGCACCAAGTACAGCCCGAACGGGTGGGCCGTGACACCGCCGGCACGCCGGGCCCGGCTTTCCAGCACCTCCTTGGCCCACTCCGCCGGACGCTCACCGGCACCGATGGTCATCAGCACGCCGGCAATATTGCGCACCATGTGGTGCAGGAATGCGCTGGCACGGATATCCAGCACGATCATCTTGCCGTGCTGGGTGACCCGCAGGTGATGGATTTCCTTGATCGGCGACTTGGCCTGGCACTGCCCCGCGCGAAAGGCGCTGAAGTCGTGAGTGCCGAGCAGGTGCTGCGCCGCCTCGGCCATGCGCTGCACATCCAGCGGCCGGTGGTTCCAGGTCACCTCTTCGTTGAGGTGCGCCGGACGAATCTGGTCGTTGTAGATCACGTACCGATAACGCCGGGCGATGGCCTTGAAGCGCGCGTGAAAGTGCGCTGGCATGACCTTGGCCCAACTGACGCTGATATCGTGGGGCAAGTTGATATTGGCCCCCATGACCCAGGCCTTCAACGACCGGTCGACCTGGGTGTCGAAATGCACCACCTGGCCGCAGGCGTGCACGCCCGCATCGGTGCGCCCCGCGCAATGCACGGAAACGGGCGAATCCGCGACCTTGGACAGGGCCGTCTCAAGGGTTTGCTGCACGGTGGCCACGCCGGAGGCCTGACGCTGCCAGCCGCGGTACCGCGAGCCCTTGTATTCAACGCCCAACGCGATCCGGAAAAAGCCCTCGGCCGCCATTTCGGCGGCCGGATTATCTATATTTGCCAAGGAGTGACAGCCTGCTGATGTACGCAAAGGCGGGCATTATAAGGCCCCGCGCCCGGGACGCCATGTTCGCGGTATTTTTTGTTCACCCGGCGCCGCGAGCTGGAATATCCGCCGGCGTGACGAGGGAGCTTGCTCCCGCTCGACTGCCGCGCAGTCGCGAAGCCCTACGACGCGCAATGCCTGGAAGAATCCAATCGCAGGTTTTGGGGGGGCGCTTCGCAACCCAGCGCGAGCATGCTCCCTCGCCACGGGTTATGCGACCAGGGCATTATCTAGCCCTGAAACAGGTGTAAACCTTAATCAGGACGGGACGCATAAAACAAAAACGGCAGCCATCATGGGCTGCCGTTTTTGTCATGCAAGGTCAATCAAGCCAGGCGAGCGAGCATCTCCCTGGCTTCGCTCCTCTGGCCGTCATTGCCCTCGCTGAGTACCTCGCCGAGGATGTCCCGCGCGCCCTCATCATCACCCATGTCGATGTACGCCTGGGCCAGATCCAGCTTGGTGGCGACCTCATCGGTACCCGAGAGGAAGTCAAGCTCCGACTCATCGCTGTCCGCCGCCAGCGCCGCATCCTCGGCGGTGAAGGTGGGCTCAACGATAGGCGGATGCTCCAGCTCTTGGGAAAAGCGATCCAACTCGGCGTGCACATCATCCAGGTCAGCAATGAAGTCATCCGGCTTGGCGGACGAATCCATTTCATCAGCCAGGGACAGGTCGAAATCGGCCGGCAACTCCAGGTCATCCAGTGTCACGTCGACCACCTCAGGCGTCTGCTGTGCAGACGGCTCATCGTCGAGGCTGAGCAGGGACTCATCCTCGGACAAGGTCGACTCCGGCAGGTCCGCACCCAGGTCGAGATCGAAGTCCGCCAGATCGCCTAACCCTTCTGGCTCTTGAGCCTGCTGCGATACCGGCTCAAAACTCAGGTCATCGTCCAGCGGGAATGCTTCCAGCTCGGCGACAGGCTCGGCGGCGACCTGTTCAGGCGATACCGCCTCCAGCTCATCCAGACTGAGGTCGAATGCGCTATCGAAATCTTCCTCTGGCGCAGTAACCTCGGGTGCTTGAGCTGGAACCTCAGGCTCATCCAGCAGCAACTCCTTGACGTACTGGGCATCCAGCTCGGCCGCCGCCGCAGCGGCGGCAATGCCACCCACTGCCGCGATGGCCAGCATGGCCGGGAAGCGAGTCTTGAGCTGCTCGACCTCTGCGTAGTTCTTGCCATTGGCAACCAACTGGCGCTCTTGCGCGACAAACGCATCGCGATCGCCCTGCTGAGCATAGACTTCCATCAACTTGAGGCGCAGCTCACTGCGTTGCGGCTCTTGCTTGATGCCTTCTTCCAGCAGGTTGACCGCCTGGTTCAGACGCCCAGCATCAATGTGCGACTGCGCGTGCATCAGCACATCGTCCGAGCGTTCGGCGGCGGGCGACACCAGGGGCGCAGCAATCGGCGCAGTCATCACGACTGGCGCCACTACCGGCGCAGCCGCTGGAGCTGGAGCTGGAGCTGGAGCTAGCTTGACGGCGGGCGGCGCAACTTCAAGGCCTTCGAAGCTGCTTTCCGGCAGATCGAGGTCCTCGGAGAAATCCGACTCTTCAGCCAGCGCCTTCGCCATCCGCCGGTGCTTTTCGGATTCCTGCTGAGCCTTGCGACGACGCGCCAGCAGCAACAGCAGCAAGGCCAGCACAACCGCCCCACCACCGAGCAGCCCCGTCAGCGCCGGACTGGCCAGCAGTTCGTTGTACTTCTGTTCATCGCTGGCCGCAGGCGCGGCGGCGGGGTCTGCCGGTGGCGTCGCAGCAGCCGTCTCGGGAAATTCTGTAGCCGAGGTAGCGGCAGGCTCAACCAGCTCGGCCGGCATCGTCTCTGAAGACGGGGTCGCGCCAGCATGCCCCGCTTCTGCCTGCAGCTTGGCCAGTTGGTTGTTTTTCAGCTCGATCAGGCGCTGAAGCTTGTCCAGCTGGCTTTGCAAATCGGTCATGCGGCTGTTCAGCTCGGCATTGTCACGACGGGCCGTGTCGAGGCTTTCCTGCGCCACTGCCAGCTTGTTGCCGATGGCCTGGCTATCGCCGGCCGGGCCCTTGCCACGGTTCTTGCCGGACTCGGCCGAGACCAGGCTCAGGTTATCCTTGGCAGCACCTTGGGCCAGCGCGGTATTACGCCCGCGACCGCTGGCGTCCAGTTGCTGTGCCTGGGTCCGCGGCACGTAGCGTCGCCCCTGGCGCCAGGCGGCGTTCTGCGCGGCCACTTCAGCGATGGCTTGCGCTTGCGGCAGGCTAGTGCTTTGCCCAGCGTCCGGCAGGCGCAAGACCTGACCGGTTTTCAAGCGGTTGATGTTGCCATCGATAAAGGCATCGGGGTTCAACGCCTGGATCGCCAGCATGGTTTGCTGGATCGAAGCGCCATTGCGCGCCTTCGCGGCAATCTCCCACAGGGTGTCGCGCGGCGCCGTGGTGTGTTGCGCCGTCGCCCCGGTAACCGGCGCGTTGACCGCTGGCGCCGTTTGCGCAGCGGCTTCAGCTGTTTGCGGCGAGAATTTGGAAGGGTCGAGCAGCACGCTGTAGTCACGCAGCAGTCGGCCGTTCGGCCACATCACCTGAACCAGGAATTTCACCATGGGTTCGGACAGCGGCTGGCTGGACGTCACCCGCAGGATGCTTTTACCGCCAGGGTTGAGCACAGTGGTGAATGTCAGGTCATTGAGGAACGCCTGGCGGTCCACGCCGGCCTTGGCGAAGTCATCGGCCGAGGCCAGGCTTGGTACCACTTCGGCCACCGTGAGGTCCTTGACATCGAGCAACTCGATCTCGGCCACCAACGGCTGGTTCAGGGTCGACTTCAGGGTCAGTTCCCCAAGCCCAAGGGCATGCGCCATACCGGAGGACAGCGCCGAGGCGGCCGCTATTGCTAACACCAGTTTGCGAACTTGAACCATAGCCTCATCCTTTGTTTGAACATTCCTCGGCCAGCGAGAAGGTGTTTAATGCTGCTGCCGTAAGGCATGGCGCACAGGACTCGGAGGAGTCTGCGCGCGATTATTTCACTCACGCCCTTGCAGGCCCCGCATGGCGGCCCGCCTCATAGCATAGCGCTCAGCTAGAATCATTCTGCAAATTGTTGCCAAGTATCTTTTACACAAGGTCTTTTATCAACAACTCGGCCACCTGCACTGCGTTGAGCGCGGTACCTTTGCGTACGTTATCTGACGTCAGCCACAGATTAAGTTCCGCCGGATCGTCGACGCCGCCGCGAACCCGACCAACGTAAACCACGTCCTGGCCGACCGCATCACCGACCGGTGTCGGGTAA
The DNA here is from genome assembly GCF_058789115.1 of Pseudomonas sp. FW300-N1A1. Lineage (NCBI taxonomy): Bacteria > Pseudomonadati > Pseudomonadota > Gammaproteobacteria > Pseudomonadales > Pseudomonadaceae > Pseudomonas > Pseudomonas sp. FW300-N1A1. Next base: position 10,881 of record NZ_JBYTBK010000059.1, on the reverse strand, counting down.
TCGCCCGCCTCCACCAGTTCGATACCCGGCGCCGACTCCAGTGCAGCGTTGACTGCAGCCAGGTCGACCGCCTTGGCCGAAACCAGGGTCACGGTATAGCTATCGCCAAAAAACACTGGAGCTTGAACGCAGGTCGCGGAAATCTTCAAGGCAGGCTGCGCCATGACTTCACGCAACTCTCGAACCAGGCGTTTTTCCAGCAGCGTATGGCCTTGGGCATCCGGCGCGCCGACCTGTGCCAGCAGGTTGAACGCCATCTGCCGATCGAAGAAGCGCGGCTCCAGCGGGCGGGCGTTCAGCAACTCGGCAGTCTGCCGGGCCAGTTCGGTCACCGCCTCGCGGCCCTGGGCCGAAACAGCCAGGCTGGCGGTCACGGCGATGCGCTGCACATCGAGCTGATCGCGCAACGCTGCCAGGACCACGGCCAGGGTGGTCGCCGAGGCACTTGGGCTGCTGACCTGAAACGGCTTTTTCAGCCCGGCCAGCACCTGGGCATTGGCTTCCGGCACTACCTGTGGCGCCTGGTCGGCCGGCAAGGCACCGGACAAGTCGATCAGCGCGCAACCCGCAGCCGTCGCTCGCGGGGCAAAGCTCAGGGTAACCGCCGGCCCGGCGGCAAAGAACACCAGTTGCACCTTGCTGAAATCGAACTCGTCGACCTCCCGCACCCGCACGTTCTTGCTACGGAACATCACCGAATGCCCAGCCGACTCGCTGCTCGCCAGCAGGTGCAGGTTGGCAACCGGGAAATCACGCTCTTCAAGAATCTGAACGAGGGTTTCGCCAACAGTACCGGTGGCGCCGACAACGGCGATATCAAAGGACTGGCTCATGGTTCTACCTCAGGCGAAACGGGGGGAGCGGCACTTTACCGGGTGACTGGCATGCAGGCAATTGCGCCGGGGATTTGTCGTGCCTGTGCCTGCTCGTGATGGCGACTTGGCTGATGACACAACGTTCATAAAAAAACCCGCGCCTCTTTCAAGGCACGGGTTCATTCACGGCGTCAGCCGATCAACGTTCCAGCAGGATCCGCAGCATGCGACGCAGCGGCTCGGCCGCGCCCCACAGCAGTTGGTCGCCGACGGTGAAGGCACCGAGGTACTGGGTCCCCATGTTCAGCTTGCGCAGACGGCCAACCGGTACATTCAGGGTACCGGTGACCTTGGTCGGGCTCAGCTCCTGCATGCTGATATCACGGCTGTTCGGCACCAGCTTGACCCAAGGGTTGTGCTGGCTGATCAGGCCTTCGATATCGGCGATCGGCACGTCTTTGTTCAGCTTGATGGTCAACGCCTGGCTGTGGCAGCGCATGGCGCCGATACGCACACAGATGCCGTCCACCGGGATCGGGCTCTTGAAGCGACCGAGAATCTTGTTGGTCTCGGCCTGGGCCTTCCACTCTTCGCGGCTCTGGCCGTTCGGCAGCTCCTTGTCGATCCAGGGGATCAGGCTGCCCGCCAGCGGTACGCCGAAGTTTTCGGTCGGGTAGGCATCGCTGCGCATGGCTTCGGCAACACGACGGTCGATGTCGAGGATGGCGCTGGCCGGGTCGGCCAGTTGATCGGCGACAGCGGCATGGGTCGCGCCCATCTGCTTGATCAGCTCACGCATGTTCTGCGCACCGGCACCCGAGGCTGCCTGATAGGTCATGGCGCTCATCCACTCCACCAGACCGGCTTCGAACAGGCCGCCCAGGCCCATCAGCATCAGGCTGACGGTGCAGTTGCCGCCGATGTAGTTCTTGGTGCCCGCGTCCAGCTGCTGGTCGATGACCTTGCGGTTGACCGGGTCCAGCACGATGACCGCGTCATCCTGCATGCGCAGGCTGGACGCGGCATCGATCCAGTAACCCTGCCAGCCGGCTTCACGCAGCTTGGGGAACACTTCACTGGTGTAGTCGCCGCCCTGGCAGGTCAGAATCACGTCGAGGGTCTTGAGCTCGTCAATGCTGTAAGCGTCTTTGAGCGGAGCAATGTCCTTGCCCACGGACGGGCCTTGGCCACCGACATTGGAGGTGGTGAAAAACACCGGCTCAATGAGATCGAAATCCTGCTCTTCCAGCATCCGCTGCATGAGCACGGAACCGACCATACCGCGCCAACCGATCAGACCTACACGTTTCATCGCAACTACACCTTTACAAAAAGTGGGCTCGCTTGCCGGCATCAGCAACAAGCGGGGCCCGAGAGATTACAGATTCCGCAGCGCGGCGACTACTGCGTCGCCCATTTCCTGCGTTCCGACTTTAGTGCAACCGGCCGACCAGATGTCACCGGTGCGAAGGCCCTGATCCAGGACCACGCTCACGGCTTGCTCGATGGCGTCAGCGGCAGCCTGCTGGTTGAAGCTGTAACGCAGCATCATCGATACCGACAGAATGGTCGCCAGCGGGTTGGCAATACCCAGGCCTGCAATGTCCGGCGCCGAACCATGGCACGGCTCGTACATGCCTTTGTTGTGGGTATCCAGCGAGGCCGACGGCAGCATGCCGATGGAGCCGGTGAGCATCGATGCCTGGTCGGACAGGATGTCGCCGAACATATTGTCGGTGACGATCACGTCGAATTGCTTCGGCGCGCGCACCAGCTGCATGGCGGCGTTGTCGACGTACATGTGGCTCAGCTCGACCTCGGGGTAATCCTTGGCCACTTGCTCGACCACTTCGCGCCACAGCTGGCTGGAGGCCAGGACGTTGGCCTTGTCCACCGAGCACAGCTTCTTGCCGCGTACCATGGCCATGTCGAAGCCGACCCGGGCGATGCGACGGATTTCGCTTTCGCTGTACGGCAGGGTGTCGTAGGACTGGCGCTCGCCGTTTTCCAGGGTGCGGGTGCCACGTGGCGCGCCGAAGTAGATACCGCCGGTCAGTTCACGGACGATGAGGATGTCCAGGCCGGCGACGATTTCCGGCTTCAGGCTGGAAGCCTCCGCCAGTTGCGGGTAGAGGATCGCCGGACGCAGGTTGCCGAACAGCCCCAACTGCGCACGAATCTTCAACAGGCCACGCTCAGGACGGATATCGCGCTCGATAGCGTCCCACTTCGGGCCGCCCACGGCGCCCAGCAACACCGCGTCGGCCGCACGGGCACGCTCCAGGGTCTCGTCGGCCAATGGCACGCCATGCCGGTCGATGGCGGCGCCACCGATGACGTCGTGGCTCAATTCGAAGTCCAGGGCGAACTTGTCATTGGCCAACTCCAGCACCTTGACCGCCTCGGCCATGATTTCCGGGCCAATACCGTCACCTGGGAGAATCAGAATCTGCTTGCTCATGCGTTCCTCATGTCATCAGTCGGCGCACCCGCGGGTGCACCCGGAAAAATTCTAGCGTTCGGCCCACAGTACCAGCACATCGGTACTGAACGAACCATCGGCCTCAATCTCAAAATATTCACGCACTTCGTTGCCCATCGACTGCTGCAACTCACGGATCGCCGCACGCATCACCGCTGGCGTGCGCATGCGCTCGACCCAGCTGTTGTACTCCAGGCGCAACCGCTGGCGCGTGGTACTGCGGGTCTGCAACCCCGCCTCGCTGATCTGGCGCAGCCACTCGCCGGCGGAATAATCACGCACGTGACTGGTGTCGCGCAGTACCTCGACGCTTTGCAGGTAAGTGTCGAGCAATGGAGCGCCCGGTGACAACACATCGATGAACGCCGCCACCCCGCCCGGCTTCAACACCCGGCGCACTTCGCGCAGGGCCAGGCCGAGGTCACTCCAGTGGTGCGCCGAATAGCGGCTGAACACAAAATCGAACTCGCCATCGGCGAATGGCAGCCGTTCGGCGGCACCGTTGACCGTGGACACATTATTCAAACCACGGTCGACAGCGGCAGCGGCGACCACGTCGAGCATCTGCTGCGACAAGTCATAGGCCACCACTTCCTTGACCAGCGAGGCTACGTGAAAACTCACGTGACCGGCACCGCACCCAAGGTCCAGAACCCGGGCTTCACCCTGCCCCGCCAGCTCGGCCTGTAGCAGCGCGAATTCAGTGCCTTGAGCGTGTACGGCGCTGCTCAGATAGGCCGCGGCCTGTTCACCGAATTGCTTCTGGACTACCTGACTGTGCTGGGCGGTGCTGGTCATGGGGACTTCCTTTTTGGGGTTTAGTCTTGTGTCGGTTGAGCTGCCGCCTTCGCGAGCAAGCCCGCTCCCACGGTGATTTGCGCCGTTCACAAACCCCCTGTGGGAGCGGGCTTGCTCGCGAAGGGGCCGGCCCGGACTACATCAATATCGGCTCAATCAAGCGTCGCGAAACAACCAAGGCTGGCTCGCACGGTGTTTGGCCTCAAACGTCGCAATCGCCTCGCCGTCCTGCAAGGTCAGGCCGATATCGTCCAGGCCGTTGAGCAGACAGTGCTTGCGGAACGCATCAATCTCGAAGTTCAACACCTTGCCGTCAGGACGAGTCACGGTCTGGGCCTGCAAATCGACCTGCAACTGATAACCAGGCGTCGCCTCCACTTGCTGGAACAGTTCGTCGACTTCCTTATCGCTGAGAATGATCGGCAGCAAGCCGTTCTTGAAACTGTTGTTGAAGAAGATGTCGGCGTAGCTCGGCGCGATGATGCTGCGGAAACCGTACTCTTCCAGGGCCCACGGCGCGTGCTCACGGCTGGAACCGCAACCGAAGTTCTCGCGGGCCAGCAACACGCTGGCGCCTTGATAACGCTCGGCATTGAGCACGAAATCCTGGTTCAGCGGACGCTTGGAGTTGTCCTGATATGGCTGCCCCACATCCAGGTAACGCCATTCATCGAACAGGTTCGGGCCAAAACCGGTGCGCTTGATCGATTTGAGAAACTGCTTGGGGATGATCTGGTCGGTATCGACGTTGGCGCGATCCAAAGGCGCGACAAGACCTGTGTGCTGGGTAAAGGCTCTCATGGTTACTGCGCTCCCTGGATCAATTCACGGACATCGATGAAACGACCGTTGACGGCTGCGGCGGCGGCCATGGCCGGGCTGACCAGATGGGTACGTCCACCGGCGCCCTGACGGCCTTCGAAGTTACGGTTGGAGGTCGAGGCGCAATGCTCGCCGGACTCCAAACGGTCCGGGTTCATCGCCAGGCACATCGAGCAGCCTGGTTCACGCCATTCAAAACCGGCCTCGAGGAAAATCTTGTCCAGGCCTTCCGATTCCGCCTGCGCCTTCACCAGGCCCGAGCCCGGCACCACGATGGCCTGCTTGATGGTCGATGCCACTTTGCGGCCCTTGGCGATCACGGCGGCAGCGCGCAAATCTTCGATTCGCGAGTTGGTGCAGGAGCCGATGAACACGCGGTCCAGTTGAATGTCGGTGATCGCCTGATTGGCGGTCAAACCCATGTATTTCAAGGCGCGGACGATGGAGTCGCGCTTGACCAGATCCATCTCTTTAGCCGGATCCGGCACGTTCTGATCGACGGCGAGGACCATTTCCGGGGAAGTGCCCCAGCTGACTTGCGGCTTGATCTGTGCGGCATCGAGTTCAACGACAGTGTCGAACTTCGCGTCCGCATCGGAAACCAGGTCTTTCCAGGCTTCGACAGCCAGATCCCACTCAGCGCCTTTCGGGGCGAACGGACGACCCTTGACGTAGGCCACGGTCTTCTCGTCCGCCGCGACCAGGCCTACACGGGCACCGGCTTCAATGGACATGTTGCAAATGGTCATGCGGCCTTCGACCGACAGGTCACGAATGGCGCTACCGGCGAACTCGATCGCATGGCCATTGCCACCAGCGGTGCCGATCTTGCCGATCACGGCGAGGACAATGTCCTTGGCGGTCACGCCGAACGGCAAGGTGCCTTCGACAGATACCAGCATGTTCTTCATTTTCTTGGCGACCAGGCACTGGGTGGCGAGCACGTGCTCGACCTCGGAGGTGCCGATACCGTGGGCCAGGGCGCCGAATGCGCCGTGGGTCGAGGTATGGGAGTCACCGCAGACCACGGTCATGCCCGGCAAGGTTGCCCCCTGCTCCGGGCCGATGACATGGACGATCCCTTGGCGTACATCGTTCATCTTGAATTCGACGATGCCGTATTCGTCGCAGTTGTCATCGAGGGTCTGAACCTGCAGGCGCGACACCTGGTCGACGATGGCGTTGATGCCACCCTTGCGCTCCGGCGTCGTCGGTACGTTGTGGTCCGGGGTCGCGATGTTGGCATCGATGCGCCAAGGCTTGCGCCCGGCCAGGCGCAGACCTTCAAAGGCTTGCGGCGAGGTCACTTCGTGGATGATGTGACGATCGATATAGATCAGCGCCGAACCATCGTCGCGCTGCTTGACCAAATGCGAATCCCAGAGCTTGTCGTAGAGCGTTTTGCCGGCCATCAGACGTTTCCTCATCAGCTTGTTTCTATGCCGGGGAGGCCTGCGTGGCAAGTGCCGCGGGAGCACTTCGCCGTACAGGCCCCTGGGGTTGAAGTGACTCAATAACCCCGTGGCTTGTGAGGTCGATCCTATGGGGTTACATTAAATAACTCAAATTCATATTTTTCATGCTTTGGATAACCAACTGGAATACAAGTAATGGACCTGGCCAACCTCAATGCTTTTATCGCCATTGCCGAGACGGGCAGCTTCTCGGGCGCCGGTGAGCGCCTGCATCTGACCCAGCCAGCCATCAGCAAGCGGATCGCCGGGTTGGAGCAACAACTCAACGTCCGCCTGTTCGATCGGCTGGGTCGCGAAGTCAGCCTGACCGAGGCCGGACGCGCCTTGTTGCCGCGCGCCTACCAGATACTCAACGTGCTGGACGACACCCGCCGGGCGCTGACCAACCTGACCGGCGAGGTCAGCGGCCGCCTGACACTGGCCACCAGCCATCACATCGGCCTGCATCGCCTGCCACCTTTATTAAGGGCGTTCACCCGCCTCTACCCTGAGGTGGCACTGGACATTCAGTTCCTCGATTCGGAAGTGGCCTATGAGGAAATTCTTCATGGTCGCGCCGAGCTGGCGGTCATCACCCTGGCGCCAGAGCCTCATTCGCTGGTCAAGGCCACGCCCGTGTGGGACGACCCCCTGGACTTCGTGGTGGCCCCCGAACACTCGTTGATCAGCAATGGCGCGGTCACGCTGGCCGATATCGCGCGCCACCCCGCGGTATTTCCCGGTGGCAACACCTTTACCCATCACATCGTCCAGCGCCTGTTCGAAACCCAGGGCCTCACGCCAAACATCGCCATGAGCACCAACTACCTGGAAACCATCAAGATGATGGTCTCCATCGGCCTTGCCTGGAGCGTCTTGCCGCGCACCATGCTCGATGATCAGGTGGCGCGCATACCTTTACCGGGCATACAGCTCAGTCGCCAGCTAGGCTATATCGTGCACACCGAACGGACGCTATCGAATGCGGCACGGGCTTTCATGGCCTTGCTGGACGCACAAATCGATTTGCCAGGGACTCACGGCTGACTTGTGCTAATCCTTTAAGGCTGCAAACCCCACTGCCGAACGCCCAATTCAGCCCAAGGCCTGTAGCCAATGCCCAAATCTGTTGACCGCCCACGCCCACACACACCGCCGATGCCGCGTATCCAGGCGCTGGACCCTCACACCTCGGAACAGAGCTGGGAAAGCGCACCGCAGTTGCTGGCCGCCCTCAACGGCGCTCGCCTGGGCGCCTGGTACTGGGACATCGAGCACGGGCAGATCAGTTGGTCCCGGGGCACCCAGGCGCTGTTCGGTTTCGATCCCCGGCAACCGTTGCCCACGGACCTGGAGTACCTGGACCTGCTCCCTCCCGAGGATCGGGCAAAAGCCCTGCGCGCTTTCCATGCGGTGATCGCTGGCGCCCCGCTGGAACAGGCGATGCACCATCGCATCCGCTGGCCGGACGGCAGCCTGCACTGGCTGGAGATCAGCGGCAGCCTGCTGCCGGACAAGCACGGCCGGCCACGCATGATCGGCGTGATCCGCGAAATCACCCACCAGCGCCAGCGCGAACAGGCCCTGAGCAGCTCGGAAAAGCGCTTCGCCACGCTGTTTCACCTGTGCCCCAACATGGTGCTGCTGACCCGCCAGGAAGACGGCCTGATCACCGAAGCCAACCAGTATTTCGAAAGTCTGTTCGGCTGGCCGGTCCAGGACGCCATTGGCCGCACGACCCTGGAGCTGGGCCTGTGGGTACACCCCGAGCAACGGACAAAACTGGTCAAGGCCACCAAGGCCAAGGGCGAGCTGGTCAGCATGGAGGTGCAGTTTCGCGCCAGCAACGGCCAAATCCATGACGGGATCCTCAGTGCACAAAAGGTCGAACTCGAAGGCCTGCCCTTCCTGCTCAGCACCTTTCTCGACACCACGGAACGAAAAGTCGCCGAGCAGGCACTCAAGGATAGCCAGGAGCGCCTGGACCTGGCCCTGGACTCGGCCCAGTTGGGCACTTGGGACTGGCACATCCCCAGCGGCATGCTCTATGGCTCGGCGCGGGCGGCCCAGTTGCATGGCTTGGACGCCAAGCCCTTCCATGAGTCCTTCGACGAGTTTTTCGAGGGTGTTCCCGACGAAGAGCGCGACAGCATGCGCAACGCCTACCATAGCCTGCGTGAGGGGCCGGCGGGCAATTACCAACTGACCTATCGCGTGCAATTAGCGGACGGCAGTTCGCGCTACCTGGAGAGCCGCGCCCGACTGTACCGAGACGAGAGCGGCGTCCCGCTGCGCATGGCCGGCACGCTGCTGGACATCACCGACCAGGTTGAGCGTGAACAACGGCTGGTGACCTCCGAAGAAAAATTCGCCACCCTGTTCCAGGTCAGCCCCGACCCGATCTGTGTCACCCGCCAGGACAGCGGCCAGTTCATCGAAATCAACTCCAGCTTCACCCAGACCTTCGGCTGGAGTGCCGCCGAGGTGATTGGCCGCAGCGGCGACGACCTTGGCCTGTGGGATGCGTCATCGAAAAGCCTGCAACGGATCGAGCAGGTGATCCGCGAGCAGGGCCTGAACAATGTCGCGATCATCGTCCGTCACAAGGACGGGCAGGCCCTGACCTGCGTGATCTCCAGCCGCCAGATCAGCGTCGGCGACCAACCCTGCATCGTCACCACCCTGCGCGACATCACCCAGCAGCAACGCTCGGAAGCCGCGCTCAAGGCCAGCGAAGAGAAGTTCGCCAAAGCGTTTCACTCAAGCCCCGACGCCATCACCATCTTCGAGCGCGACACCGGACGCTATCTGGAGGTCAACGACGGATTCTGCCGCCTGACCGGCTATCGTGCTGACGAAGTGGTCGGCAAAACCGTGTATCAGGTGGGCATCTGGGCCGAAGAGAAGCAACGCTCTGCCCTACTGTCGGAGTTGCAACTCAAGGGCCGGGTTCACCATCTGGAAATGCTCGGGCGCAACAAACGCGGCGAACTGCTGACGGTAGAAGTCTCGGTGGAACCGATCACCCTCAACGAGACGGCGTGCCTGTTATTGACCGCCCGGGACGTCAGCCTGCTGAAGAACGCCGAAGCGCAGATCCGCCACCTGGCCTATCACGACCCCCTGACCAACCTGCCCAACCGGGCGCTGCTGATGGACCGCCTGAGCCAGCAGATCGCCCTGCTCAAGCGCCACAACCTGCGCGGCGCCCTGCTGTTTCTCGATCTGGACCATTTCAAGCACATCAATGACTCCCTCGGCCATCCCGTGGGCGATACCGTGCTGAAGATCATCACCGCACGCCTTGAAGCCAGCGTGCGCATGGAGGACACCGTGGCACGGCTGGGCGGGGATGAATTCGTGGTCCTGCTCAGCGGCCTGGAGGGTTCGCGCAACGAAGTCAGCGATCAGGTCCGGGAACTGGCCGACACTTTGCGCGAACTGCTGTCGGAACCGATGTTCCTCGACGGCCAGCGCCTGCAAGTCACGCCGAGCATTGGCATAGCGTTGATTCCCGACCACGGCTCCACGCCCACCGACCTGCTCAAGCGCGCGGACATTGCCCTCTACCGCGCCAAGGACTCGGGGCGCAACACCACGCAGATGTACCACAACACTATGCAGAAAGCGGCCAGTGAACGGCTGCGCATGGAAACCGACCTGCGCCTGGCACTGTCCCGGGGCGAGTTTCGCGTGCACTACCAATCCCAGGTCGACGCCCGCGACGGGCGTATCGTCGGCGCCGAGGCGCTGGTACGCTGGAACCACCCGCAACTGGGCGCGCAGTCACCCAACGAGTTCATCAAAGTCCTGGAGGACAGCGGGTTGATTCTCGAGGTCGGCACCTGGATCCTCGATGAAGCGTGCCTGGCCTTCAAGCAGCTGATCGCCAACGGCAAAATCGACCCGCTGAGCTTCAGCCTCTGCGTCAACATCAGCCCGCGACAGTTCCGCCAGAACGACTTCGTCGAGCGCATCGAACAAAGCCTGGCCAGCCACGACCTGCCCTGCTCATTGCTGAAACTGGAAATCACCGAAGGCATCGTGATCCAGAACCTGGAAGACACCATCATCAAGATGCGCCGCCTGAAAAAGCTCGGCGTCAGCTTTGCGATGGACGACTTCGGCACCGGGTACTCGTCACTGACTTACCTCAAGCGCCTGCCTGTCGACACCCTGAAAATCGACCAGTCGTTCATCCGCGACGCCACCAGCGATCCCAACGACGCCGAAATCATCCGCGCCATCGTCGCCATGGCCCGCAGCCTGGAACTGGAAGTGATCGCCGAGGGCGTGGAAACGCCAGAGCAGCTTGAGTTTTTGCAGGGGCTCGATTGCCATTTGTATCAAGGGTACCTGCACAGTCGGCCGTTGCCGGTGGAGGAGTTTCAACAACTGCTGAAATGACGGGCACAAAAAAGGGCGCCGATGGCGCTAATGCCGGTCAGTTAAGAGAAATAAAGCCGAACACGAAACCCGTGGCGAGGGAGCTTGCTCCCGCTGGGGCGCA
>NZ_JBYTBK010000058.1:0-24438 GCF_058789115.1 Pseudomonas sp. FW300-N1A1 | reverse complement strand
ATGATCAATGTGTCGTATTAAAAAGTGTCCACCATGTCCCCGAACAGGTGTAAACCATGTCCCCGGTCCAAACACAGATGATCTGCTAGGTATGGCGCGAATCTGGCGCCAGACCTTCCAGCCTCAAGGACGCCTGCGCGATTTCACCTGCGCCTGGCAAGCCTGTGTATCACCCGTGAATCAGATCGCCTGCTGAGCAGCCAAAACTGCAAGATCGTAAAAAAAGCCGCGATTCTGGTCGGATTGTCCTACAAAACCGCTCTATCTCAAGGCATACAGCCTATGGCGCTGAAGCAAAAATGTTGGTAATTTCCGCCCCGGTGATCACCGGGAGTTCTAATAATGAAAAAAGTAATGCTCAAAACCACGCTTGGCCTAGCCGTTACCATGGCATCCACCCAGATCTTCGCAGCTGGCTTTGCCATCAACGAGCAAAGCATCAGTGGGATGGGTACTGGATTCGCCGGGCGTTCTTCTGTCGCAGATGATGCAAGCACCATTTTCGGTAACCCTGCCGGCATGTCGCGCCTCAAGCGCGAACAAGTCACCGGCGGTGTCGCCATGCTCGACGCTCACACCGATATCAACCATGCCACCTCCAGCCCGAATGGCGGCACCAACCAAGGCGACATGGTTCCGTTCATCGCTGTACCAATGGGCTACTACGTCAAGCCAATCGACGACCAATGGGCCGTCGGCGTCGGCATGTATGCCCCGTTTGGCTTGGTCACCGACTACGAGAACGGTTTTGCCGGCAAATATTTCGGCAGCAAGAGTGATGTAAAAGTCGTCACCCTGCAGCCAACCGTTTCCTACGCGTTCAACGACAAGGTCTCGATCGGTTTTGGTCCAACCATCAACCGTATCGAAGGGGTCCTGGAGTCCGACCTGTCGATTACCCAGGCTGCGCCTGACGGACACGTGCGCATCAAGGGCGACGACACCGCGCTGGGCTACAACATCGGTGTCCTGGCACAACTGACCGACAGCACCCGTGTCGGCCTGACCTACCACTCGAAAGTGAAGTACAAGCTCGAGGGCAACACCAAGATCAACTACGGTTTGCTGCCGCTGGCAGGCCAGAGCAAGGACCAGAAGTACGACGCGTCCCTGGACCTGACCACCCCTGAATCGGTGGACTTCTCGGTGACTCACGAGCTGGACGACCAGTGGACCCTGTACGCAGGCAGCACCTGGACCCGCTGGAGCCGCCTGAAAGAAATCACCGTCGAGAACAAAGGCGTTCCAGGCGTACTGGGCGGACAATTCGGCGAAATCACCGAAGAACAGAACTGGCACGACACCTGGGCTCACGCCATCGGTGCTTCGTACCAACTGAACAAGCAGTGGGTCCTGCGTACCGGTCTGTCGTTTGACCAGGCACCGACCAACAACGTGGATCGCTCCCCGCGCATCCCGACGGGCGATCGCAAGATCTTCAGCCTGGGCGCTGGCTGGAGCCCGACCGATGACCTGACCATCGACCTGGCCTACTCCTACCTCAAGGAAGAAGCGGTCAAGGTCAACAACAGCAACGACCGTGGCCAAAGCTACAACGCCAAGTATGAAAACTGGGCGAACGGCTTCGGTGTCGGCGCGACCTACCGCTTCTGATTCACGGCGAGCCTGAAGGGCTCGCTCGCTTGAATCGCAAAAAAGCCCCGCTCTCTGGCACAGAGGCGGGGCTTTTTAGTGGACGCCGATCAGGGCCTGGAAGCCAGCGCCTGCTCTACGGCCCGGATGAACTCGGGATTATCGGGCTTGGTCAGGCTGGAGAAGTTCGCGATCACCTTGCCCTGGCGATCGACCACGTACTTGTAGAAGTTCCACTTCGGCGAACTGCTTTGCTCGGCCAGTATCTTGAACAGATGCACGGCGTCGGGGCCACGGACTTTCTGCATCTCGGTCATGGTGAACGTCACGCCGTAGTTCACGTAGCAGACCTTGGCCGTCTCGGCGCCGTCCCCGGACTCTTGCCTGAAGTCATTGGACGGAACGCCGAGCATCTCCAGCCCTTGTCCCTTGTAACGCTGGTACAGCGCCTCAAGGCCTTTGAACTGGGGGGCGAAACCACAGAAGCTGGCCGTGTTGACCACCACCAGCGGTTTACCCGAAAAACGCTGGCACAGGTCGATGGAGTCCTTGGCATGCAACCGGGTCAACGACCCCGAATACAACGGCGGACACTCGGCCGCCAGTGCCGAACCTGCCACGGCCAGAACAAGAGCGGGAACAGCCAGCCAGCGCAATGGCATATCGAGCATCCTCAAGAAATCGTCAGGGGGCGACGGTACTCGCCCATCCCCGCCCGTAGCAAGGGACGATTCAGCAAGCACCCAGCCCCAACTGCATCATCGCCAATCCGCCCTGATGCCAGCCCCACCAGGCCAGCGCCAGCAGCAGCGCCCCACCCGCCACCGCGGCGAGCCCGACAGCAATACGGCTCATGCGGCACCCGCCTGGGCCTGCAGGCGGGCCACCGGACGCTCACGCACCGGCCAGTTCAGGGCGGCAGCCAACAGACTGAGGAGAATCGCCACTTGCCAGATCAAGTCATAGTTTCCTGTTCGGTCGTAGACCACCCCGCCCAACCAGCCGCCAAGGAATGAACCCAGCTGGTGAAAGAGGAAAACAATACCGCCCAGCATAGAGAGATTTCGTACCCCGAACAGCGTTGCGACCGTACCGTTGGTCAAAGGCACGGTGGACAACCAGAGGAACCCCATGGCCATGCCGAACAGATAGGCACTGGTCTGCGTGACCGGCATCCACAGGAACAGGCCAATCACCACCGCACGCATCAGGTACAGAGCCGTCAGCAAACGCGGCTTGGACATGCGCCCGCCGAGCCAGCCCGCAGTGTAGGTACCAAAGATGTTGAACAGGCCAATCAGTGCCAGCACCGTGGTGCCGACGCTGGCAGGCAGGTGCTGGTCCACCAGATACGCCGGCAAGTGCACGCCGATGAACACCACCTGGAAACCACAGACGAAAAAGCCGAACGCCAGCAACCAGAAGCCTGAGTGCGAACAGGCCTCGCGCAGGGCCTCGGACAGTGTCTGTTCATGCCCCAGTACCGGCAGCGGTGCATCCTTGAGCATGCTGACCAGCGGCACAATCAGCGCCACCAGCATGCCCAGCACCAGCAGTGCCGTCGACCAGCCCAGCCAACCGATCAACCCCAGCGTGCCTGGCAGCATGGCGAACTGGCCGAAGGAACCGGCGGCACTGGCAATGCCCATGGCCATGCTGCGCTTTTCCGGTGGCACGGCACGGCCGACCACGCCCAGGATCACTGAGAACGAGGTGCCGGAAAGGCCGAGGCCGATCAACAGGCCGGCACTCAACGACAGTGACCAGGCGGAGTCGGACAGGCCCATGAACACCAGGCCCACGGCGTACAGGACGCCACCGACCCACACCACTTTCGCCGCGCCGAAGCGGTCCGCCAACGCGCCAGTGAAGGGTTGCGCCAGCCCCCAGATCAGGTTCTGCAAGGCGATGGCGAACGCAAACACTTCGCGGCCCCAGCCGAACTGGGCGCTCATCGGCGGCAGGAACAGGCCAAAGCCATGCCGTACACCGAGTGACAACGCCAGAATCAGCGCACTCCCGAGCAAAACCCAACCACTGGTACGCCACATCGATGTCATTGTTATTCTCCAATTACGGGCATATACCCGTTTAAAATCGAAAAAACCCGCTTCATGCGAGTTCATCCAGCAAGGCCAGCAAGGTGGCGCGCTTCTCGGCGCCCAGGCGATCGATCAACCGTTGTTGGGCAGCTTCCCAGGCCGGCAAAGCCGCTGCCAGGCGTTCGCGCCCCGCGTCAGTCAGTTGCACGATGCGATTACGCTGGTCTTCACCCTCAACCATGCGCACCAGCCCCTCGCCTTCCAACACCCGCAAGTTGCGCCCCAGCGTGCTGCGGTCCAGCCCCATGGCTTCAGCCAGGGCGGAAATACTCGGCTGATCCAGGCGCTGCAAATTGCACAGCAAGGAGTACTGCGCAACATTGATCCCGAAGCCGTCGAGGGCGCCGTCGTAAAACCTGCTGACGCCTCGAGCGGCGCGACGCAGGTTGGTGCATAAACATTGAGAAGCTAGCATGGTGCGTGTATATACCCGTGAATCAGTGAACGCAAGCGCAATGATCGCACGAGCGCAGGCAGATACGTGGGCAAAATACCCTTCAGGCCAGCGCCAACCCGACCAGCACCGCCACTTCCAGCAACTCCAGCACGGCGCCCGCGGTATCGCCGGTCGTCCCGCCCAGGCGTCGCAACACCACCTGACGCAAGCCGAAAAACACGGGAACCGCCAACACCAGGGCAAACACACCACTCCAACCGCCGATCAGCACGCAAGCCACGGCACTGAGCAGCACTACCTGCACACCACGCTGGCGCGGCAGATGATCGGCCAGTGCCTGGCCCAGGCCACCGGCACGCACATACGGGGTCGTGAGGAACAGCCCCAGCAACGCACTGCGGCCGATCAACGGCGCGAGGATCAGACCGATCGTGGCGTGCTGCTCGATCAGTGCCAGCAACGCTGCCAACTTGAGCAACAGCACCAGCACCAGCGTCACCACCGCGATCGGCCCACTGCGCGGGTCCTTCATGATGGTCAGGGTACGTTCGCGATCGCCAAAACCGCCCAGCCAGGCGTCGGCGCTGTCGGCCAGGCCATCCAGGTGCAAGCCACCGCTGAGCACCACCCAGGCGCTCAAGAGAATCACCGCGTGCAGCAACGTCGGCGTACCGAGCAACAGCCCGTTCAACGCCCACAGCAACACACCGAACAGCAGCCCCACCAGCGGATAAAACAGCAAGGAGCGCCCCAGCTCCTGGGGCGATGGCATGCCCGGCAGACGAACCGGCAGGCTGCTCAGAAACTGCAGGGCAATCCAGAACGGCAACATGTTCAGCCCTCTTCCCCAAGCACCCCGTCGGCCTCGACGCGCAATGAGAACATCGCACCATGGCCGACTTCGACGCTGAGCAGTTGCTCACGCGGCAAGCCCCGCGCCCGGGCCAGCAACAAACGCATGACCCCGCCGTGACTGATCAGCAACACTCGCTGGCCGGCATAGGCCTGCTGCAAGCGCTCGACCGCCGCCAGCACCCGCGCCGAAAACGCTGTAACCGGTTCACCCTCAGGCGGCGTGAAGCTATAAGGGTCGGCCCAGAACCGCCCCAAGGCCTCCGCATCGGTCTCCATCAACGCCGCCGCGCTACATCCCTCCCAGGCGCCGAAGTGCAACTCTTGCAGGTCCTTGTCCAGCATCACTGGCAACTGCAACTGCTCACCCAGCGTCTCGGCAAAACGTGCACAGCGCTGCAGCGGCGAACTGACCAGGCGATCCCACGGCCCTCGATCGATCACGGCCGCCCCCATCTGCTCCCAGCCGCTGGCGGTCAGTGCGTCATCCAGGCTGCCACGCAAGCCGCCGCCGAGTTCGGTCTCACCGTGGCGCAGCAGATCCAGATGCAAGGTCATGCCGGACGATCAGCCACCGCCGCCTCCGCGAAAGTCGCCATTTGCCCGTGCAGGTCGCAGGCCAGCCGCAACAAGGGCACCGCCAGTGCCGCCCCACTGCCTTCGCCCAGGCGCAGACCGAGGTCGAGCAAAGGTTCAGCGTTCAAGGACTCCAGCACATGACGGTGGCCCGGCTCTGCCCCGCGATGGCCGAACAGCAGCCACTGGCGGCAAGCCGGGTTGAGACGTACCGCGACCAGCGCGGCAACACTGCAAATGAAACCATCCACCAACACCGCCAGCCCTTCCTGGGCACAGGCCAGATAGGCGCCGACCAACGCCGCGATCTCAAAGCCACCGAGGTTGAACAAGGTCTGCAACGGGTCGCCCCGCTCAGCGGCATGCAACGCCAGGGCACGTTCGATAACCTGGGCTTTGTGACTCACGCCCGCGGCGTTCAGACCGGTACCCGGCCCGGTGAGGTGCGCCACCGGACACTCGAGCAAGGCGCACGCGAGCGCACTGGCCGCCGTGGTATTGCCGATGCCCATCTCGCCACCGATAAACAGCTCCGAGCCTTCGGCGATGGCCCGCAACACGCTGTCGCGGCCGGCCTGCAAAGCCTGCTCACCCTGGCCCCGCGTCATGGCCGGACCCTGGGCAAAGTTCGCAGTGCCCGGTCCGATGTGCAGATGGCGCACGCCCGGCAGGCTCAATGACGGCGTCACGGTACCCAGGTCGATCACCTCCAGCCGCGCTTGCAGCTGCCGCGCCAGGACACTGATGGCCGCACCACCCGTGACGAAGTTATGCAGCATTTGCCCGGTGACTTCCTGCGGGAACGCCGAAACGCCCTCGGCGACCACCCCATGGTCGCCGGCAAAGATGGCGATCCACAGCTGATTCACGTTCGGCTTGACCCGCCCTTGCAAGCCCGCCAGTTGCACGGCAACCGCCTCCAGTTGCCCAAGGGAGCCGGCCGGCTTGGTCAACTGCTGCTGCCGGGCCGCCGCTTGCGCATGAGCCTGGGCGTTAATCGGCTTGCACGGGTTCAGCCACCAGAAATCGCTCATAACGCGGTACCTTTCAGAGTCAGGGGCAGGCCGGCGACGGTCAGTACGACACGCTGACAGCGCTCAGCCAGGGCTTGATGCAACCAACCGGCTTCATCGACATAGCGGCGAGTCAGTTCGCCCAGCGGCACGACCCCCATGCCGGTCTCGTTGCTGACCAGCACAATCTCACCCGGCAACGCGGCCAGGCAATCGAGCAGGGCTTCACGTTCTTGCGCCAGGCGCTCGGGGCTGTCGAGCATCAGCAGGTTGGTCAGCCACAGGGTCAGGCAATCGACCAACAGGCAACGCTCGGCACGGGCGGTTTCACGCAGCACCCGGGCCAGCTCAAGGGGTTCTTCTATCAGCGCCCATTCAGGTGGACGACGCTCGCGATGATGGGCCACGCGGGCGCT
Organism: Pseudomonas sp. FW300-N1A1; assembly: GCF_058789115.1. NCBI lineage: Bacteria > Pseudomonadati > Pseudomonadota > Gammaproteobacteria > Pseudomonadales > Pseudomonadaceae > Pseudomonas > Pseudomonas sp. FW300-N1A1. The sequence goes on along the minus strand of NZ_JBYTBK010000058.1, from coordinate 17,489 downwards.
CATTTCACCGTCCAGCGGCTGGCTGGTGGCGATGTACGTCACCGCCAGGCCGCTGTCGGACGCAAGTTTTTCAGCCAGGCGGCTTTTGCCGGAGCGGGCACCGCCGAGGATCAGTTGCAGCATGGTGGTATCCCTTGAAATTGGCGCTGTGGAGCGTTCAGTCTTTGCGGGAAAGCCCGCTCCCACAGGCACGCGGTGATCCCATGAGGAAGCAGGCTTGCCCGCGAAATGGGCGGTGCTGCCCCCCCTACAAGCCACAGAGTTCACGCAACAACCCAGTGTCCAGGTGCGTCTCCACCAGGTCGGCCAGGCGCTCGATATCGCGCTCACGCAAGCCGTGGTAGTCGACTTCCTGCACCGCCTGCAGACCGGCCCAGCGCAACAACGCGCTGCACGCCGCCGGGGACTCGAACAGACCGTGCAGGTAAGTACCGAGCACCTGGCCATCGGCGCTCTGCGCACCGTCGCTACGGCCATCGTCCAGCCGCACTGCCGCCTGCTCCAGGGCAAGACCCGTGGTCACCCCGGCATGAATTTCATAGCCGCTGACGTCGGCGTTTTCCAGCACCAGGCGACCGCGCACGTTGCGCAGCTGCTTTTCTGCCTCAAGCACGGTCTCGAACGCCAGCAAGCCCAGGCCAGCACTGGAACCCGCCGCCCCTTCCAGCCCCAGCGGGTCGTGCAGTTGCTCACCCAGCATTTGCAGGCCGCCGCAGATACCCAGCACCTTGCCGCCGTAGCGCAGGTGACGGGCAATGGCCGTGTCCCAGCCATTGGCACGCAGGTAGGCCAAATCACTTCGCACACTTTTGGAGCCCGGCAAAATGATCAGGTCGGCCGGCGGAATCGGCTGGCCAGGGCCGACAAACTGCAGGTCAACCTGAGGGTGCAGACGCAGCGGGTCGAAATCGGTGTGGTTGCTGATACGCGGCAGCACCGGCACCACCACCTTGAGCACTTGCTCGGCCTTGTCGGCCTGACGCTGGTCGATACCGTCTTCGGCCTCCAGGTGCAGGTCCATGACATAGGGCAGCACGCCGATCACCGGCTTGCCGGTACGGGCTTCGAGCCAGTCCAGCCCCGGCTGCAACAAGGCGAGATCACCACGGAAACGGTTGATGATGAAACCCTTGATCCGCGCCTGCTCGGTGGCAGACAGCAACTCCAGCGTGCCGACCAGATGGGCGAAGACCCCGCCGCGATTGATGTCAGCAATCAATACCACCGGGCAATCCACCGCTTCGGCAAAGCCCATGTTGGCGATGTCGCCGGCCCGCAGGTTGATCTCCGCCGGCGAGCCAGCCCCTTCGACCATCACCACCGGATAGGCCGCGCTCAGCCGTTCGTGAGACGCGAGCACCGCCTGCATCGCGATGACTTTGTAATCGTGATAGGCGACCGCATTCATGCTGGTCACGGCACGACCGTGGATGATCACTTGCGCACCGGTGTCACTGTTGGGCTTGAGCAACACCGGGTTCATGTCGGTGTGCGGCTCAAGACGGGCGGCCTGGGCCTGCACCGCTTGCGCGCGACCGATTTCACCGCCGTCGGCGGTGACCGCACTGTTGAGCGCCATGTTCTGCGGCTTGAATGGCACCACGGCGACGCCCTGGCGCGTCAGCCAGCGGCACAGCGCGGTGACCAGGGTACTTTTCCCGGCATCGGAGGTGGTGCCTTGCACCATCAGCGTGGTCATGGGGTTTCCTTGGCGTAGGCGGCAAAGGCGTGTTCGAGGCGCAGCCAATCGGCCTCATCGGCCGGCAAGCCAAAACGCAGGCTGCTGTTGTGGGTGAACAGGCGCAGCAGAATGCCTTGCCGGGCCATGAACTCGTACAGGTGCTCGGCGTGATCGGTGATCAACCACTGAAACAGCGCGCAGCCGCCCTGGGGTTTGAAGCCATGGCACTCCAGGACCTGCGCCAGGCGCTGGCTCGCGTGCTCGCTGCGCTCGCGCTGAAGGGCATGCCCCTCGGTATCGCGTAAACAGACTTGTGCCAGGACCCGCGTCGGCCCGTTGACCGTCCAGGGACCGACCTGTTTGGCGAGCAGCTTGAGCAACTTGCGCTCGGCCAACACAAAGCCCAACCGCACGCCGGCCAGGCCGAAAAACTTGCCGAACGAACGCAATACGATCAGGCCGACCTGATCGGCAAACGCCGCCAGGCTCAACTGCGGGGTGTTGTCCATGAACGCTTCATCCACCACCAGCCAGCCGCCACGTTGTGCCAGGCGCGCATGCCACTCGAGCAAGCGCTCAGGGGTCAGGCTCAGGCCGGTGGGATTGTTTGGATTGACCACCACCAGCACGTCGAGGCTGTCGAGGAAAAAATCGACTTCCTGCTCCACCACTTCACGCACGATATAACCGTTGCGACGCCAGGCTTCGGCGTGCTCGGCATAACAGGGCGACAGCACGCCGACCTTGCCGGCACGACGCAGGCGCGGCAGTAACTGGATAGCGGCCTGGGAACCGGCGACAGGCAACACATGGCTCGCCCCGTAGTACTCCCGAGCGGCCTGCTCCAGGCCGTCTTCGGTTTCCGGCAAGCGCGCCCAGGCACGTAACGGAATCTGCGGGATAGCCCAGGGCCAGGGTGCCAGACCACTGGAGAGGTCAAGCCAATCGGCTTCGGCAATGCCGTAGTGCAAGGCCGCCTTGCGCAGGCGGCCACCGTGTTCAAGCATAAAACTCGGCCCCCACACAGAGAATCAGCAGCCACAACCATACCCCGCGCTGGACCAATTGCCAGCCGCGGTCAATCGAGTCGGCGTCTGCCGGCACACCCTCACCCAATTGCGGACGCTGATGCAGCTCACCGTGATAGATCGCCGCCCCGCCCAGTTCGACCCCCAGTGCCCCGGCACCTGCGGCCATCACCGGTCCGGCGTTGGGGCTGTCCCATGTCGGCCCTTGGGTACGCCAGCATTTGAGCGCCAGACGGGTCTTGCCCAGCAGCGCATAGGTCAGGGCCACCAGCCGCGCCGGAATATAGTTGAGCAGATCGTCGATTTTCGCCGCCGCCCAACCGAAGCGTTCGAAGCGCTCGTTGCGATAGCCCCACATGGCATCGAGCGTGTTGCTCAGGCGATAAAGCACCACCCCCGGCGCGCCGGCCACGGCAAACCAGAAGAGTGCGGCAAACACCGCATCGCTGCCGTTCTCCAGCACCGACTCGGTGGCCGCCCGGGCCACCGCGGTCTCATCCAGTTCGCTGGTCTGGCGACTGACCAGATAACCGACGCGGGTGCGGGCTTCCTCCAGGTCATGGCTGCGCAGGGCCTGGGCCACCGGCTCGACATGCTCGCCGAGGCTGCGCAGGCCCAGCGCGCAATACAGCGCGAGAATCTCGACGATCCAGCCCAGGTAGGGCAACCAGGAAAACGCGGTGACCAACAGGGTCAGCGGCACCACCGCAATCACCCACGCGGTGACCCCGTGACTGCGCCAGCCACGGCCGCCCGCATTGAAACGTTGTTCGATGCGATCGGCAAAACGGCCGAACGCCACCAGCGGATGCCAGCGCTTGGGCTCGCCCAGCAGCGCATCCAGCGCTACCCCGGCGACACTCAGCAAGGCCACACTCATTGACTCTCTCCCCAGACATTTTCGTACAACAGTTCACTGAGCGGACGCGCTTGCGCCCAGCCTTCGAGCACCAGCATCGGTGCCGGATAGAATGCCTCGACCGGCCCCAGGCACAACACCGCCAGCGGCTTGGCCCCAGGCGGCAAGCCCAGCAGGTCAGCCAGTGCCTGGGGCTCGAACAACGATACCCAGCCCATGCCCAGGCCTTCGGCACGCGACGCCAGCCAAAGGTTTTGAATCGCGCAGGACAGCGACGCCATGTCCATTTCCGGCAAGGTGCGCCGACCAAAGATGTGCCGCTCGCGATCATCCATCAGCGCGGCGACCAACACCTCGGCACAATCGTTGATGCCTTCGACCTTGAGCGTCATGAATTCATCGGAGCGTTCGCCCAGCGCCTCGGCGGTGCGCACCCGCTCCTCTTCCACCAGGTGTTGGATCTTGCCGCGCAATGCCCGGTCGCTGATGCGGATAAACCGCCAGGGCTGCATCAGGCCGACGCTGGGTGCCTGGTGCGCCGCTTCGAGCAGGCGCCGCAGCAGCGCTGGCTCGACTGTGCCACCGCTGAAATGACGCATGTCGCGACGCTCGGCGATGGCGCGATACACCGCATCGCGCTCGGCCGCACTGAAGGCATTGGCAGTCATGGTTTCTTCACGGTCTCAAGGTCAGGCGCAAACAGCGCGGCAATCGCCGACGGATTGGACGGGAAATAAAAGTGCACGTATGAAGCCGTCATCCTTCCGGCACGGTAAACCGCCTCCGCGCCTCGTCCGCCGTTGGGGCTCAGGCCACGGGCAATCGGCTCGAGCTCGGTACGGGTCAACGAGTGATGATAGGTGTGGCCACGCAGCGAGCCTTCGGGCAGGTCGACCGCCTGCAGCGCCAATGCCGCCAAGCGCTTTTGCATCACCGCCTCACCGGCCAGCAAGCCCACCAGCGCCGCCCGCGTGCCCTCGACATCGGTCAGCGAGTCGAGCAAATACAGCATGCCGCCGCATTCTGCGAGCAACGGTTTACCGGCGCCATGGTGAGCGCGGATGGCGTCGAGCATCGAGCTGTTTTCAGCCAGGGCGACATGGTGCAACTCCGGGTAACCACCCGGCAGATACACACTGTCAGCCTCCGGCAACTCGCGGTCGCGGATCGGCGAAAAGAAGCGCAACTCAGCCCCCATCGCCCGCAGCAGGTCCAGGCTCGCACCGTAGGTAAAGGCGAAGGCTTCATCGCGCGCCACGGCAATGCGCACACCAGCCAGCAACGGCTCGGCGGCGATCACATCGGGCGCGGCAAACTCGACGGCCGGGGGCAATGCCACTTCGCAACTGCTGGCCAGGGCCTGGGCAGCGGCGTCGAGGCGCAGGTCCAGGTCGTTCAGCTCACTGGCTTGCACCAGCCCCAGGTGACGGCTCGGCAACTCGATACCGGTTTCCCGGGACAAGGCCCCGTACCAGCGCAGGCCTTCGGTCAGGCTGCCTTCGAGCAACTGCGCGTGACGCAAGGTGCCGACCCGGTTGGCCAGCACCCCGGCGAACGGCAGGTCCGGCTGATAACGCGCCAGGCCCAGGGCCAGCGCACCGAACGTCTGCGCCATGGCGGTACCATCGATCACTGCCAGCACCGGGACGCCAAAATGCCGTGCCAGATCCGCGCTGGACGGAGTGCCGTCGAACAACCCCATGACCCCTTCGATCAGGATCAGGTCGGCCTCAGCGGCCGCTTCCCACAACAGCCGGCGACTTTCCTGCTCGCCGACCATCCACATGTCCAGTTGGTACACCGGCGCACCGCTGGCGCGCTCGAGAATCATCGGGTCGAGAAAGTCCGGGCCGCACTTGAACACCCGGACCTTGCGCCCCTGATTACGATGCAAGCGGGCCAGCGCAGCGGTGACGGTGGTCTTGCCCTGGCCGGAGGCCGGCGCGGCAATCAGCACCGCCGGGCAGTATCGACGGCTATTCATAGGAAGAGGCTCACAGCTCGACACCCTTCTGCGCCTTGATCCCGGCCTGGAACGCATGCTTGATCATGCCCATTTCGGTGACGGTGTCCGCCAGCTCGATCATTTCCGGCTTGGCGGCACGACCGGTGACGACCACGTGCTGCATCGGCGGGCGCGCCTGCAAGTCGCTGAGCACCTGATCCAGATCGAGGTAACCATGCTTGAGGGCAATGTTCAGTTCATCGAGCACCACCAGGCCAATGGCCGGATCATTCAGCAACTGCCGGGATACCGCCCAGGCAGCTTCGGCGGCCGCGATGTCGCGCTGGCGATCCTGGGTCTCCCAGGTAAACCCTTCGCCCATGACATGGAAGCGTACTTGCTCCGGGAAGCGTCGGAAGAACAATTCCTCGCCCGTGCTGTTACGCCCCTTGATGAACTGCACCACGCCGCACTGCATGCCGTGGCCCATGGCCCGGGCCAGCATGCCGAACGCCGAACTGCTTTTACCTTTGCCGTTACCGGTCAGTACCAACAGCAGGCCGCACTCGTTCGGCGAGTTGGCAATGCGTTCATCGATCACTGCTTTCTTGCGCAGCATGCGCGCCAGATGGCGTTCGTCACGATCAGGGGAATCAGTCATGGGGGAGCTCTCCGTTGAGGCTGGATAACGGCGGGCAGGCATGGATACAGACGGCAGGAAGCCTGGCATCGCCCACCGTGATGCCGCTGGATGGATCAGGCCGGTCTCCGGGCTCATGAGCGGCTGGTTTGGCCGGACCGCGCGCCTTCCCATGTCGAACGTCGACACAGTGGCTCAAGGCGCGATCTTCACTCATTTACCGTTGCGGGGGCAGCGCCGGGATCGTTGCCCGCTCTGTCAAAGAGCGCACCCTCACCGGCTTCCCTGTTTCACTCGATCGACCAGAGGGTCACCGAGCACCTGAAACAAGTCGCGAAGGTTAGAGGGTTGGGGGTGGAGCGTCAATTAATGCCGGGCTCATGCCGCGACAGAAACAGACCCCGATCAATAAACCGACGCCCTTGTTGTGCCAGACTTAAAGCAGTGATATCAAATAGCCACAACCTGACACCACAATAAAAAGGGCGAGCACCATGCAAGGCATGATCATCAGTAACCCGAAACTGGAATTTCTACGCCCGGTACTGGAGCGCTGGTTTGACTGTATCGATCGCTACAACGCCGTGCGCGGCGATAACGAAAGCCCCTACTGGTTTGATGAACGCGCCAACCTGAGCCTGCTTTCAGCCGCGGCCTGGATGGCGGAGATGGTCACCCTGGAACAGGCGCCCAGCAAAAAGCAGATCGAGGAAGGCAAGCGCAATGGCCGCGTCGACCTGCTCATCGCCAACCAGGAGCAACGCGCCTACCTTCAAGCCACACAACGCTGGCCACGGGTCAACCAGCTGAACCTCACCCAGGCACTGCTGGACATTGCCAGCGATGCCAAGACCATCGCCTATGCCAACGAGCTGAAGATCGGTTGCCTGTTCGTCGCCCCGCAAAAACTCCAGCACAGCGCCACACCGGAAGAACTCCAGGACATGGTCGACGACCTGCAAAAGGAACATTGCTGCGCCGTGGCCTGGTACTTTCCTTACGCTTATCGCAAATTGCGCAACGAAGCCGGCTACTATCATCCGGGTATCGCCGTGCTGCTCAAGGAGGCCCGTAGCTGAGACTGAACCTCAAGGCGATCCGGCTCCTCTGGACTGAAGGGATGCACTCATGGAGAAGCCCGCATGTTCAAGCCTCGATTCGCCCTGGTTATCACCCTTGCCGCAGGCCTGGCCGCCTGCGGGGAAACCTCCAGCCTGCAAGTGTCGGACGGCATCGGCCCTTCACCCACGCTGTCGGCGCCGAACAAGACCCTGATCCCGACCGTGAACATCGCCCCCGCCGTGGGCTGGCCAAGCGGTGCCAAGCCGATTGCCGCGCCCGGCACCCAGGTGGTGGCATTCGCCAAAGGGCTCGAACACCCACGCTGGCTGTATGTGCTGCCCAATGGCGATGTGCTGGTGGCCGAAACCAACGCCCCAGCCAAGCCTGATGACGGCACAGGCGTGGTCGGCTGGATCACCGAAAAAATCATGGCGCGCGCCGGTGCCGGCGTGCCCAGCCCGAACCGCATCACCCTGCTGCGCGACGCCGACCACGACGGCCACGCCGAAACCCGCACCCCGTTCATTGAACACCTCAACTCCCCCTTTGGCATGGCCCTCGTCGGCAACGATCTGTACGTCGCGGATACGGATCGGCTGTTGCGCTTCAATTATGCAGGCGGCGCCACTTCGATCACCTCCGCCCCCATGAAGGTGATCGACCTGCCCGGCGGCACACTGAACCATCACTGGACCAAAAACCTCATCGCCAGCCAGGACGGCAGCAAGCTGTACGTGACCGTCGGCTCGAACAGCAACATCGCGGAAAATGGCCTGGAGCAGGAAACCGGTCGCGCGGCGATCTGGGAAGTTGATCGCGCCACCGGCAACCAGCGGATTTTCGCCTCGGGCCTGCGCAACCCCAACGGCATGGGCTGGGAGCCGCGCAGCGGAAAACTCTGGACTGCCGTCAATGAACGGGACGAGCTCGGCAACGATCTGGTGCCTGACTACATCACCTCGGTCAAGGACGGGGGCTTCTATGGCTGGCCATTTAGCTATTACGGCCAACACGTCGATGCCCGGGTCACGCCACAAGACCCGGACCTGGTCGCCAAGGCCATTGCCCCGGACTACGCCGTCGGCTCACACACCGCCCCGCTGGGCCTGGCATTCGCACAAGGAAGCAGACTGCCGCCGCCCTTCACCGAAGGCGCCTTTATCGGCCTGCACGGCTCGTGGAACCGCAAACCCCACAGTGGCTACAAAGTGATCTTCGTGCCGTTCAGCGCAGGCAAACCGGTCGGGCAGCCTGTCGATGTGCTGAGCGGTTTTCTCGACCAGGACGAACAGGCCATGGGCCGGCCGGTGGGCGTGGTGATCGACCGGCAAGGAAATCTGCTGGTGGCCGATGATGTGGGGAACAGGATCTGGCGGGTGTCAGCCCTTCAATGAGCAACTACCGCCGGACGCTGCCTAGACCTTGCGGCACAAGGTCAGGCCATCCCCCAGCGGCAGCAACGACAAGTCCACCCGCGCATCCGCCTTCAAGGCACGATTGAGCGCCTGGATGGCCCGGGTGTCTTCGCTGGCGGGATTGCTTTCCAGTACCCGGCCGCTCCACAGCGTGTTGTCGAATACCGCCAGGCCGCCCTGGCGTAGCAGCCGCAAGGCGCTTTCCAGGTAAGCCGGGTAATTGGCCTTGTCGGCATCGATGAAGATCAGGTCAAAGCAGCCCCCCTGCCCTTGCTGCTCCAGCTGCGCCAGGGTCTGCAACGCCGGCGCCAGGCGCAGCTCGATACGCCCGGCCAGCCCGGCCTCCTGCCAGTAACGGCGCGCCGTGGCGTTGTAATCGCCAGGGAGGTCGCAGCAGATCAGCGAGCCGTCCTGCGGCAAGGCCGCCGCCATGCACAGGGCGCTGTAACCGGTAAAGGTCCCCACCTCGAGTACACGTCGGGCGCCTGTCAGCTTGATCAGCAGGGCGAGAAACTGCCCTTGCTCGGGCGCCACCTGCCAGCGCGCCATGGGCAACGCCTGGGTTTCATCACGCAAACGGCGCAACAGCGGCGTTTCGCGCAGTGATACATCGAGCAGGTAGTGGTAGAGGTCATCGTCGAGATTGAGCGTACGAGCGGTCATGACCACCTCTGCGAGACAGGACTCTAGGGATTGCGCGCCAGATGCTCGGGCTGCAATACGCGCTTGGCGCTCAGGTAGGCCTTCTGCCAATAGGCTTTGGACAGACTGTCCAGCTTGACGGTACCGCCGGTGGCCGGCGCATGCACGAATCGACCTTCGCCGACGTAGATCCCGGCATGGCTGACTTGCGAGCCGCCATTGGTGGCGAAGAAGATCACGTCACCGGTCTGCAAGGCGGTCTTGCCTACACTGGGCGCCTGCATGCCGATCATTTCACTCGTGGTGCGTGGCAGCGTGATACCCGCCGCGTCTCGGTAGACGTAGCCGATCAGGCCGCTGCAATCAAACCCCGAATCCGGCGTATTACCGCCCCAACGATACGGCGTGCCCACCAGGCCCAGCGCGCGGAACAGCACGTCGTCGGCCACCGGGGAGAATGATTGCGAGGGTGCAAAGACAGGGGCGCGAACCACTTTGGCCGGCGGCGGAGTACGACTGGCACAGGCGCTGAGCAGCGCTGCGAGGAACATGAGTGCAAGGCGGGCCGACATCGTCATCTACAGAGCATCCTGATCTGGCTGCGGCGTTCTCTGCCGAGAGGCTGAAAACAAAACCGCGTAAGCAGGGCTTACGCGGTTAGTTGATCAACAATAGATCAGGATTCTAGCGGCTAAGCGCCAAACTTCAAGTAAGACTTTAAGTTGGGATTACAAAATGAAGGGGCATTGCTCGGCGAGGGTCGATTTTCGGTAGCCGCGCCCGGGTGTTGCACCCTGGGCGCAGTGGCTACGCAGACCGCTTACTTGCGCGCGGTGGTGACCGACGTGGGAGCCATGGCGAGTGCGCGCTTGGCTTCAATGAAGGTCTTGCTCCAGTAGCTGTCGCCCAGGCTATCGACCCGGACACCGCCGCTGCGGCTGCTGCTGGAGTGGATGAACTGGTTGTCACCCAGGTAGATGCCGGCGTGACTGACACGACCGCGACGACCATTGGTGGCAAAAAACAGCAGGTCGCCAGGTTGCAGCTTGCTGCGAGAGACCAGCGGCGCGTCAACGTTGATCATTTCACGCGTGGAGCGCGGCAGGTTCATGCCCGCCTCTTCGCGGAACAGGTAACCGATGAAACCGCTGCAATCAAAACCGGCTTCAGAGGTACCGCCGAAACGGTAACGGGTACCGATCAGGGACATGCCACGTTCAAGGATGCTGTCGGCCAGGACAGGCAACTGGTAAGGCTTGCTGCCAGCAAAATCGGCCAGTTCTTTTTCGGTTGCCAGTTCTTCCTGATAAAGAGCGGAAGACTGTGCGGTAGAAGAGTTTTGAACCTGTTGCTGGGGCGCTTGCTGGGACACTGGAGAGTGCGCGGCGCAACCAAACAGCAGGGTAACGAGTGCGAGAGGCACGAGGGGTGCGAAGCGATTTAGCATGGGCACGACCGTGGCTGAAGGTGTAAAGAAGCCGCGACTATGCCTTCTATCGCCCTCATTTGCAAATTCAATCGATTTAAATGTGACTTCTCAGTTTTCTCTTAACATCTAAGCGCTTAAGCCCATTTTAAATCTGCGCGCGCCGGAAACACCCTTCCGGAAGCGGGTTTTCTGACGCCTGAAATATGCCGAAACGCTCTACAGGCCGCGGTTTTACCAGCCCAGGGTTTCTTTGAGGAAGGGGATCGTCAGCTTGCGCTGGGCCTGGAGCGAGGCCTGATCGAGGCGTTCGAGCAACTCGAACAGGGCGCTCATGCTGCGTGTGCCCCGAGTCAGAATAAAATGCCCGACTTCGTCGGTCAGGTGCAGGCCGCGACGCGAGGCGCGCAATTGCAGCGCACGCAGCTTGTCTTCATCGGACAGGGGGCGCATCTGGAAAATCAGTGCCAGGGTCAAGCGGGACTTGAGGTCAGCCAGCTTTACCGGCAGCTCTCGTGGCGACGTCGACGCGGCGATCAGCAGGCGCCGACCGCTGTCGCGCAAACGGTTGAACAGGTGGAACAGCGCCTCTTCCCAGTCAGCCCGACCCGCGACCGCCTGCAAGTCATCCAGGCAAACCAGTTCGTACTGTTCAAGGTTGTCGAGGATTTCGATACCGCGATCCAGCAACTCGGCCAACGGCAGGTACACCGCCGGCTCCCCCAACTGCTCGAAGCGCAGGCAAGCGGCTTGCAGCAGGTGCGTACGTCCTACCCCGTCCTTGCCCCACAGATAGATCAGGCTTTCGGTCCAGCCGGCGTCGGCTTCGCACAGGCGTTCGACATAGCCGAGTGCAGCGGCGTTGGCGCCAGGGTAGTAGTTGATAAAGGTGGCGTCATCACGCAGACGCACACCTAGGGGCAGCTGAATCGGTTTCATGCTGACTGAACAGTTCCAAACGAACCGTTAGTGGCCTCTGTGTAAAGTTTGCAAAGTTTATACCCGTGACGCCGGCCGCACAATGCGGCAGACCATAAGCAAAATCAAAGGTTTGCGTTAACTTGCAAGGATCGGAGGGGTTTGTTTGACGGTGCATGTGGCAGCCAGGCGCCCTGTACAAGAGCGTCCGGGCAGCCACCGGGCGGCCTTTTCGGGGCGGATCGCCCGCTATCGGGACTCGGGTTCGTCCATGCTGCCGTAGATGGATGAGTCCTTGTACAAGTCATGCACATGACGCACCAGCACCATGATCACTGCGGCCACGGGCAATGCCAGCAGAATACCGGTGAAGCCAAACAGCTCGCCACCGGCCAGGATCGCAAAGATCACCGCCACCGGGTGCAGGCCAATCCGGTCGCCCACCAGCAACGGCGTCAGCACCATGCCTTCCAGGGCCTGGCCGACCATGAACACCGCAACAATCCCGATCATCGGATACAGGTCACCGCCAAACTGAAACAGCCCGGCGATCAGCGCCGCACCGATCCCGATCACAAACCCCATGTACGGCACGATCGCCGCCAGGCCGGCGATCAGGCCGATCAACAGCCCCAGTTCCAGCCCCACCAGCATCAGGCCCGCGGCATAAATCACCCCCAGCGCCAGCATCACCATCAATTGCCCGCGCACAAACGCCCCCAACACCTCATGACACTCACCGGCCAATGCCATCACGCGCTCCTCACGACCACGTGGCAACAGGCTGCGGATTTTGCCCATCATCAGGTCCCAATCACGCAACAGATAGAAGCTCACTACCGGGATCAGCACCAGGTTGGCCAGCCACCCCATCAACGCCAGGCTCGACGCCGTGGCCTGGCTCAGCACCATTCCAACAATGTCGGTGGTCTGCCCCATGTGCTCGCTGATGGCCGCCTTGACCTTGTCGAACTTCCAGAAGCCGTCCGCCAGCCCCATCCGGGCCTGCACCCACGGCATCGCCGTGTGTTGCAACCAGTCGAGCATCTGCGGTGCCAGCTCATACAAACGAAACAGCTGTTTGGCCAGCATGGGCACCAGCACCAGCAGCAACGCCATGACGATCAGGGTAAACAGCGCAAACACGGCCACCACCCCCCAGGTTCGCGACAAGCCGTATCTTTCCAGGCGATCGACCAAGGGGTCGAACAGGTAAGCCAGCCCCAGCGCGACCAGAAAGGGGGTGAGAATCGGATGCAACAGGTACACAAACACGCACAGCAGGGCGATCCCAGCCAGCCAGACCCAACGCCGAGAATCGGCCATGAACAACTCCATATGCTTCTATATAAGAAAAGAAAAACTACCAGCGGAAACTCAGCTGCGCCCCGGGAGCGGGAGCAACCACAGGCACCGGGCTTGCGGCCATGGGCTGGACTGGCGCTGGCGCGGCACTGGCCGGCACTTCCCGCAGGTTCGCCAGCGTCAACTGTGAACGCAACTGATCGGTACTGCCATTGACGCGATAGACAATCCGGTCACCCTCGACACGCTGCAACCGCACGGAAAAAGGCTCCAGCAACCGCCCCAATTCCGCATAGCGCGCGAGATTCATGCCTTGCACCTCCAGCAACGATTGCTCGCTGGACGCCCCGGCCCTGGACGCGAAGCGCGGCGCCAGGCGCTCGCTCACCGCCAGCAGCACAGCATCCGCCACGACGGCGTTGTCAGCTCCCTGCACGCTGCCCTGCTCACGCTGATCGCCCAGCCACAAGTACCACTTGGCTTGCCATTGGCCACCCTCCTCGCGCGCATGCACCGCCAACAAGGCATCGGCCCCATAACGCTCGGAAGCACTGCGCAACGGAGCAGGATTACCGCTATCAAGATTCGGTGCCGTGGCCACGATCTGCTCGTTCAGGTCCGCCAGCGGCAGGCGCAACGGCAAACCTCGATGCTGGGCCGCACGCTGCAACGGCTCGGCACTGACCTGACCATCACCCACCAGGCTTGAGCCGTCGGCCGAGTCGTTGAGCCACCACCCGAGAATCGACGGACGATTGGCCCCCCACAGGGCCAGCCCGGCCTGGCGCAGCGCACGATCCGTACTCACCGGGTCAAAATCGACCTTCAGGCTTTCCGGTGGCCCGGCGTCATAGCCGTACTGACTGATAATTTGTTGCGGATCTTTTCGGATGGCCGCAAGCCCGGGACTTTGCAACGCCCGGGCGTCACCGGTGAGGCGCAGCACCAGGGTGTCGAGCGCGCGCTGCGTGGCCTGGTCACGCTCTTGCGGAGTCTGGCTGCTGACCGGTTCGTGGACTTGATAGAGACCTTGGACGGTTTGGGCATGGCTCGCCAGGCTGACCAGCGACAAACAGCCCACAAACAGAAATTTACACAGGCGCATGGGGGATTCCCGTCGACAAATAGCGGCTGGAACAGACCGCATGAACTGGCTTGAGCAAGGCTGTGACCACACAGACCTGCAAAACATTCACACGATCGATGGAAGTTTTCACTCAGTCATAACCATAGACAGTAAACCGCTATACCTTATACAGCGACAGGCAAGGCCACCAGCACGGAGCATTTTCGGATTTTTTAACACGATATGCCCCTGCCCGTCGGCCCGAGGATGGCCGCTGCCCCTCAAGCCTGATAAAATCGCGCGCCTTCGCAGACCGGCAATGGCCCGGTGTTCTGAATGCTTGCGCGGCGATCCCGCCCATGCCTGTTCAGCACGCTCGCCAGACTCGGTCGTTACCCAGAAATCCCCCCTAAAGGCCTGGATCATGAGCAAGCAACCCTCCCTGAGCTACAAGGACGCCGGTGTAGACATCGACGCCGGTGAAGCATTGGTCGAACGCATCAAGAGCGTCGCCAAGCGCACTGCGCGCCCGGAAGTCATGGGCGGCCTGGGCGGTTTTGGCGCCCTCTGCGAAATCCCGGCCGGCTACAAGCAGCCCGTGCTGGTTTCCGGCACCGACGGCGTCGGCACCAAGCTGCGCCTGGCACTGAACCTGAACAAGCACGACACCATCGGCATCGACCTGGTTGCCATGTGCGTCAACGACCTGGTGGTCTGTGGCGCCGAGCCGTTGTTCTTCCTTGACTACTACGCCACCGGCAAGCTGAACGTCGACACCGCCGCTCAGGTCGTCACCGGCATCGGCGCTGGCTGCGAACTGTCCGGTTGCTCCCTGGTAGGCGGCGAAACCGCTGAAATGCCGGGCATGTACGAAGGCGAAGACTACGACCTGGCCGGTTTCTGCGTGGGCGTGGTCGAGAAATCGGAAATCATCGACGGCTCGAAAGTGGCCGCTGGCGATGCCCTGCTTGCCCTGCCATCGTCCGGTCCGCACTCCAACGGCTACTCGCTGATCCGAAAGATCATCGAAGTGTCCGGTGCCGACATCGAGAACATCCAGCTCGACGGCAAGCCGCTGACCGACCTGCTGATGGCGCCAACCCGCATCTACGTCAAGCCGTTGCTCAAGCTGATCAAGGACACCGGCGCCGTCAAGGCCATGGCCCACATCACCGGTGGCGGCCTGCTCGACAACATCCCGCGCGTGCTGCCAAAAGGCGCCCAGGCCGTGGTTGACGTTGCCAGCTGGCAGCGCCCGGCCGTCTTCGACTGGCTGCAGGAAAAAGGCAACGTTGACGAAACCGAAATGCACCGCGTGCTGAACTGCGGCGTGGGCATGGTTATCTGCGTCGCCCAGGAACACGTTGAAACCGCGCTGAACGTACTGCGTGAAGCCGGCGAGCAACCTTGGGTCATCGGCCAGATCTCCACGGCTGCCGAAGGCGCTGCTCAGGTCGAACTGAAGAACCTCAAGGCTCATTGAGATGCCCCAGACCTGTGATGTTGTGGTGCTGCTGTCCGGCACCGGCAGTAACTTGCAGGCCTTGATCGACGATGCGCAGAACGCGGACAACCCTGTCCGCATTCGCGCAGTGATCTCGAACCGTGCCGATGCCTACGGTTTGCAGCGCGCCAAGGACGCGGGTATCGATACCCGCGCCCTGGATCACAAGGCGTTCGAAGGCCGTGAAGCCTTCGATGCCGCCTTGATCGAACTGATCGACGCTTTCCAACCCAAACTTGTGGTCCTGGCCGGATTCATGCGCATCCTCAGCGCCGGTTTCGTCCGCCATTACCAGGGCCGCCTGCTCAATATCCATCCTTCGCTGCTCCCTAAATACAAAGGGTTACACACTCACCAGCGAGCGCTGGAGGCCGGCGACACGGAACATGGCTGCAGCGTGCACTTCGTTACCGAGGAACTCGATGGCGGCCCACTGGTCGTACAGGCAGTAATACCGGTAGAGTTGCATGATTCGCCGCAAAGTCTGGCGCAGCGGGTTCACACCTGCGAACACCAGATTTATCCGCTGGCGGTACGCTGGTTTGCCGAGGGCCGCTTGAGCCTGGGCGAACTAGGTGCTTCACTGGATGGTCAGTTACTTGGGACCAGCGGTCACTTGATTCGTCACTAGGAGATTTTATGCGTCGCGCCCTGCTCTTCGCCTGTGCTCTGCTTGCCCTGCCCTTTGCGCAGGCCGCAGATTTGCAACCGTTCTCCGCCAGCTATACCGCCGACTGGAAGCAACTTCCAATGAGCGGTACCGCTGAACGAAGCCTTGAAAAAACCAGCAACGGTGATTGGAAGCTCAGCTTCAAGGCATCGATGATGATTGCGAGCCTGACGGAAGAAAGCACACTGAAGCTGGACAAGGACACCTTGCTGCCCCAGTCATATAACTTCGAGCGTGGCGGTCTGGGTAAAGCCAAGAAAGTCAATCTGGACTTCGACTGGAGCACCAAGATGGTCACCGGGACCGATCGCGGTGAAGCGGTCAAGGTACCGCTCAACACAGGCATGCTGGATAAGTCTACTTACCAACTGGCTTTGCAGCGCGATGTTGCGGCCGGCAAAAAAAGCATGAGCTACCAGGTGGTTGAAGGTGAAGACTCGGACACCTACGATTTCCGCGTTCTGAATTCCGAAACGGTCAGCACCAAGGTCGGCAAAATTGACGCCATCAAGGTCGAGCGCGTACGTCCGCCTGTCGAGAGCGGTAACAAGCGCATCACCGAGATGTGGTTCGCCAAGGATTGGGGCTATGTTCTCGTAGCCCTGCGCCAGGTCGAAACCGACGGCAAGGAGTACAACATCATGCTCCAGGACGGCACCGTCGACGGCAAGCCGGTCAAAGGCCAGTAAGCCAGACCAACGCAAACAAAGCCTCGCGATTGCGAGGCTTTTTTTCGCCTGTGGTTTTTGCGCCAGCTGACAGACCGCCTTCGCGGGCAAGCGGAGAGGCCCTTGAAACATGAAACATCTGTCATGAAACTTTCTGCCATGCGACCGAATGTCACGGCCGGCGGGGGCTGGCGGATTGTCTTCGATCCTGCAACAGACCGTTACCGATCCAGATCATTTACTTAGCAAGCTATCAAAATATATAACAAAGGCCTGCAGACGCCTTGCTGCAGGTCAATTGAAATTGGAGCTCGCAGATGACTGTAAAAGTAACTGAACGCGACGATTCACAGATGTCCCATGAAGGCCTGGCCGCCGGTATCCGGATCTGGGATGTCCATCAACAAGACATGCTGGTGGGGATGTTCCACTCCGAGAACGACGCCCACAGCTACAGGATCGAACTGGAAACACTGGAGCAGCAACGAGAAAGCCGCTGCGCATAACGACAGCATTGAAAACGACAAACCCCGCCATGAGCGCAATACTGTTCAGTTAAGAAAGGCTTGAAGCGGGTGAGAGCCCCGTGGCGAGCGAGCTTGCTCGCGCTGGTGCGCGAAGCGCACCCAACAAAGCGACTGCGGTCTTTCAGAACGAACT